>NZ_LIWR01000002.1 GCF_012978815.1 Campylobacter sp. RM16189 | reverse complement strand
TTTTACTAAACATTTGTGCCAATATTCAAATACATCACGCTTGCCTTGCTCATATTTTGCACGGTTATAGGCCTTATCCGATTTTACTTTGTGTCTTAGCTGATGATCAAGGCATAGTGATAGTACCTGCTCGCTAAAACCTAACTTTTCAGTATAGTTTAGCTCACTCATAAGCGTTTGAAATGTTGATCTAAAGCCATGCATATCCACAACCCCCTTAAAACCTAGCCTAATTACCGCCATTCTCATTGTGTTATCGCTCATGGGCTTACCGGCATTTGCACCTCTAAAAAGAAATTCCTCATTTTTACCATAAGTTGGAAGAGACCTTAAAAATTTTATTGCCGTATCAGTTAGTGGCAATATGAAATCCTCGCCCATTTTCATATTTATACCTTCTATTTTCCACTCTTTTTTGTCAAAATTAATATCCTTCCACCTAGCCTCTCTAGCATTTGAAGGGCGCACCGCAAATAAAATAGTCCATTTCATACAAAGCGGAACATTTATATCTCCCCAATACTCATCAATAGACTTTAAAAAATGTGATAAGTGGTCAATATCTAGAATCGCTTTTCTTGGAATCTGTTTTTTTATAATGAAATGTTTACTGAAATTTTGAGATATGATTCTAGTTGGATTATCGGCTAGTAATCCATTAATAACAGCGTAATCAAATATCTGATTAAGCCTATTTAATATTTTATTGACAGTATTTGTTCGCGGATTATTCTCAGTTTGTAAAGATTTTAAAATTCTTAAAAAAATCGGCCTAGCCTTTACAGTGTCTCTAATAAGTGATATCTCCATATTTTTAATTTCAGGTAATAACAAATTTTCAAATTGATTCATAAAACGCTGAAGTGTCTTTAGCTCAGCTTTAGTACTATTTACATGAGTTTTGTATCTCATCCATATATCATTAAAAGTTCTAATAGCATCTTTTGCAATAGGTTCATTGGCAGAAATTTTTGACAAATAAGGTGCTGAATCTCTTATGGCTTCTTTTATCCCATATATGCCCTTTACCCACTCTCCAATAACCGTGGTCGTATATACACCACTTTCATTACGGTATTTGATTTTAAAAATTTTCTTGCCGGATGGAAAAATAAATAGTTTTAGCCCCTTAACACCTTTAACGCTAACGGATTTTCTATTCTCATCGGCTTCAATAGACATTATTTCTTTTTCAGTGCTTATCTCTATGATTTGTGGCATATCATTCCTTTTATAAGTGGCTCACAAGTGACTCACTTTTAGGTGAGTCAGTAGATTTATAGTGACTCACATATGACTCACTTTTTTTTGGAAAATTATACCAAAAATATGAAATTTAAGGAAAAATAAAGAAAAGTTTAAGCTAAAAATAGTATTGATGCAATAGTTTAACAGTCGAAAATATCGTAGTTTTAGAAAGTTTTGGAAAAAGTTAAAAACTTAAGAGAAAAAAGCAGAAAAAGTTACTTGGTTGCGGAGGATGGACTTGAACCACCGACCTTCGGGTTATGAGCCCGACGAGCTACCACTGCTCTACTCCGCGATAATAAAAGTGGATGGGGTAAGAGGATTCGAACCTCTGAATGTCAGGACCAAAACCTGATGCCTTACCGCTTGGCGATACCCCAATACCGAATAAGAAAACGTGATTATATTCACTTTTTTAAAATTTGTCAAGACTTTAGCGCTAAAATAACGAAGTTTCAAACAAAATTTAAATATATTAAAAAGTACTCATATAAAAACGATGCAAATTTAACTATATGCGCTACAAAATAAAAACCTAAATTATATCCATATAAGATGTATCATAAACGCCTTCAATACGCTTTTTAAGATCATCTTGCCAACCGACACTAAGACAACGTAAATTCATAAATTTATCTATCAAATTTGCATTTTCTTTAGGCGCATAAAAGACACGATTTACATCAGCCACACTCATAGAGCTGTCATCCCTAGAGACCATCTCGACACTATCGCCCGCCTTGCAAGCGCCCGCCTCAAGCACTCTATAATACCAGCCGCTTAGTCCGCTTCTAAAAATTTCTTTTGCCACTCCTGCGTTCATCCAGCGCTTTGAGAGCTTAAAACATGGCTTTCTAGGCTGGCTTACTTGAAGCACAAGCGAGCCGATCTTATGCACATCACCTATATATACGCTTTCTTCATGTATGCCCGAGATAGTTAAATTCTCACCCATCGCACCAAAAGGCAAATTATTTAAGCCCAAAAACTCACTCCAAACAGGATAATTTTCATAAGAGTTTGCAAATATAGCCTTCTCTGCTCCGCCGTGATGCTTCTTATCAGCCACCTCATCGCCATGAAAGCCGAATTTATCAGCATAAATTTCATCATTTGTCGCTGTTTTAAATATCGCGCTTTGCCAAATTTTATTTATCGAATTGGCCGCATTTTCATCTCCATAAGTTTGAACTTTGCCTATCAATAAGGCCTTTACAATCCCCACCATAAACCTTTTTTATAAATTTCTTAAATTTTATCCAATTGATTTTATAGCATATCAATAAGTATCAATATAAAAAATAGTAAGCAAGAAAAGCCATAAAAGCTTTCCTGATAACATACGTATAATCAAACAAAGTAAATTTAAGCTACATTTTGTAGATTTAATCTTCCGCCAAGCGGCTCATCATCATCATGAAATTCAAATTTAACAGCCCTAGCCCCAAAGCTTTTAGCAATAGCCTCAAGAGTATCGCGAGCAGATTTATGAATTTTGCTTTGAAGCTCAGAAATTAACTTAACAGACATCTTTTCAACCTCATTTCTAGCCTCTTCTATAAGTCTATTTTTATCCTCTTCTCTAAATGTGCTTCCAAAAAAGCCATTTAGTGAGTCGGGCAATAAAAATGGAATAAATTTACCGTTTTTCTCATCATAAAATTTCATATTAGCAATCGAAAATTTATATTTACATGGAGGCATTACTATTAGATATTCGCTGTTTGCAATATTTATTATATCCATCTTTGGACTGGTTAGATCATATATGAAATTTATCTCAAATTCAAATATCATCGATAGTTTTTTCTCGCTTACCAGCCATCTTAAATATTCTTTACCAAAGCTTCCAAATGCATGATCAGTCTTTGTTACTATTTCCTTGCTATAGACTTGAAAAACGGAAAGCTCACCGATAGACTTAAGCTGTAATATCTCATTGCTTATAGAAGCTTTGCTAGCTCGATTGCTGCTTGAAATTTTAACAATTTTAAACAGCATAAAAACTACAACCAATAAAAAAGCCATAAGCGCTAAAATCATATAATCAATCATATATTCTCCTTTTTAAAGCCTATTTACCAAAAAATAATGAATTTAGTATTAATGTCACTACTTTATATTAAAAAATTTGCCTAAACTCAAATCCTGCGCCTTTTAAGCTCTTGCTAACCTGCTCCTGATGATCCTTGCCCTTTGTCTCAAGTGTTATGATAATGCTGGCATCGCCATACTCAAGCTCGGTAGAAAATCTATCATAATCAATCTTAACTATATTTGCATTCGCCGCTTTAAGCGCATCAGTTAGGCTTAAAAGCGCACCCGGCTTATCTATCAATGTTACTTGTATAATCATCTTGCGAGATGACTTGATAAGACCTTTTTCTATTATTATATTTAGCATCTGCACGTCGATATTACCGCCACTTAAGACTATGCCTATTTTAGAGCCTTTCTTGACATTAACCTTGCCATGCATGACACATGCTACTCCTACAGCCCCTGCACCTTCTACGACTATCTTTTGATTTTCCAAAAGATACAAGATCGCATTGGCTATCTCCTCATCATCTACCTGCACTATCTCATCAACGCACTCAACAATATGAGCCAAAGTTATCTCACTAGCATCTCTAACAGCGATTCCATCGGCTATCGTACGAACCGATTTTGAGTTTATAACTTTTTTTGCATTGAAGCTATTATACATTGCAGGAGCGCCCTTTGCGCTTACTCCGATTACTTTAATATCCGGATTTACCTGCTTTACACAGCTTGCTACACCACTTATTAGCCCGCCACCGCCAACAGGAACTATTATCATATCAAGATCGGCTATCTCGTCAAGCATTTCAAGCCCTACTGTTCCTTGACCAGCCATTACAAATTCATCATTAAATGGATGTATGAAGCTCATTCCATTTTCTTTAGCATAAGATACGGCAAATTCATAAGCTTCGTCAAAATTATCTCCGCTTAACAAAACCTCTGCACCAAGAGCCTTAGTACCGGCAACCTTTAAAAGTGGTGTAGATTCAGGCATAACGATAATAGCCTTAGCTCCAAACTCTCTAGCGCTTAAAGCGACACCTTGCGCATGATTTCCGGCACTTGCAGCCACGACACCCTTATTGCGCTCTTCTTCGCTCAAATTTGCTATCTTATTATATGCACCTCTTATTTTATATGCACCAGTACGTTGCAAATTCTCTTTTTTTAGATATACGCTAGCTCCACTCATCTGGCTAAGTCTAGTGCTATATGCAAAAGGAGTTTTATCTACAAATCCGCTTATGGTGCGTTTGGCTTGTATTATTTTATTTAACGATATCATTTTTCAACCTCTCTAACTCTACTTTTATACATTTATCTTCGACAAAATTTATATTATTTTCTTCAGCTATTATTTTAGCATTTTTATTTGTGATACCAAGTTGAAGCCAAAGAGTTTTAATGCCTAAATTTATGACTTCCATTATCAAATTTTCAGCAAATTCGCCTTTTCTAAACATAACAGCTATATCTATCTTTTCATCTATCTCACTTAAATTTCTATAGACTTTTCGACCTAAAATTTCATCTTCTTTAGGATAAATTGGAAAGATATTAAATCCTTCTTTGATTAGAAATTTGGCTACCATATTGCTAGCCTTGCTCTCGTCTGGACTTAGACCTACTATAGCTATATTTTTAGATGTTTTTAATATATCATCAATTATCATTTTTGCTCCTTAAAAGCACTCCGCACTCTATATGAGCAGTATTGGCAAACTGATCAAAAATTGCAAATTTCTTGATCTCATGACTTCTGATAAGCTCTTTTAAATTATCTTTCAAAGTAGACGGATTACAGGATATGTAGATTATGTTTTTATAATTTTTTATAAAATTTATTACACTTGCCTCAAGACCTGCGCGAGGAGGATCTACTAAGATATGAGAGAAGTTAAATTCGCTTAAATTTACTCCTCTTAGACGATTAAATTCTCTCACACCAGCAAAAGCTTGCATAAGCTCATCTGCCGAAAGTCTAATAAATTTTATATTATCAACACCGTTTAATTCACAATTTTTAAGCGCATTATCAATTGACTTCTTTGAAATTTCCGTGGCTAAAATTTTATTAAATTTATCAGCCATCGGAATAGTAAAATTTCCATGCCCGCAATACATCTCAAGCATATCATGGCTATCTTTTACACAATCTTTAGCCCAACCTATCATCTTTTCATTGACTACTCTATTTGGTTGAATAAAGGCTCCATCACCCAAGATAAATTTATACTCTCTTTGAAGTATATTCAATCTTTCTTTTAAATTTTCGTTTCCACTTATCAGTTTTTTGCCCCTACTTCTTGCGATAACAAAAATTCCAAATTCTTGTGCCAGGCTGTCAAATTCACTCTTTAAATTTGAAATATCCTTGTGGTACAAAAGCACTACTAAAAGCTCATCTTTGGTTGATATAAACTCGACTCCAAAAATTTTATCTCTTAAATTTCTATTTGTTTCTATATATCTTAAAAGAGGCAGCATAAGAGCGGCTATTTTGGAATCAACCTTTAAACACTCATCAATCATTACAAATTTTTGATTTTTGCCACGCATAGAGTAACTTATCTTGTCTTTGTCGTGATAAATTCCAAACTCTGCTCTACCACGATAACAGATTGGTTCCGAAGCAAAAAATTCAAACTCTCCGGCATAAAAATCTTTAAATTCTCGCTTAATATACTCTTTTTTGAATTCTATTTGCTCGATATAAGGTAAATTCAGAGTGCAGCTTCCGCACTCTGAAACAAATTTACAATCTAAACTCAAATTAAACTTTCTGTCCTACAAATCTAACCAATAACACTACTGCCAAAAAGCCAAGAGGAAGAGCAAACCATATACTAAGCCCTAATGATACAGGCATATAACCTACAAGAATACTTACTGCGCATATGCTTAGAGCATAAGGCATCTGTGTTTGAACGTGATCTATGTGATTACATCCTGCACCCATTGATGAAAGTATTGTTGTGTCTGATATCGGTGAACAGTGATCGCCAAATATGGCTCCGGTTAAAACAGCTGAGATATTTACTATCATATAGGCATGAAGTGCGTCTCCTTCAAGTCCGCTATTTACTCCTACAGCATTTGCAAGAGGGATGGCAAGAGGCATTAAAATTCCCATTGTTCCATAGCTTGTACCTGTAGAAAAAGATATAAATGAACCCAATATGAATACAGCTGCAGGAAGGACTATCTTAGGCGTAGCGGAAGATAGCATATCGACAAGATATCTTGATGTGCCAAGCTCTTTTATAACAGAGCTTAAGCTCCATGCAAGAAGCAAGATAACAATCGTTACTATCATTGTTTTCCAGCCTTTAACCCAGGTCTCAATAGCCTCTTTTACGCTGAATATTTTTCTATATATACCTATAAATATCGCAACTATAGTCGCTAAAAGCGCGGATTGAAATAGAGCGACGGACGCATCGGCATTACCAAATGTCTCTCTAAACGTTTCAAAAGTAAACGGATTTGCCGTGGCTTTTTCAAGAGTCTCTCCTTGCAAGGCATTTAATCCGCTGAAATAAAAGCTGACAAATGCGCCTATTATAAGGACTAAAAGTGGAATAACAGCATTTGAACTTTGAAGCTTTATACCCTCTTTTGGCTCAAGAGTCTTATCTTCAACATCCACCATTCTTGACTTGATTGAGTGAAGCTCTCCTGTGCGAGCTCTCCTCTCAGCCTTTAGCATACCTCCAAATTCTCGTCCCATAAAAGCGGTACAAACTATAAAAAAGAGCATAAATAGATTGTAAAATCTATAAGGAATTGTCTCTACAAATATTCCAAAGGCGTTTATATCTGTTATTCCTATTAGCTCATATCCGTTTTTAATAAGTGAAATTTCAAGCCCTACCCAGGTAGAAATGATGGCTATGCCAGCTATTGGAGCGGCGGTAGCATCTATGATAAAGGCTAGCTTTTCGCGACTAACCTTAAATTTATCAGTTATAGGGCGCATAATTGGGCCTACAATCAAAGCGTTTGCATAGTCGTCAAAAAATACGAATAGTCCCATAACCCAGGTTGAAATCTGTGCAGAAACTCCGGTCTTTGCTCTCTTGCTAAGCCATAGTGCTACAGCCTTAGTGCCACCCATCTTTGTAATTAATGCAACAACACCCCCTATACAAAGAACCTGAAGTATAATACCGGCATTCCAGCTATCGGCCATTGAGCCTACTATACGCTGAACTATGCTGATAAAACCCTTCACAAAAGAGGTAAAAGCACCGTTGTCTGCTATATTTATTAGATATGTTCCACTAAACACACCTATAAAAAGAGACAAAATAACATCTTTTGTTATAAATGCCAAAACTATAGCCACAACAGGTGGCACAAGTGTCCAAATACCAAATATCTGGGCATTTTTTGCCGCCACTTCAGGATCTACGGCAAAAGCCAAGATAGGCAATAAAAATAAGAATAAAAATCTTTGCACTCTCTTTCCTTTGTATTAAATTTAATTTTTCTCCACATGAAGCCCTGCCCAAGTCTGAGCAGTAGCCATCAGCTCTACAATGTTTATATTCACATGCTTTGGCATATTTATACAGTTTACAACAATAGTCGCTATATCTTGCGCGGTTATAGGCTCAACGCCCGCATAAACCTCATTAGCACGCTCTATATCACCTTTAAACCTCACTTCGCTAAATTCTGTCTTGCAAATACCGGGCGCAATCTCTGTCACACGAATACCGGTTCCTTTTAAATCATTTCTTATATTCCTACTAAACTGCTTAACAAAGGCCTTAGAAGCTCCATATACGTGACTTCCAGGATATGGCCAAGCGCCGGCAGTAGATCCTAGGTTAAATACATATCCGCTCTTTCTAGCAGCCATTATGGGCAAAACAGCTTTAGTGGAGTACAAAAGCCCTTTTATATTAGTATCTATCATTGTTTCAAGGTCATCCACACTTGTTTGCAATATTCCATCTATGCCTAGTGCGAGACCTGCATTATTAACTAAAATTTCAATATCCCTGTAAGATTCCGGAATATTTTTTACAGCCTCCAAAACAGCATCCTTATCCCTAATGTCACACTCTATTATATGAGTATTTTTTAGCTCCTTAGCTAATTTTTCCAACCTATCTCTTCGGCGCCCTAGGGCTACTATTTTATAACCCTCTTTTGATAGCCTTCTTGCTATCGCATCGCCAAATCCGGATGTTGCTCCGGTTATAAAAGCCGCTCCTTTCACCACTACCCCTTCTAATTATCAAAATTTGACTTTAAGCCAAGAGCTTTTAAATACTGCAAATTTGCCTCTTTTTTGCCCATTATCGCATAATCAAAAGCGTTAAATCCGGCATCATCTACAGCATTTAAATCAACACCTACGGATATTAAAAATTTTAAAATTTCCACATCACTTTTACGAGCAGCCTCCATAAAAATAGTTCTTGATGTATGCTCAAAGTCGCAAGGTTTTATATAGCTTGGTAAAACCTCTCCTAGATTTGAAGCATAAGCAAGCTTTGTGTTTATATCAATAGTCCTCTTGCTTACATCAGCTCCGTGCTCTACAAGTAGCTTTACGAGATTAAGATCATTTAGTCCTACAGCCTTAAAAAGAGGGGTTTGTCCTAGCAAATTTGAATAATTTACGTCAGCACCGTTTTTAAGTAGCAGTTCAACACTTTTTAAATTATTAAGAGCGAAAAAAAGAGGGCTCTCATACCCACTATTAATATCTACTCCTATTTGTATAAACTCTTTAAGAATATCTATGCTTTTATCATAAAGCAGCGCTGTTTCAAAAGCTTTTTGCAAAGAGTCTTTAGAAATCTTTCCGGAGTATATAAACTCGTTTATATCATTTTTTGAGAATTTAGGATCACTAACGCGCTTTTGCACTTCGCTAATATCTAACATGCTGGCCGCAAAATCCTCTTTTTGTATCGCAATTGCAAATTTTAAAAACTCATTTACAATCTTTGTGGCATAGTAGATAGCGCTGCCCTCATCCATTCTAAAACTGGACATATAGTGTTTTACGGTAGGACCAAGAGCCTCATTATAGTTTTTGTTAAACACTCTAAATAGTAAAAAATTTGAAAGAGTTTGATGCCCCCAGTATCTAAAAAAAGCTCTATTTTGTTCAAGCTCTTTTTCATATTCTTCGGATTCAAGAAGAGTTTGTGCATAAATATCAGGCTCAATTCCGGCTTTTAAAAGCATAAATTTAAAATTATTTAAATTTATATCCGCAATTTTTCCTACACAAGAGCGACTCTCCGATCTTATTTTAGTTGAGGTGTCAAGCAGATTTTCTATATGCTTTAAATTTAAAAGAGAACTTGAGCATCTAAAATCAATGGCTGTTAATCCTGCTGCCTCGATATTAAAATTTGCAGAAAAAACACGTAGTTTATTGGCTAAAATTTCATCGCAGTCAAGTCTGCCATCATCTAATATACTTCCAAAAGCAAGGGGTACAAAAAATAAAAATAATAAAATTGCCTTTATGGCAAACCCCATTTCGCAACTCCTCTTTTTAAGAACTGGATTAAATTTCAATCAATTACTTTAATTTTTCCAAAATTTTAATTATAAGATTTTACAAAATTTCGTTTTATACTTTTATAAAGTCCGATTGTATAACAATATTTTTTAAACGAAAGCGGCTTTTTGCAATATTTAGATAAAACATCTTAAAGAATTTAAATTATTTCCAGATTTACTCAAATTTAACACTTTCAAAAGCATTTTTTAGCTTTTCGTACAGAGGATGAAAAGGCACTCCATTCACTCTTAGATCGGCAATAGAAGTTATAAAGTTAGTATCTCTTTCCCATCTTGGCACTAGGTGATAATGCACGTGCTCAGCTATTCCAGCACCCGCAGCCTTTCCTAAATTCATTCCGATATTTACGCCCATTGCACCAAGCTCTCTTTTTAATATTTCCACACCCTTTCTTACAAATCTACTCATTTCTATCCAAGCCTCATCGTTTAGGCTTTCAATTTTTTCAAAATGCTCGTATGGTATTACCATAAAATGGCCCGGAGTATACGGATATAGATTCATCACACCAAAGCAATGCTTAGCACGAAACAAGACTCCATTTTTTTCGTCATTTTCCGGATGTTTTACAACATCGCAAAATACGCATCCGGACATTTTCTTGCTAAAATACTCACTTCTCCAAGGCGCACAAATATGTTCCATATCACCCCTCCTTTATGGTTTTAACCGCTTTTACAATATCATCTTGTCTCATAAAATGCTCCCCAATCAAGAATGCATCGACACCTATTTTATTTAAATTTACAAGTTGTTCATGATCAAATAGTCCGCTTTCGGCCACTATGATTTTATTTTGAGGCAAAAGCGGTATAAGTCGCTCGCATAAACTCATATCCATTTCAAAAGTTTGTAAATTTCTATTATTTATTCCTATTATATTCGCTCCGACAAAAATCGCCTTGGCGATATCTTCTTTGTCATGCGTCTCCACAAGAGCTTCAAGTCCGAGATGATGAGCGTATTCAAGAAGCTCTTTTAGCTTAGATCTACTTAAGGCCTTAGCTATCAAAAGTATAAAATCCGCCCCGTAAACAAGAGCCTCGACTATCTGATATTTATCTATTATAAAATCTTTTCTAAGTAGAGGCGTTGCCGTATATCTTCTAATCTGAGTTAAAAACTCTAAATTTCCTTTAAAATAATGAGGCTCGGTTAAAACAGAGATTGCATTAGCTCCGCCGTCTTCATAATTTTTAGCTATTAAAATAGGTTCAAATTCACTTCTAATAAGACCTTTGCTGGGGCTAGCCTTTTTAACTTCTGCTATTATCCTAAAAGGCTCATTTTCACTGGACCTTAATACTCTTGCAACATCTCTAGGCGCATAAGGATTATATGCCAAGCTTCTACCTAGCCATTCAAGAGGAAACTTGACCTTTCTTTGCTCCAAATCCTCTTTTGTTCGCTCTATAATCTGATCAAGTATCATTTTTTATTCTTCTGCAAACACTCTTTTATCATTCTTATATGTTCTTTTGCTTCATCGCTATCTATAAATTCACTATCATGCATAACGCCTTGCATAAGCTCATCTGCCTTCTCGCACTCTCCAAGCTTAAAATAACCCCACGCAAGAGAGTCTATATAATATACAGAATTTGGATCTCTTTCGAGGGCCTTTTTAACTAGCTCTACGCCCCTTTTTATATCCACATCATGATCTATGAGCAGATATCCGTAATAGTTAAAATATACCGGATTATCAAGCCTGTTTACAGATTTTTCAAAGTTATATATGATCTCATCAAGACTCTTTTTAGTCATTTTTTTAGAGTCGCGTTCATATTGATAGATTGCCATTTTCGCCTGATATTCCAAGTTGAAGCTCTTATCAAAGATCTCTTTTGCCTTATTATATGCACCGTCAAAATCTCCAATCATAGCATAAATTTCCATCAAAGCATCATCGTTATGTTTATGTTTTTTTAGAAATTTAATCGCATCTTCGTAGTTCTTTTGATAGACATAAATTCCAAGAGCCTTATTTAAAAATTCTTTCTCTTTCATTATTTCATATAAATTCTCATAAATTTCAATCGTATTGTTAAACTGTTGCATCTGAATATAAAAGTCTATCAAAGTCATGCACACATGCGCAGTGCAACCATTGATTCTTCTTGATGTCTCAAGATAGCTTACCGCCTCTTGCTTTCTATTCATTTTATTATAAAGAAAATCAGCAATCCTAATCAAATTCTCATCGCTTTTTTCTATCTCATAGGCCTTTTGAAATTGTGCCAAGGCCTCTTCATTTTTACGCTGCATCGAAAAAAGAGAGCCGAGCATTATATAGCTTCTAGGCTTAGGCTCTTTTTTAATTAAATTTTCTAATACTCTCCTAGCCTCTTCAAACCTGTTTTGACCCATTAGCTTTGCACCTTTGATGCGCAAAAAATCCGGATCATCTTTTAAATTTTGCTCAGCAAGTTTTAAAATTTCATTAAACTCAGGGCTATTTGAAACAAATGCGAATTTCAAAGCCTCTTTTAAATAAGTTATTTTATTTGTCTTTTTGTAAAGCTCCTTGTAGATAGTAACGGCATCCTCGTGTTTAGAATTATCAACCGCCATAAGCGCTTCAAGTATATAGAGATTTTCATCAAATTTTTTATCTTCGTTAGCCGCTCCTATGCAAAACATGGAAAATATTAATAAAATTCCTACAATCGCCTTATTCCCACGCATTCTCTCTCCAATTCATCAAAATGATTTTTAAAATAATCCCAAAAAGGAAAACTCATACACTGTTTAGGCCTAAACTCGTAAATAGAACAATTTTTTTCGCTCTCATTAAAGAATATACAGGCATAACCACCATTGTAAATCTTCTCTTTTATACTAAATTTATACCCGTGCTTTTCTAAAAATTTATTTCTAAATTCGCCTTCATCAAGACTAAGATATCCAGCAAGAGCTGAAATTTCATTTGGACTTATCCATATATACCCGCTCTCGCCCGTGCAACACTTACCTCCGCACTCAGAGCACTTAGTAAAGTCGAATTCGTAATCAAATCCATCTTGTCTTATCAATCAAAATCCTCACTAAGAGTATTTGCTCTAGCAAAAATTTCACTAGCAATCTCGCTATACTTATCATTTTCAAAAACAAAAACAGGGGGCAATATCTTCATTAGCGCCTTTGAACTCTTTTTCGCCTCTATCATAACTAAATTTGCTTCAATAGTTGCTTTGGGATGAATAAAGCATAGCCTTGAGGGTGTAAATTTATACTTTTTTAAACATATTAAAATTTCACTAAGCTGCTTTGCATCATAACAAAACACAAAAGCTCCATGAGGTTTTAGAAGCGAATTTGACGACTTGATCAAATTTTCAAGAGGTAAAAACTCATTATATCTACTAATTTTTATATGCTCATTCTCGCTTCTTTTGGATCCATCGTGATAAAAAGGCGGATTTGAGACTATAAGATCATATCTTTTATCGCTTTTAAAATTAGAAAAATCGGCTGTAATAAAATTTGCCTCAATAGAGTTTGAGTCGGCATTTTGTTTTGCCAAATTTATATTTGGCTCCTGAATATCAAGCAGATCAATATTAATACTAGCAAAATCACGTTTTAACAAAAGCCCCAATATCCCACATCCACATCCAACATCAAGGACTTTGCCTTTTGGCTTTGTTTTTGATACAAAATCATAAAGCATCATAGTATCAGAATTATACCGATACCCTTTTTTAGGCTGCATTAGCCTCATCTATACACCTTGATAACAAAACCTTGCTTATTATCAGAAGTTATGATTTCATTGCTATAAGATATGCGAGAAAAATCTCCAAATTCATCTTTTATAAGCTCTCCGGCGGTTTTTGCCCTCTCTCTGCCTATACCGAAATTCGCATATAAATTTATCTTCTCAAGCTCATTTTTTGGTATCAATTGAGCCACTTTAGAAGTTGCTATAAAATTTCCATGGCTAACTATAGGGGTAATCTCAAAAAAATAGTTTGAATTATAGCGCTGTATAAACTCGCTTACTCTATTTTTACATATTACAGTTGGCTTATCTGATCCTATAACCATATCATCACACTCTATAGATTCTATAAAAACTACTTTTTTAGGCACTTCCGCCTTAAAATTTAGCTGAATTATCTTTTTTAAATTATCGTTTTCACTGCTTAGATATTCGCTCTCTTGCATAAGCTGTGAAATCTTGGTTTTAAGCTCGGATACTTCCAACGAGAGTGGATTTTGATTATTTTTTAAACTCTGCGTCAATGTTTCATTTTTTTTGGTTTGAATTTCAAGGCTGTTTTTTATTTTTTCTAGCCTTAAATTTATCTCACTTATCTCTTTATCTTTAAGAGCAAGAGTAGAATTTAGCTCATCAATGGTTTTTTTATGAATTTCTACGGCAATTTCCGCATTATCTACTCGTTTTTTCGCCTCCTTGCTTATAATTGCATTACCTTGTATTAAAGATGTGATCTTATCGTTTAATATTTTGTAGTTTTGAATATTTTTTTTATTTGCAAATATCTCACTCTCAAGCCTCTCTTTTTGAGTGGCTAACATTGCATTAAGAGAGGTTATATTTGACTCGCTTTGAATTATCTGTTCATCTTTTTTTAAATTTTGCTCTTTTAATTTAGTTATCTCTTTCTCAAGCTCATCTTTTGTATTTTGCAAATTTGAGCTTAATTCATTAAGCTGTTTTTTAAGTTTTTCAACCTCTTTTTTATGCAAGCTCCACATCCCGGCAACTTCCTTCTCAAAACCACTTCTTTCAATCTGAAGTCTTGACTTAAGATTTTCTATCGTGGCATTTTGCTCTTTATTTAAAGATATAAATTTATCATTTTTTTCGTTTATTAAATTTAACTCCGCAAGCTTTTTCTCAAGCTCTTTTGACTTTAAATCAAGCGATTCTTTAAGCAAATTTTGCTCTCTTTTAAGAGCCTCTATTTCATTAAGTTTTGATTTTATATCTTTTTCGTATTCATTTTTTTTGACTTCAAATTCCTTATTTAAAGTATTTATCATATCTTGACTTGCAGCCTGTATCTTTAAGACCTTATCCTTTTGCTCGGTTTCTACTCTTTTAAATTCAAACTCTTTTAAACTTAACGAATCGGTCATTCTAGCATTTTCATCTTTTATCTTAGAGAGCTCACCTGTGATCTTTAAAAGCTCTTTTTCAAGTCTTAGCTTTTCATCCATCTGAGTCTTTAGATTTTTGCTCATTTCGTCACTATTTTTTGAGATTAGCTGAGCCTTATCCCTTTCAAACTGATTAAGCCTATTAACCATTTCGTTTCTTAAAGAATCAATCTCATTTTGAAGCTTGACAATCTTTTGAGATGAAATTTTAGAGCTTTGCAAATTTTCGTTTTGGCTCTCCTCTAGTTTTTTCGTAAGATCATTTATTGTCTCCAAATACTTCTCAGAGTCCATTATCATTCTTAAATTTATATTTTTATATGATAGGCTTGCATCTTTAGAACTTAGTAAATTTGCTATTTCTAAATTTTTACTCACTAAATCTATATTGTCATCATAAAGTATCTTGTTTTGGACCCTTAAATCGCTTACTTGACGTTTTAATTCCTCTAAATCACTAGGTATAGGCTCGTTTATGCTGCTAATTTTTAAATTTTTCTCATAGCTTTTTGGCGTTAGAAATTTACCGTAAGTATCAAGATTATCTTTTTTAACATATTTTTCCTGCTCGTTTCTAGGAAGCTCATCAAAGCTTAAAACATGGATAGCAACCTCATTTTGATCTTGTTTGGAATTGTATTTTTTACCCGTATTTGAATACACAAGATACAAACTAACTGCAATCAAAATACTAAATAGTACAAATAAAGTTAAATTTATGATTTTAAGCCTATTCAATTTAGATATTGCCTTTATCCTTAATACTTTGTATTACTTTATGTGCGTGATTTAAGGCCAAAACTATAGAACCCCCGTTTTTCAGCACTATATCACCACCTATATAAAGCCCCTTTACACTACTTTCATAATCGTCATCTACGATTGGATCCTTATCAGCATCTAGCTTTACACCGCATTTTTGTAAAAAATCAACGGGAGTAGAGCCACCTATAGCATATATTATACGATCAAAGATCTCACTTGTTCCATCAGTAAAAATGACTTTTACCTTTCCAGACTCATTTTCAAGCCCTTCAATATCTACGCCAAGCTTTAAATTTAACTTATTGGCATTAAAAAGTGCCATAACAGCAGCCTCATTTATATCGTTTAATCTGGTAAATTTATCTTTTCTATAATTTAGAGTTACATCGTTTCTTTCGCTAAGATCTACCGCATATTCTGCAGCAGAGTTTCCTCCGCCCACTACAATTATTTTTTCATTGCTAGAGCAAGAATCAAGGTTAAAATTTACAACAGAATTTAAAGATGGCGGAATTTTGTAGCTAGGTTTATTAGGACGCCCCATCTTACCTATTGAAATTACTACATTTTTAGCTCCGTATCCTGCTGTTGATGTAGTTATATGAAATATTCCGCTCTCCTCTTTTTTTACACTTTCAACTTCCGAGTTAAATGCGGTATCAATCTCGTTATTGTCAAGCAGCTCATCAAAATAGTCAAGCGTGCTCTCTTTTGTGCCGTCGTCAAAACCAACCACTCCATGAATAGTGCTATCTTGACCTTTATAGCTTTTATCTACACGCTTATTGTCTTTATAAAACTTCCTTATCGTTTGACTATGATTATCACCCTTTTCCAGCAATAAAACGTTTTTAAATCCATTTGCTTTAGCCTCTACCACGGTAGCGATTCCGCATGGACCTCCGCCTATTACCACTATATCATATACGCATCTCATATCTCTTCTCCGTTACTTAATAATTTTTATTGATAATTTAGCAAAATTTCTATTAAAAGTTAAGTAAATTTATAAAATTTTAAAATATTTGAATTATGAAGCTTGGTAATTGTTATCTTTAAATACCAAAACAGCCAATATGACCGCCTTGGTATTAAACAATAAGGATATTAGTTTTTCTTTACAAAATCAGCTATCAAAAAGGCAAGCTCAAGTGCTTGATCTGCGTTTAAGCGCGGATCGCACTGTGTTTCGTAGCGATTTTCAAGGCTCTTTTCGGTTATATTAAACGCGCCTCCGACACACTCGGTTACGTCTTGTCCCGTCATCTCCAAATGCACGCCGCCTGCGTAAGTGCCTTCGGCTTTGTGAATTTCAAAAAAGCTCTTAACCTCGGATAAAATTTTATGAAATTCGCGAGTTTTATAGTTGTTTGATGATTTTACTGTGTTTCCGTGCATAGGATCTATGCTGTATAGTATATTTAGCCCCTCTTTTTTAGTCTCTCTAAGTATCAAAGGAAGTCTATCTCCTATCTTTTCAGCTCCCATTCTGACGATGATATTTAGCCTGCCCGCTTCGTTATTCGGATTTAGTTTGCCAGCGAGTTTTATCACATCTTCGCTAGTTACGCTAGGTCCTATCTTAACTCCGATCGGGTTATGAACTCCGCTTAAAAAATGCACGTGCGCATCATCAATTCCGCGCGTTCTCTCCCCTATCCAAAGCATGTGAGCCGAGCAGTCATACCAATCTCCCGTAAGACTATCTTCGCGAGTTAAAGCCTCTTCGTAAGGAAGCAACAAAGCCTCGTGAGAAGTATAAACTACGGTTTGATTTATAGTCGGAGCATTTTGAGAAGTTATACCGCAAGCTTCCATAAACGCAAGTGTTTGACTAAGCTTTTCAACCAATTCATCGTATTTTTTGCCAAGCTCAGGCTTTTTGATAAAGCCCAAATTCCATCTATGCACCTCATGCAAATCAGCCAAACCGCCTCTTGAAAACGCACGAAGAAGGTTCATTGTCGAGGCTGATTGATAATAAGCCTCTATCATTCTTTTTGGATCAGGCACACGCGCAGCTTCGTTAAATTCAAAGCCGTTTATGATATCGCCTCGGTAACTAGGCAGTTTTGCGCCTCCGACCTCTTCGTAGTCACTACTTCTAGGCTTTGCAAACTGCCCTGCAACCCGCCCTACTTTTACAACCGGGCAACGCCCGGCAAAGGTAAGAACTATCGCCATTTGAAGCATGACTTTAAACATATCTCTTATATTGTTCGCGTTAAAATTTAAAAAGCTCTCCGCACAATCTCCGCCCTGAAGCAAAAAAGCATCGCCAGCGCAAACCTTAGCCAAATCTCTTTTTAGATTTCTGGCTTCACCGGCAAAAACAAGAGGAGGAAGCGATTTTAATTTATCCTCTACACTTTTTAACTCTTGCAAATCAGGGTATACTGGCTGTTGTAAAATATTATATTCTCTCCAAGAGCTTCTGGTCCAATTCATATCATACCTTTTAAAAATAAACTAGATTTTAGCTAAAAAGAACTTTTATTACAAATAAAAATAGCTTTTGAGCCAAATTTAGCTCTATCAAGTAACATTTTTCACGCTCTCAGTTTTGATTAATTACACAAAGAATAAAATGCACCTTAAAAAATAAAAAAGTAAATTTTATGAAAAACTACGAAAACGAAACAAAAGCGGGCATGATATACGGTCTTAGCGCCTTTATACTTTGGGGACTTTTTCCGATATATTTCAAGCAGCTTTATGAACTGGGATTTGCCGAGATAGTATCTCATCGCATCATTTGGTCGGTAGTGTTTTTGTATATCTTGCTAAAATTAGGCAAAAAGTTTGCGCAGACTAAAGCTTTGTTTTTAAATAAAAAAACAGCAATTTTATTATTTGTAAGCGGAATTCTTATAGCCCTAAACTGGTCTATCTATATTTACGCCGTAAACATAAACAAAATAGTAGATGCCAGTCTTGGATACTTCATAAATCCTCTTATAACAATGCTTCTTGGCGTAATAGTTTTAAAAGAGAAAATTTCAAACACAGGAAAAATTGCGATATTTATCGTATTTATCGCCATCTTCATCCAAATTTACGATGTAGGCGGGCTTCCGTTGATCTCGGTTGTGCTGCCGCTTTCGTTTGCTATCTATTCGCTCGTTAGAAAACGTATCAAAATTCCATCCCTTGAGGGGCTTTTCGTAGAGACTACGATGGTTATGCCTATTGCTATCGCGGCGCTATTTTTCATAGCAAAGAGCGGGCAAAATCACTTTGATTTTTCGTGGTTTGGACTTTTTATCACGCTTTGCGGACCGCTTACAGTAATACCGCTTTTACTCTTTAACTCGGCTGCCTTAAGAATAAATTTAAGCACAATTGGATATATGCAATATATCTCTCCGACTATGCAGCTTTTAATAGCTGTATTTTTTTATAACGAGCAGATAAATAGCGCTAAAATAGTATCTTTTATACTTATTTGGATTGCTCTTGTTATCGTTAGCGTATCTTCAGTATATGCGAATAAAAAAGCAAAAATTTAGTATAATCTAGCTTTAAATTTAGGCGAAGGAAATTTATGGATATTTTTACTATGACTATTATAGTCTCTCTTGCAGTAGTCGCAATTATTTATATGCAAATTCAAAAAATCACACAAAACATAGATGTAAGCGGAGTAGTAGCAAACAACTCTCCTGAAAATTTAAGACAAATTTCAGTGCAAAAATACAAAGAGTTTTGCGAACTTATAAACAACGAGCTAAGAGAGCTTAAAAATATGGCGCTTTACGATGATATGCTAAAGGACGCCGAGCTTAAAGATAGCTTTTTACAAAGCCTTAGCGAGATGAGCAAGAAGCTCACGTTTATAGAGACCATGAACACAGCTAGAGACGCTGACAGATGGGAAAGCGAGCTGTTTGAAGTGCTAAATAGGCTTGATGAGCTTATCGAAGCAAATTTCAAAGACGGCGAACGCGTGAGCGATGAGATAAGAGATAGACTAAGTGCGGAGTTTGCAAAGTTGCAAAATTAATTACTACAAAAAAACAAATAATTATACAGATACGGCAAAATAAAACTCTAGCCTTATATCTTTAAGTTGAGAATAGATATTATTTTAAAGATATTTTTTGATAATGTATATTAAAATATAATTTATTAAAAAGGAATTATTTTGATCAGATGTCCTTGCTGCGGATATTTAACTATGAAGTATATAAATGCAAATGACGGCTTTTGTGTAGATATATGTCCTGTTTGCCATTGGCAATTTGATAATATTTCAAATTCTCGTCCTAATATATCAGTAGGACCAAATTCGGTATCCTTAAATCAAGCTAAAGAAAATTATAAAAAGATAGGGGCAAAAGAAGAAAGACTCTTGCAGTATGTTCGCCCTCCTACTAAAGAAGAATTTGCAGATAAACGGATAAAATGTCCTTGCTGCGGCTATCTAACTATAGTAGATAAAGAGGATAAGAATTTAATACAAGATGTTTGTCCTGTTTGTTTTTGGCAATATAATACCAAAGCCATAAATAACCCGAGTAAAATAATAGAGCCAAATATAGTATCTTTAAATGAGGCTAGACAAAACTATAAAGAGTATAAAGCTTCAAGCAAGCTAGGCTCTATAAATGCAAGAGAGCCTATGGATGATGAGATAAATTAAAAGAATATCATGAACGCCAAACTCTTCGACGGAAAGATAAATTTAACTTCTAAAATGTACACCAAAGATCAGATGGGTCTAATATATACCGAGGTTTATGGAGGATGGATAGATATGCTTCATAGCCTTTGGGTATTTAGACTATTTTACAGACTTAAAGATCATAGTGAAATTACAGATGATGAGTTTAGAGAGATATATCTAACTGCCCTTCAAAGAATTCTCGAGGATGAAAAAGCCATACTAGAACCTCCTTCTTATTTGTGGGACAATAAAAAGAAAAAACACAATACTCCTACAAGAGTAGTAAAGATGAAATTCGGAGATGAGATAGCTTGGGATATTCCTATGGAAGAGATGATAGATTATCTTAGACAAGAGATGATGAAAGAAGACTTTGATAAGGATAACTTGTTTTGGTACGATAAATACGCTCCTAGCTTGATCTGGGATCCTGAGTATGATGAAGAATACGCAAAATACGACGAAGCAAAAATTCTTGTTGTGGAAGGGCAAGGGTTTTAATACATAAGCACGAACTAGGATTTTAAAATAATAAACTTTCCTGCACTCAAGGCTAGTGTTGAAAAATATATAAGAAGTTAAGTAAAAAAATAATATTATAGCGTTTTTGGATTGACTCCTATCCTAATAAACTCAAGGAAATTTGATGAGCTACACCAAAAAAGACCTCATAACAACTTCAAATTTAACCAAAGATGAGATTTACCACTTCTTAAATTTAGCCAAAGAGTTTAAAGCTGTAAACAATTCAGACGTGAAAAAAGCAAAATCTCTTTACGGCAAAACGACGGTAAATGCGTTTTTTGAAAACTCCACTCGCACAAGAACGAGCTTTGAAATCGCAGCCAAACGCCTTGGAGCGGACGCCATAAATTTTAGCTCTTCGCAAAGCAGCACGAAAAAAGGCGAAACGCTAATTGACACCATAAACAACATAGTCGCGATGAAAACCGATATCGTGGTAGTTAGGCACTATAGCTCAGGCGCTGCGAAATTTGTCGCGGCAAACACAGACGCTCACGTGGTAAACGCAGGCGACGGACTAAACGAACATCCAAGCCAAGCATTGCTTGATCTTTTTACCATACTTGAACACAGAGGAAATTTAGAAAATTTAACCGTAGCCATAATAGGCGATATATTTCACAGCCGCGTAGCTCGCTCAAACATCTACGCCATGCAAACTCTTGGTATCAAGGTTAAGCTATTTGGACCGCCTATGATGCTAACAGGCATGGAGGCTTTTGGCTGCAGGATTTGTAAAACCATGCAAGAAGCCCTTGAAGATACCGACGTAATCATCATGCTTAGGATACAGCTTGAGCGCCAAGATGACGAGATCGCCTTCCCGTCCGTGCGCGAATACTCAAATTTCTTTGGTCTTACTAGGGCTAAGATGAAATTTGCCAAAGATGACGTGATGATACTTCACCCAGGTCCCATAAACCGCGGAGTAGAGATAAACTCCGACGTAGCCGATGATCCGCGCTACACTCACATACTAAATCAAGTCGAAAACGGAGTTGCCGTAAGAATGGCGATCCTTCACACTCTAATCTCAAACAAACAAGGCTAAAGATGACAACGCTTATAAAAAACGCAACCATAGTAAATTTTAACGAAACAAAAAAAGCAAATATCCTAATAGATGGCGAAACGATCGCTGATATCACCACCGATGAGCCAAAGGCAGACACCGTAATAGACGCAAACGGCAAGCTTGTGATGCCTGGACTCATCGACATGCACGTGCATTTTCGCGACCCGGGTCTTGAGTATAAAGACGATATAAACTCAGGCAGCGAAAGCGCGGTCGCCGGAGGCGTCACAACCTGCCTTCCTATGGCAAACACAAACCCTATCAACGATAACGCCGTAATCACTCGCGATATGATCGCCAAAGCAAAGGCAAGAGGGCTTATCGACCTGCTTCCCATAGGCGCCATCACAAAGAGCATGGGCGGAAACAAAGTCGTAGAAATGGGCGATATGATAAACGCAGGTGCAGTTGCCTTTAGCGATGACGGCTTACCCGTAGCAAGCAGCGACGTGATGAGATATGCGCTTGAATACTCCAAGCACTTTGGCTCGTTTGTGATAAACCACTCGCAAGACTGCTCGCTGTGCCGCGGCGGACATATGAACGAGGGGCGAGTCTCGGCGATTTTAGGTATAAAAGGCATGCCAAGAGAGCAAGAGGAGATCATGGTATCGCGCGACCTGCTTCTTGCAAAGCTAACAGGCGGACATATCCACATAGCCCACGTCAGCTCAGAGTGGTCGCTAAAGCTCATTAAACAAGCTCGCGATGAGGGCATAAACGTCACTTGCGAGGTTACGCCGCACCACTTTACATACACCGAAGATGAGCTTATGAACTACGATACAAATTTCAAGATGTCACCACCGCTTCGAACCAAAAGCGACGTAAAAGCCGTAAGAGAGGCTATCGCAGACGGGCTAGTTGATGTCATAGTAACCGACCACGCACCGCACCATGACGATGAGAAATTTATAGAATTTGATAAGGCTCCGTTTGGGATTCTAGGGCTTCAGACTTTGATACCGCTAACATTAAATTTGGTAAGAGATGGGCTCATAAGCTATGAAAAAATGGTCGAGCTAACCTCTACAAACGCAGCTAAAATGCTAAATTTAAAAGATAAAGGCGTGATAGCCAAAGGAATGCTTGCTGATCTTGTCATAGTAGATCCTGATATAGAGTATATCTACGATAAAAATTTAAACAAATCCAAATCAAGCAACTCTCCACTCATAGGCAAAACCCTCAAAGGTGCTGCCGTAAAAACGATAAAAAGCGGAAAAGTAGTGT
The DNA here is from genome assembly GCF_012978815.1 of Campylobacter sp. RM16189. Taxonomy (NCBI): domain Bacteria; kingdom Pseudomonadati; phylum Campylobacterota; class Epsilonproteobacteria; order Campylobacterales; family Campylobacteraceae; genus Campylobacter; species Campylobacter sp. RM16189. The sequence goes on along the minus strand of NZ_LIWR01000002.1, from coordinate 227,670 downwards.
TTGATTTCCCTAATGTAGTCGCGTGAAACTAAAAACTAGACTAAATTTACAAGCTAGGCAAATTTGATACTTGGCTTGTAAATTCTGTTCCACTACTATAAAATTTCACGCAATAAAACAAAATTTTCTCAGTCAAAGTTGCAGATTAGATAGTTAGTATTTTGAGCTATAAAGTAATATTAAAAAAATAAAACTCAAATTTTTATATTAGGCTCGCAAGACAATCTAACTACTAATATACTCAAAAATTTAAACCAAAATTTCAGTAAAAATTTGCAAGTCCAAATTCATCAGGCTTGCAAATCAAATTTCATTTGCCGTTAAGCATATAAACCGAGCGTAAAAATACATCCACGCCGGCTAATAAGGCATTTTCATCAAAGTCAAAGCAGCAGTTATGATGACCTGCAGCCAAGTTTGTACCTATCATCAGATAGCCGCTCTTGCCGCCTGCTTTTTGCACTGCTTGCATGAAGTGCGCGAAGTCCTCACAAGCTCCAAAGTCAAATTCTTTCACGATAAGCTCATTTTTGATATACGGCGACTCTAGCGCAGCCTTTTCATAAAGTTCGGTTACCTCTTTGCTACTATCTCCGCCGCTGGTACCGCCCGTAAGCTTTACCTCGTAATCCACGCCGTGAATCATGCTTACACCCTTAATAATATCCATACATTTGTTAAACATAAATTCATTAAGCTCTGTAGTCTCTCCGCGAGTTTCGCAGGCGATAAATCCGTTTGGCGCGATCACGTTTCTACCCTCTCCCGCCTTTAAAACTCCCACGTTTATACGAGTTACTCCATCGGCGTGACGCGTGATAGCATGCATATTTATAGCAGCCTCGGCAGCTGCAAGTAGTGCATTAGCTCCTTCTTGCGGAGCTCCTGCGGCGTGGGCTGAGCGACCCGTGAAAATAACATCAAATTTAGATGTCGCCAGAAGCTTGTTGGTGCCGCAAATTATGCCTGCATTTACTTTAGCTTGAAACCCGATATGTCCACCAAGCAGATAATCCACATCATCAACCACGCCCATAGGCTCCATGCCTACTGCACCGCGTGTGCCCTCTTCTGCTGTTTGGAATATAAATCTGAATTTGCCGTTAAAATCATCTAAATTTTCAGCTATGATCTTTGCGAGTGCAAGTCCTATCGTGATGTGTCCATCATGTCCGCAGGAGTGCGTAATACCGTCTATATCGGCTCTAAAGCCCTCTTTTACAGGTCTATGGCTCTCATCTTTGCTCTCGGTAACATCCACGCCGTCGATATCAAATCTAAACGCCGTCATCTTGCCTGCCCTACCCGTATCGATATCCGCAACTACGCCTGTAAGCCCGTCCTCCATAAGAGGCAAGAATTCCTGCTCCTCTTTGCTTAGCAAGCTTTTGGCTCTTTCTATAGCCCTTTGCGCGGCCTCAGGAGTGCCAAGCCCTTGTCTGGCATCTGGCTTTACTATCTCGCGCCCCATTTTTAGGCTATATCCGTAACCTTTCATTATCGAAGCGATCTTTGCGGTAGTAAAAAACGTAAACCAACCGGTCTCCGGATGAGAGTGGAAAAATCGCCTATTTGCGATCATCTCTTCTTTTAAATTTTCGACTTTAGTTTGAATATGATCCATATTTTTGCTCCTTATATTAAATTAGAAATCTTAATTGAATATTATAACTCAAATTTAATTCTAAAAACTTAAAAATTAAATTAAATTTAATAAATCGTATTTAAAAATAACTATTTTTTAATCAAATATTTAAAAGTTTATTTAAGTTCAGATTTTAGCTTAATTATGCGATCATAAGACTCTTCTATGCGCTCTTTTTTGATCTTTTTGGAATTTACGGCATCGACGATCACTTGAGTAATATACTCGCTAGTTCTGCGCTCTCCTATCATAAATTCGCTAAATAGCAGTATGTCTCCACCGGCATTTATGAAATTTACAACTTTTTGCGTCATGCTAAATCCCTTGAGTCCGCCCATCAACATATCATCGCTTATGACTACACCATCAAATTTCAAATCTTTTCTAAGTAAACTACCTATGATATCATTCGACATAGAGGCAGGAAACTGCGTATCTCTATCTAACAAATAGATATGAGATATCATTATTAGCTTGGACTTATCCCTTTTAATCGCATCATAATAAGGTTTAAGCTCGCTATAATCAAAATTTTCTATCACTGTCTTTTCTATATGTGAATCTGTTTTTGCCGAACCATGACCAGGAAAATGCTTAAGAGTCGTTAAAACCCCAACCTCACTAAAGGCATCTAAAAATTCATTAGCGTATAAAGAAACCTCATCTATATTTTTACTAAAAGCTCTATTTTTTGAGGCAATTATCGGAGAATTTGTATTTAGCAGATCAACAACGGGAGCAAAATTTAAATTTACACCAAGATCTTTTAGCTGCTTTGCCATCTTTTTATATAGCTCGTTGGCACCGTTTAAATCAAGAGTCTTGGCAACCTCGCTGGCAGAGATAAAGGTATTAAATCCTTTTTTATCATTAAATCTAGTGACATTCCCACCCTCTTCATCAATTGCAATAAAAATTCCACTTTGAGCTGATTTTAATGCAGAAGTTATCTTTTTTAAATTGTCTTTTGTGCTTATATTTTTTCCGAATACAATAACTCCGCCAAAACGTTGATATTTTGCATCTGATACTACGGACATGGTATCATTCAAGCTTGAGCCGTTAAAACCAACCATTATCATCTGGGCTATCATTTTGCGAAGTGTAGGTCTCTCTTCTGCAAAGGAAATACAACTAAAAAATGTAAAACAAAGAAATAAATTTAAAATTTTTTTCAAATTTTATCCTTTCATAGGAGGCTTTAAGCCAAATTTGAATTAGAAGTTAGTGAAATTATGCCTTCTATTTAGAAGATCGTTTAAGCTTTTTTGAATCTCTTTTCCATTTAGCATTGCAGCTACTTCATTTACAATAGGAGTATAAATTCCCTCTTTTTTAGCAATTTTTTCTATGGCGTAAGATGTATCTATACCTTCAGCCACTTCTCCTAAATCGTTTAGTATCTTATTTAGGCTCTCATTTTTGGCAAGTCCTAAACCCACTCTATAATTGCGAGAAAGAACGCTTGAAGCTGTTAAAAACAGATCTCCCGCTCCACTCAGCCCTAAAAATGTCTCATCTTTGGCTCCAAAATGCTTGCCAAATCTAGCCATTTCCACAAGCCCTCTTGATATAAGGCTGGCTCTGGCATTATTTCCAAGCCCAAGCCCATCACAAACTCCACCGGCTATAGCTATGACATTTTTATAAGCTCCGCAAATTTCAGCTCCTATAACGTCATCTGAAACATAAGCTTTCATATATTTTGGAAATAGTTTTGAAATCTCACTTGCAAGCTCTAAATTTGTAGAATTTACAACAAGAGCGCAAGGCATTTCATTTTGAACCTCTTTTGAGAAAGTTGGTCCTGAAAGAAAAGCTAAGTTTTCTTTTTTTGTATGTTCTTCATAGATTTCGTTTAGAAATTTTGAACTTTTAGTCTCTATTCCCTTAGATGCTACTAAAATTTTTTGATTGTAATTTTTAAAATTTGCTTTTAGCCAATCACTTGTAGCTTGAGTGGGGATAGTTATAACCAATAATTCGGCTTTCATAGCCTCATCAACACTCACAAAATGTGAAATTTCACGAGCAGTACGAGAGCTTATTACGCACTCATTATTTCTAGAAAGCGCATGAAATAGTGCGCTTCCCCATTTCCCAGCTCCAATGACAGCTATTTTCATCTTAAAGCTTTGTTTTTAAGAGCTCGTTTACTTTTGCCGGATTAAATGCACCCTTGCCCTCTTTCATAATCTGTCCTACGAAGAAGCCAAAGAGCTTATCCTTGCCACTTTTATACTCGGCAACCTTATCAGCATTTGCATTTAAAACAGAGTCTATTATAGCTAATATAGCTCCGTCATCACTTACTTGTTTAAGCCCTAATTTTTCTATAGTATCATCTACGCTTATATCGTTTTCCATAAGAAAATCAAGAACATCTTTAGCGGCCTTTCCGCTTATGGTGCCGTCCTCTATTCTATTTAAAAGAGTTGCCATCTTAGCGCTATTAACCGGGGAATTTTCAATAGTAACTCCGTTTTTAAGTCTACCAAGAAGTTCAACTAATACCCATGTGACACATAATTTAGGAGAGATTTTAGTATCTATTAGATCCTCAAAATATCTAGCGGTCTCAACGGTGCTTACAAGATTATTGGCATCATCTTCTTTGATTCCATAATCCTTAATATATCTAGCTACTTTTTGCTCGGCAAGCTCAGGAATCTTAATCGCTTCATCATACATATCATCAGGAATTTCTACAGGAAGCAGGTCAGGATCCGGAAAATATCTGTATTCGGCACTATCTTCTTTACCTCTCATAGATTTGGTTACTAAATTTACAGTATCAAAAAGGCGTGTTTCTTGACAAACTTCCTTGCTGTAAGTGCCGTCTTCCCACGCTATACTTTGACGCTCCACCTCATAATCAATGGCTTTTTGAATAAATCTAAAAGAATTTAAGTTTTTAATCTCGACTCTTGTATAAAGCTTAGTATCGCCTTTTGGTCTAATACTTACGTTAGCATCGCAACGAAAGCTTCCTTCTTGCATGTTTGCATCACTGATATTTAAAAATCTTAAAATAGAGTGAAGCTTTTTAAGGTATGCTACGGCTTCGTCACTGCTTCTCATATCAGGCTCACTTACTATCTCAAGCAAAGGAGTTCCAGCGCGGTTTAAATCCACAAAGCTCACACTTCCTTCGTGAACGTTTTTACCAGCATCTTCTTCAAGATGTGCGCGGTTTATGCCTATTCTTTTTTTCTTTCCATCTACATCTATATATAGTTCGCCTTTTTCTACGATAGGAACTTCAAATTGAGAAATTTGATAAGCCTTTGGAAGATCCGGATAAAAATAGTTCTTTCTATTAAAAATAGATCTTTTATTAATAGTTGCATTTATAGCGGTTCCGAAACTAATGGCCTTTTTTACAACCTCTTTATTTAGTACTGGTAAAGCTCCAGGAAGAGCTAAGCATATAGGACAAACATGAGTATTTGGCTCATCTCCAAAACTTGTAGAGCAAGAACAGAAAATTTTAGTCTTCGTATTGAGCTGGGTATGAACCTCAAGACCAATTACAACTTCAAACATAATTAACCTTTGTATTTCTTAAATTTTGGAAAATATTTTATCAATTATTTCTTTTAACTTATCTAAAATTCGTTATTTTGAGTTGATTTTATAAGTTGCAATAGAGATAGTAGTGTTTAAAAAAGAAAAAATACCGCCTAAATTTAGGCGGTATAAGTTTAAAATCAGTGTTCTTCTGTTGCCAATGCGCCAGCAAGATACACAAAGGTAAGCATCATAAAAATAAATGTTTGAAGAATTGCCATAAGTGTCAAAAGTGCGTATGCAGGAAGTGGCGCTATAAAAGGTGCCAAAGCAAGCATAACAAGCAAGAATAAATCGTCTCCTTTAATATTTCCAAAAAGACGGAAAGATAAAGATACTATACGTGATAGATGCGATATGATCTCAACAAAGAACATAAGAGGAGCAAGTGCTTTACTAGGTCCCATAAAATGAGCAAAATACTTAATAACTCCGTTTTTCTTAATACCCTCAAAATGATAAAACACAAATACAATCAAAGCCAAAGTAAGAGTCATATTTAAACTAGCAGTTGGCGACTCAAAACCAGGAATTATACCCATTACGTTGCTTGTAAAGATTATTAATCCTATAGTAGCAACAAGAGGAAGATATTTTCTAGCTAAACTCTCGCTTCCTAATACATCCTTGCCCATAGATATAACGGCCTCTAAATATGCCTCGAAAACATTTTGAGTACCGCGCGGAACAAGTTGCATGTTTTTAACCGCAAGTTTAGAAAAAGCTATAACTATAACAGCAGCCAACAAAAAGTGCATTGCATAAGTAAACATGTGCATAACGTGCTTATCGCTTGTAAATTGAGAAGCGATTACATTAGAGAATAAAAATAAATTTTCTTCCATGTGCTAACCTTAAATTTATAAATTTTCAGGTGATTTTAGCAAAATTATTGTTAAAAGTTTTTTAAGATTTTTAAGTTTTGTCTCTATGTTTAGGCGATTTCGTTAAATTATAAATTTCACTCTAAAAAGTAAGAGTAAAAAAGCTTCAAAATAGTAGCCCCTACCACAATCAAAAACATGGTTTTAATAAATTTAACTTCTTTTTTAATAACTAAATTTGATCCTATAAATGCTCCAAAAATTTGCCCTACTCCCATTAAGATTCCAACCATCCAGAGCATATTTCCAGAAATGATAAATACGCCCAAAGAAACTACGTTGCTAATAAAATTTAAAAGCTTAGTATGGGCAACAGCCTTTTTCATATTAAGACCTATTAAAGCAACCATTGCAAATGTCCAAAACGATCCTGCTCCTGGTCCGAAAAAGCCATCATAAAATCCCAAAATAAGTCCAAAGGCAACATAAAAAACCTTATAGTTCATTCTAGAAGCCTTATCGCTCTCTCCTATTTTGGGCATAAAAATAGTATATATAAAGATCGCTATCAATAAAAATGGTATCACGATTTGTAAAAATTTTGGATTCAAAAACAATATCAAAGTAGCACCAGTAGCCGCTCCAATAAAAGTAAAAATAATACCCAAAAAGGCTTCTTTATAATTAATCATTCCCTTTCTAGTAAAATTTAAAGTCGCAGTAAAGCTTCCAAATGTGCCTTGAAGCTTATTTGTGGCAAGCGCCATATGAGGAGGAACTCCCATAGCCATAATAGCAGGAAGAGTGATAAGCCCACCACCTCCTGCAATAGCATCTATAAAACCACCTAAAAATGCCGCTCCGAAAAAAATGCAGTAAGCCAAGAAATCAAATTCCATAAATTTCCTATTAAAAATTAATGGCAAATAGTATTACAAATTTTTAAAATTTTTAATTAAATTTGTTTTTAAGAAAGAAAAAATAAGAGCTACAGATAAAAACAGAAGATATCGATCAAAACGATCGATATCTTTAAAATTTATAAAAATTAGTTAATAACACCGCAAACTAATCTAGGACCGCCACCGCCTAATGGCTTTGGATGATCGTGGTGATTGTCTCCACCAACGTGAATCATTAAAGAGTGTCCCTTAAGCTCGTCAAGTTTTTTTATCTTAGGAGCTAACACAGGATAAACCGCATTGCCGTCGTGGTCAGCAAAAAGTGCAGGCAAATCACCCTTGTGTCCTTTGTCATCCCATGGGAATGAATGTTTTTTAGCGTCTGTTGGATCCCAGTGTCCGCCAGCTTTCATGCCTAGACCTTTTTCTGTGGCTCCACAATCAGGATTAACGTGGATATGGAATCCGTGCATTCCAGCCTCAATACCTTTTAGGTTTGGAAAAAAAGCTACACCATAATTTGTCTCTATAGCAACCACCTCTCCTACTTTCATATTACCCTTTTCGCTTAGTTGTTCCATAGGGATAACTAGGTGTTGTTGAGACTTTGGATCGAACTGATGACCCTCATGTGCAAAAAGCATACCGCTTAAAACGGCGCTTACCAATAAAATTTTTTTCATTTACTCTCCTTTTAAAAAGTTAACGTAACTATATCACAACATTGTAAACAAATCTTAAGAAAAATCATCAAATTTGAATTTTTTTATATATTTTTTGATTTATATTCATTTTTTTAGAAATATTTTATCTATCTCTCCGCTCTGTCCGATTCTATACAGAGCAAAATCATATTTAATAGGGTCAAGATAGTCAAATTCTCGAAGTTTGTTTGTCAGCTCTAAAACGGCATTAAAATCGTAACTCTTTCTATCTATAAGTCCAAGTCTTAAAGATACTCTGTGAGTATGAACATCAAGCGGTATCAAAAGCTCGCTCTTAGGTAAATTTTTAAAAATTCCAAGATCAATATCGGTATCTCTTACCATCCAGCGCATGAACATATTGTAACGTTTATAAGGAGAAATCGGCTTACTGTCAAAGGCTCTGCCAAAGAAAAATTCATATCCGTCCGAACGGTAAGAATTTAAAGAATATATAAATTTTATAAGTTCATTTATCCCATCTATCATGAGTCCGCTCTTACCAAAGCCGCTTTTAACGATAGCCTCTATATCACCATCTTTTTTAAGCCTGCAAAAAGTTATAAAAATTTGCCTCACATCCTCTGTGTTTTGGAAGCGATATTTAAAATTTTGCAAATTTTCACAGATGTTTTTTTCACTCTCATCAAGAAGGCTAAAATTTAAAGACTTTAAAAATTTAACTATCTGTTTAGCACTGCCGTATCCAAACAATGCACAAATCAATGCAATATTCGGCTCTTTGTAAATAGTTGCCACCTGAAGCGGATCATCCGCATTATAAAGCCCGTCCTTGGTGTTTTTACTAAGAACGTGGCTATCAAGAAGCTCTTTTAAATCCATTATTGTTTAAGAGTAAGTAGAGTATCCAGCATCTTCTCTACCGTAGTTATTATTTTGGCTGCAGCACCATAGCTTGACTGAAATCGGATCAAATTCGTAAGCTCTTCATTTAAATTTACTCCGCTAATAGACTGATGTTCGCTCATGGCAATCTTATTTATAGCCGTATTTGCATCATTTAGTTCATTTGTGGCTTGAGTTTCACTTGCAATATCTGTTGTAACAAATCTATAAAATCCTTCTATAGTTTCGATTTTATCGGCATGCTTGTTAGAATAGAAATGTATCCTATTATACTGGAGCTGAACCATCTCATTTGCTATATCATTATTACCAGGAGTTGGGTTTGAATAGGCTTTAAGCTTATGAGGGTTACTGGCAAGCTCACTTTTTACGCTCATATCCCTTGCGTCTGTGCCCTCAAAAAATCTATTTATGCCTATAATTCCAGGGAAATTCGTTCCCTTATCAATAAACGCGATACTATACTCACCCGAATGTCTAATAGGAGAAACTCCAAACATTCCTTTATTAGACACTGGATCATATTGATAATAAGCTTTAAAATAATCATTAACGTCGTTTAATATGTTATTGTCGTTGTTATCGTCGGTATCCGCATTAAACTCTTTTACTATAGAAGTTCCTCTCGTAGGATCGTTCATAGTAGTAGAAGCATCTATTTTTATACTCTTTCTAGCAACCTCTTGCCCTTGATTGTTATAAACCACTACATCAAAGCTTCCGTGTTTTATATCGTCATTAAAGTTCATTAGAGTTCTGGATGGATCTAAAAACGATAATTCATCGGTATTGATGCCCTCTATAGCAGATTTTGAATAGATATTATTGGTTTCGTTTATTATGCCTTTGGCAAGAGTATTTAGATTATCGATATACTTTTGTATAATTCCATCCTGAAATTCGCCACTATCATCGATATATCTTCCTCTTAGATCCAAGGCTGCACCAAGTTTACCTCCGGTTAGCTTACCGGCCATATCAACGCGCTTGCCATCTTCTCTTTCGTAATAGATATTGTTAAAGTCAAATTTATTAGCCGAGCTATCTAGAGCAAGAGGATGAAATGTCACACCATCTACTATAGTAAATCCAGAAATATTTAGATTATATTTTGCGCCTGTATCGGTAACAGTAGGATCTATATCTGCTCTGCCTTGAAGCTCGCCTTTAAATGCAGTCGCGTTTACAAGCCTTGAGATTGCAAGCTCTAACTGATCCCTTTTATCTCTAAGGTCATTGGCTCTAGTTGTGCCTATCGATTCCACGCGCATTATCTGCTTATTTATCTCAGATATCTCTTTTGCGTATTTATTTATCTCATTTACAGTAACTTCTATTTGAGAATTCACGTCTTGTTGTATTTTATATAGCATCTTTACGCTATCTTGAATACTCTTTGATAGAGTTGAGGCTGAATTTAATAGATGTATCTTTTGAGAAGCTTCAGTAGGATTTGAAGCAAATTTATTCCATGCATCAAAATAATTTTGTATATCGCGACCTATTCCTACGCTTTGCAAATCGGGAAATCTCTTTGAAATTTCCTCAAGCATTCTCTTTTTGTATTCGGAAAATTCAAGATTACTTCCGGCACTTCTTAGCCTAGTAAATGTAAATTCGTCATGAACTCTTATTATAGTATCTACCTGAGTTCCTCTACCGACATCTCCTGGTATGCTATGTTCTGGCTCTCTAGCTGACTGAACCACACGCTGTCTTGTATAGTGCTCGTTATCTGCATTTGTTATATTGTGACCTGTTGTTGTTATCTGCATTTGAGCAGCATCAAGCCCACTTATACCTATATGTAAAGATGAAAAAATACTACCGGCCATCTTTTAAACCCTTGCTTTAAATAGACTTTCAGGAGTCGGCTGACTCTTAAAATATCCATTGCTATCGTTTTTATTTTGAAACATATTAGAAACCAAGCTATCAAAAAACTCTTTAACAACCACAACATATTTTGCGTATTCTTTGTTTTTTTCGTGAAGCTCTTCAAGCTTGCCACGCATTTTTACCAAATTTGACTTTATGTCATCATCTAAAATACTTGCCAAATCGGTGCTATTATGCTCTTTTGAAACTCTAACAAGCTCCTTATCAAGCATTGATTTTGTAGCTTCAAATTTCTTTACGAGTTGATTTTTTTTATTTACACTCTCTTCGACTGTCGAGTGCTTAGCTTCTTTTATGTTATTTATATCTTGCGTAGTTACGGCTATAAGCTCATCAAGCACGCTTATAGCCTCTTGTAAATATTTTTTAAGCATTTTTGTCCTTTTTTACATCAAGGACAAAAGCTTATTAGATAATCTCATCTGCAATAGCGCGTGCGGTCTTTGACAGATCTATCTTATAAGTTCCATTAGCGATAGACTCAGCTATTTTAGCTACCTTGTTCTCGCTTTTATCCTGGATGTTCTCTTTATTTTCATTCTTTTTAACTTCACTGTTAGGTGAAAGTTGGCTCGGGCTAACCCCAGCTTTTACGCCGATTGAACCTAGCATTTTCATACCTTTAAATATATTTATTGCTAAATCGGCATATTTTTTAAATACTTAAGCCCTCTCCTTTAAAAAATTAAATAGCAATTCACTAAATCCTAAATTTCCGCTCAAAGCCTTACTCATAGTATCGTTATACATAGACGAGTAAATTTTATCTCCGGCATCTTTTGGAAATAGAGGATTTTCGTCCTTTAAGGCAATATCTAACACGCTTTTAACTAAAAACGCTTCAAAGGCATCGGTTTGCTCTTTTAAAAGCTTATCGTTTTCGCTTTTACTTCTATTTGTGATCGAATTTGTAGCTATATTATTATATGCGCTTATAGCCAATTGGTTGTCTATATTCATTATATTATCTCCAAATCAACGTGTATTGCGCCAACTCTTTTTAAATTTTCTATTATTGCTATTATGTCGCTCGGACTAGCTCCTAGCTTGCTTAGAGCCCTTGCTATGCTTGCTATAGTTGTGCGTTCGCCACTAACCTTTAGCATATTTGCATTTGCATCCAACGCCATTCCGTCTTGCAGGTCAATCGCTGCATTTCCGGCATCATAATAAGAATTTGGCTCAATTTTTATAGTAATTTCTTTATGTGTTATCACAACAGGATCAACTGTAACATTTACTCCGCTTACTATAGTGCCTGTTTTTTCGTCTATTATGACTTTATCAAGCGCCTTATATTCGACGTCAATATTTAAAACTTGAGCCAAAAATTCAACCATGCTAACGCCATTTGGTCTATTTATCTTAACAGTTCTTGGATCAATTGCTATTGCAGTTTCACCGCCTACTTTTAAATTTATAGCGTTTTGTATATTTGAAGCGGTACTAAAATTTGACTCTTTAAGGCTTAAAAATATAGCCTCTTGATTATATATATCATAGGTTATCTCACGCTCCACAAAAGCTCCACCAAAGATAGTTCCAGCCGTTGCGTGATTTCCTGAATTTCTACCCTGACTTTTGCCACCTATGGTAAGAGAGCCTTGAGCCAAAGCATATATATCTCCATCAACGCCCTTTAGCGGGGTCATAAGAAGTGTTCCGCCTTGCAAACTTTTAGCATCGCCAATGGATGATATGGTTACATCAAGCTTATCACCCTGTCTTGCAAAAGCCGGAAGCTTTGCCGTAACTATAACGGCAGCCGTATTTTTGGATTTGATATCATCCGGACTTATCTTTACGTTTACTGTTTGAAGCATATTTGAAAGCGATTGAATCGTAAATTCCGAGCTTGAACCATCCCCTGAACCATTAAGCCCTACTACTAATCCATAGCCTATGAGTTGGTTCTCTCTTACTCCTACGACATTTGCTATGTCTTTAATCTGTGCGGCATTTGCAAAAGCACCGAGAGATAAAGCAAGCAACATCGATGAAATTAGCTTCATTGCAATCCTTTTTTATTTTAAAAGGATAAAAGCAATAAATATTCCAAAAATTTATGAATAATATGTAAGAGTTGTATTTCCGAATTTCTTTGATTTTTGAAGAGTAAATTTTCCAATGTCTTCAGGAAATTGATAGCTGCTAATATGCTCTATTACGACCATATAAATTCGTTTTTTGTCTAAATTTCTTATCAAATTTATACACTTTTCATAAATTTGACCAAATCCCTCCCTAATATCAAATGGTGGGTCAAGATATAAGATAACATCTTTTAAATCTCGTCTATTTAAAATTTCAAGAGTAAGCTCAAAGGTGTCTCCATTAAGAATCTCCAAATTTGACTCATCTATATTTTTTGCATTTTCTCGCGCTATCTTAAAAGCATTTTTATCAAGTTCTATTGCGATTGCGCTTTTGGCATCATTACTAAGCGCTTCAGCCGCCATAAGAGCGCTTCCACCAAATGCCTCTATGAAAATTTTATTCCTTAAATCATACCTAATGCTATCAAAAAATGAGCCCTTGACTATACTTTTAGTGCTTCTTGTAGTATCAAGAGATGGCAAAAGAAGCTTTTTGCCTTTAAATTTACCGCTTGAAATTGTACTAAAAAGTTTTTTCATCTATAAAGCTTTATAAGATTCATAAGATCTTTTTTAAATTTATCTATAAGGATGCTAATTTCATGCTCAATATCTAAATTTTGAGCCATTTGCTTAGTGCCGACATTTGGGATTTGAATGGCTGAGTAAAATTCCTCAAGTGTATTTAAAAGCATCTCTTTAGTAAATGGGATTTTTAAATGAGCAGAATTCGAAGATATAATAAATACGGGTTTTTTGCTCTCGATCTTTCTATCAGATATTATAAAATCACAATCTTTTTTATGCACTACATAATCTTTCAAAAATAATTTAAGCGAATTTTCAAGCAAAATACAATCACAGTCAAATGAAATTTTCATATACATTCCTTATAAATTAAGCAAAATCTTAACAAATTTAAGCGTAAATTTTAATTAACTATATAGTATAAAGAAATTTTAGATATAGCCGATATAACAAAGTAGTATATTTATAAGGAGAAAATATGGAAATTTTCAAAGTTGCAAGTCAGCCGATAAATACGGCTCTATCAACAGGCAACACACATTCACAGCCTCAAACAAGGGAAGTTGAGCAAACACAAATTCAACCAAATATTGTCGAAAATCAAACAGAGCAAAACAATGAAGATCTAGTCAAAAAGCTAAACGAAGCCACGGAAAAACTAAATAGACAGATGGAAGCGCTGGATACAAATATACGTTTTGCTTACAATGACAAGATAAATTTTCTTTACGTTAACGTAATGGAGATGAAAACAGGCGAAATAATAAGAAAAATTCCAAGCGAGCAAGTAATGAAACTTAGTGAATATTTTAGAGAGGCAGTCGGAGTACTATTCGATAAGGAGAGCTAAGATGGGGTTTGGAAAAATTTCTTCTCTTGGACTTGGAAGTAACGTTTTAACTCAAGATGTTATAGACAAATTAAAATCGGCGGATAAAGCCGGTATAATCAATCCTATAACACACAAGATGGAAAAAAACGTAACAAAGCAAAAAGATCTATCCGCTATTAAAACACTAATAAGTTCGTTTAAATCATCTGTTTCTGCACTTAGCGATGAGGCTATGTTCTTAAAAAGAAGCGTAAATACAAATGGTAAAAGTGCGGATCTAAGCGTAAGCGCAGGTGTTGGCTTGCAAGATATGGATATAGATGTGAAACAACTTGCGGCAAGAGATATATATCAAAGTAAAAAATTTATAAGCCCTGAATCGTTTGCGGCTAGAGAGGGCTCTTTTGTAATCAAATTTAACAATGTAGATTATAAAATAGATCTTAAGCAATCTACATCCTACGAAGAGTTGGCAGCAAAAATAACAGATGCCACTGGTGGCTATGTTCAAGCTAAAATTCTAAAAGTCGGAGGAGATAAGCCGTATCAGCTAATTTTGCAATCAAAAGATACCGGAGCTAGCAATAAGATAGAATTTTCTACCCAAGATTCAAGCGGAAACGAGCTAGATAATGCAAATTATATATTAGAAGCTCTGGGTTGGGATAGTGCAAATGTAAATAGCAACAAAATATCTACAGCGCAAGACTCCGAATTTACATATAATGGTATAACGGTAAAAAGAGATTCTAACAACATTAAAGATCTATCAATAGGCTTGCATTTGACACTAAAAGAAGTGGGAAAAACAACTTTTAGTGTCAAAGAAGATACTTCTGACATAAAAAAAGAGATAGAAAATTTAGTAAAAACATATAATAGTCTAGTGAACAATCTTGATATAGCAACTGACTACAACAGCGATACAAATAATGCAGGAACTTTTCAGGGAATTAACGAGATAACAAGCATAAAATCTACTATAAATAGGCTTTTATTCACTACAAAAACGATAGGAGAGCAAGACAATATATCTATGCGTTCTATGCATGATTCAGGATCTTTTTCTGTAGCTATAAAATCAAAAAGCAGCAACCTCAATATAACTGATTTTGGCATAACATTAACCAAAGATGGACTGCTGGAACTTAATAGCCTAAAATTAAGCTCAAAGCTATCCGAAAATTTAGACGATGCCAAAAAGTTATTCGCAAAATCTAGTATGTATAGCACCATACAAACAGCGAGCAGTAAAGCCATAAATAGCGGCGCAATAAGTGTATCAAACGATGATTTTATAATTAACGGAAACAAAATAACCTTAACCACTCCTAGTACAAATACATCAAAAGAAAACGCCTTAGCACTTTTGAAGGCTATAAACGAAGCTAGTATTGTAGGTGTCCAAGCCACTTTGAATAAAGCTGAAGACAGAATCGTTTTAAAAAGCACAGACGGAACAGCTATAAATATTCAAGGCAAAGCTGATGTGCTTGAGGGCTTTGGTTTAAGCGCTATGAATTTAACATCAAAAGAGACAAGGACTGATGGGGTATTCTCATCTTTGAATTCAAAACTAGATAATATAGTGGGTAAAAATGGAACATTGACTATATATAATCAAAATTTAATAGAAGAAAAAAAGAAGCTTGAAAAAGATAGGTTAAAAGCGACACAAGATCTTGATACTAAATACGACATGATGGCTCAAAGATTTTTAGCCTATGACAATATGATCAATAAGCTTCAAAATCAGTTTTCTACATTGCAATCAATGATAGATGCCGAGCTAAAATCTAAAAAATAAGAATGGAAAAATAATGATGAATAGCGCAGCTTACGCAGCATACTCTCAAAACGCAGTCGGAGGCATAGAGTCTCCACAAAAACTGATAGAGATGCTATATGAAGGAATTTTAAGATTTATTTTTAGAGCTAGACAATCTATGCAAAATAAAGATGTCGAGAAAAAAGTATACTTTATAAACAGAGCAAATGCGATTTTTGTCGAGCTTTTAAATTCGCTTGACTACTCTCAAGGAAACGTTGCTCATTATCTTAGCGGAATTTACACTAGACAAATTCAGCTACTTTCACAGGCAAATATAACAAACGATGAAAAAAATCTGGATGAGGTAGTAAGTGTAGTAAAGCAACTTCTTGAGGCTTGGAAAGAAAGCAATGCCTGAGACTATATGGCTAAACGAGTTTAAAATAGCGGTCTTAAACGAAGATGAGGAGTCTATAGAAAGACTTATCCAAAACGCTCCATTGATTTTTGATAGCATAGAAGAGCTAGAAGAAGTTGCGACACTAACTAAAGACGCAGAAGAAATCATACAAAAAAGATTGGAAAAACTGAGTCTGGAACTAAAAAAATTAAAAGACGCTAGAAACTACATATGGCAGTAAATCGATTTCAATCAATTTATGGCTTATTTGCTTTTTGTCTATTTGGTGTCAAGAAATTTTTGAAATTTACTTATCAAAAATAGCGCAAATTTCAAGTTTATAAAAACTATAATAACCCCAATAATAGTAAAAGTAGCAAATTCCTTCGGTGTTACCGCAATCTCGTTATAAGATTTAGCAATAATCCAGATGCTGACAGGAAGGGTTATTACACTAGTTACTATGGCAGGAATATATCTTTTAATAATAACCGCTTGAAATATATGCACGATAAAATGAATAGCGCAAGCGCTGAAGCAACCAAGCCATATCAGCCAAACAAATTTATTATCCGCCCATACAGCCAATATGCAAATTATTATGCACAAAACAAACTCTTCAAACACTCCAAAAGCAAAGGCTTCGGAGCTAATGCTCTCATATCTTTTTAATACAAACGGATAATTTTTCTCTAAAAAATCCTTATTTTTATCAAGCCAAAATCTAAGAAAAATAATCTCTTCAAAATCATGAAATACAAAAATGATCGGAAACAACCAGACATATTCTTGCATAACCTATCCTTTGTATAATCTGCTTTATAAACACAAGAAGGCTTAAATTCGTAAGATTAAACACATAAAAAGGCACGGCGATAAGCCGAGTTCTGTCGTGAGTGATTATTTATCTAATCCAAATTTCGCAATTTGGCTCTAGCGAAGGGTTTAACATAAGACTAAAACCATCCCTTCTTGCTGCAAGTCGGGTTTATATAGCCGCCATGCTTTCGCGTGGCGCTGGTGGGCTCTTACCCCGCCGTTTCACCATCACCGCCGAAGCGGCAGTCTGCTTTCTGTTACACTATCCCTTAGGTTTCCCTAGCCATCCGTTAGATGGGACTTTGTCTTATAGCAGCTCGGACTTTCCTCTTTTAAACCGAAATTTAAAAGCAATCACTTGCCGTGCCGATGAGATTATAGCGACTTTGCGCTTAAAATAACCGTTTCTTCATCCCGAATTAAAATCGCCTCAAAGTTATTTATCGCTTTTAGATCTATTTTCTCGCCAAATTTTGCGATTATATTCTTGCATGCTTCTTCAAAAGGAAATTCGCCCAAATGAGGCAAGGTATAAAAACTCACTAAATTTAAGCCGCTAAGATCCTTTAACTCCACTAAATTTTCATCCATTAGCCCTATATACTCGATATCAGGCGATGTTATTATGCCGCCTGCCGATTCGCCGATATAAATTTTGCCGCTGTTTACGAGACTCTTTAGCTCGCTTATAACTCCTGATTTTTTAAGCTCGCTTAAGAGATAAAAGGTATTTCCGCCACATACGTAGATGAAGTCGTTTTGGCTAAATTTCTTCAAAATTTCCGTCTTGTCGCTTACCGAGATATCAAGCTCATCAATTCTCACGCCCGCATTTTTAAAGCACTCTTTTGCCTCATCTACGTAGAAATTCACCTCTTCAAATTTGCCAGCCGTTGATATGAAGCAAACACTCTTTCCCTCGCAGTCAAATTTATCCGCAAAGAGCTCAAAGACTCCTGCAAAATAAGAGCACAAAAAGATATTTTTCACGATTTTCCTTTTTGGTTGCTTTTTGATTTTTTAAAGTTTTCTTGCTCTTCCTTGATCTCGCAAGGATCTTTTATGTATTCGATATTGCCCTCAAGCTCGCTTTCCCACTCAAGCTTACCGTCTTTGTTTTTATCAAATTTTTTAAACTCCGCTTTGCTAAAATCTCCAAATTTAACTCTAAAATTCTCCATACTCTTTACATTTTTCCACTCGCTCATATCAAGTACGCCGTCTAAATCCATATCATTTTCATAGACGAAAGCTTCCGCAGCAGGAGGCGACTCACAAGCCTTTGCAAATCCCAAAAAACAGGCTAGGCACCCTAAAACAATCACAAAATATCGCATATTCTCTCCTTATTCGAAAATATCCTTATGCAAAATTTCTTCCAAAACCACAGTCGCATATGAGCCCTTTTGCAAAGTAAAATTTATGCCAAAATGCGCTTTTTCAGGATTGTATTTATATTGAACATTTTCAAGATAGCTCCAAGCAAAACGCCTGCTTCCGCTCATTTTTGCTTCAAATTCACTTGCCTCGCTAAAGATATCATCCTCTATCTTTTTAGCAAGCCCCTCGCTTTTATACGCCCTACTTCCTACGATAAGCCCGCAGCTGGTTCTATCTTTGAGATTAAATTTCTCAACCTCGCTTTGCAAATCCTCACACAAAAAGTACTTGCCAAAAGGATAATGACCCAAAACTTCGCCACGAATTAGCTTAAAAAACTGCTTTTGACTCTTTAACTCTCTTATCTCGTCCGCACTCATAAATTTATAAATTGCACCCAACTCTTTTGCGCTAAATTCATCTGCAAATCGCGAAATTTCGATACGCTTACTAAGCCAGCGGTTAAAAAGATCGCTTTGATAAGCGGAGATTAAAAACTCGCTCATTTTTGGATTTTTAAGCTTTTTGCCATTTAGAGTTCCGTGCTTTAAAATTTCAAATCCACTAGCTGCATTATCGCCAAATTTGCCAAACCTCTGATAGCCAAAATAGTTCGGATATCCGATCTCATCTAGCTTCCTAATAGCCTGCTCAAGCTTAAGAGCATCGGTTGCAAGGACCTTTTTAAGACGGATAAAAAAACTATTGCCCTTTAAATGACCTATTCTTAGCTTATTGTTATGAGCGTTCATGTTTAGAATTTTCATTTTATCGTGGCTAAAATTTGCCAAATTCGCCTCAAATTTACGCGGCATAGAGATAAATTGAGTAGTCATTCCCTGCTTATCCTTAAGCCCCGCATAGCCAAATTCTCTTATCTTAACGCCCGTAAAGTCGCTTAAAGCCTTTAAGGCTTCTTGTGTCGTCATATCTTTTTTAGAAATTTCAACGATAAGATGCTCGCCGTCTCCGCTAAATTCGTAAAGCGGTATTTCACGCACTACAAAATCATCCGAATTCTTGCTGAAATAAGCATTTATAGGAGTGTGAGCGAGTGCGTATAAGGGCTTAAAAGTGGTGTTGTTTTGCATGGGTTTTGTGTCTTCCTTTTGTGATTTTTCCAAAAATATTTATTTTTACGCGAGCTTTTTTGGCTTCATTTTCTATCCTGCTCAGGTTTTTTGCGCTAAAGGTAAATAGCATTTCATACTCTTCCCCGCTTTTTAGCTCGTTTTTAGTGGGCTTTTTGCTAAATTTTACCCCTTTTTTGCTGGCTTTTGCGAGCCTTGCAAGATCGGTTTCAAGACCGTCGGAGATATCCATGGCTGAGCTTATAAATTTAGATGCCGAATAGAAAAATTTAGCCCTTAACTTAGGCTTTTTAAAGCGCGAATTTTTACCTATCTGAGCTCCTCTCATCAAGCTTTTTAGCCCCTTTAAACTCTCTCCAAGCTTACCGGTATAAGCTATAAGATCGCCTGTTTTTGCGCTGTTTCGATAAACCGCCTTACCTGATAAATGCGAGATAATCGTAACGCTTATAAAAATTTTATCCGAGCTTATCGTATCGCCGCCTATTATCGTTATGCCAAACTCATCGCAGGCGCGCTTAAAGCCTTTGTGCAAAAGCGAAATTTCAGCCTCGCTCATCTTTTTTGGCAAGCCAAGTCCTAAAAGAGCGTATTTAGGCACGGCATTCATCGCGATAGCATCGGATATATTTACGATCATCGCCTTATAAGCGATCTCATCGAGGCTAAGCCAACCAAGCTTGAAGTGGCTGTCCTGTGCAAACAGATCCTTGCTATAGACCCATTTGCCAACAACCGCGCCGTCATCTCCTATAAAAGAATTGCTAAATTTATCGATTATTCGCTGCTCTTTATCCATGCCACATTTTATAAAATTTGACGTTAAAATCTACTTCAAACGTTAGTTAAGCTAGAATTTTATAAACTACAAAAAAGCATTTTAAGGACTAGCATGCTTGAGGTTAAAATTTTTAGATTTAACGCCAAAAACGATGTTTTAAGATACTATAAGCCATATTTTTTCGATAGCTGCCACTTTATGGGTGTCGCCGAGCTACTTTACGAGATCAAAAAAAATGATCCTTATTTTGACTACGAGGGATGTGAATTTGTAAAGATAAACGGCGTAGTAACGCCACTTACTGCAAGGATGGATAGAGTTTTGGCTCGCTTTGGAGCAAATTTAGCCATAGAGCCGCTTAGCACAAAAAGAGCGACGAAAGATCTGCTTATAGATGATAGCGATTTTTGGGCGAAATTTGAGCCGTTTAGCAAATTTGCCTCAAAGGATGATAAAGCTTACTACGCGAGTTTAAAGCCATATTTTTATGCGGGATTTATGAGTGAATTTGAGCCAAATTTCATAGGTTCAAGTGCCATTATCTTTGCTAAATTTTTATGCGAAAAGTATCCAGATAAAAAAGATCAAATTTTAGCCCTTGTAGATAACTCGAAATTTGGAGTTTGGATCGCTTGCGGCTTAGAAAATTTTATCTTTGAAGGAGCTGACGAGCTTGCAGATGCCATTAGCTACGTAAAATCAAATTTAAAAGAGCCATTGCAAAAACTGCCCGAGATAAAAGACAAAAGCGAGCTAACTAAACTAAATGCCAAACATGATTTTAAAGAGTTTGCTATCGCCACCTACGGAGAAATTTTGCCTGAAATAAAATCCTTAAAAGCGAAATTTATCACGCTTGAAAGCGCAAATTTGCCTTGCGGGTTTGATCTGCTTAGACTAAATGACGAGCTTGCCTTTAAACTTGCTAGCGAAATTTTATTTGAAGCCTTTGATGGCGGAGCTGATTTTTTACTGGTTGGTCACGAAAAAGCTTTTTATATGTTTGATACATTATCAAAAGAAATTGAAAAGTTTAAAGGTAGAAAATTAAATAATTTTTATATATTAAGAGAGAGCGAGCTAATCGCTATTGCAAACAAAGAGACCACGAATAGTCTAAAAGATCACAAGCTAAAAGTTCATCTAATTTAGCCTTTGTTTGTAATATTGTTACTGAAAAATCGTAGCGATGATAGTAGCATAAACAGAAAAAAGGATAAGCGATGGATAGACGAAATTTCTTTAAATTTAGCGCTGTTTCTGCGCTTGGAGCAACCGCTGTAGAGGCTAAAGCCTTACCTGATAAACAAATAGCCAGCATAATAGACGTAGATCTTTGCGACGGTTGTGCAAACGAGACTATGCCTCTATGCGTAAAAGCCTGTAAAATCAAAAATGAGCCTATATTTCCGGTTCCAAAAGAGCCAATCATGGACTATTGGCCTCAAACTAAGCATGAGGACTACTCAAAACAAAAGAATAATATCTCAAGGCTTACTCCATATAACTTCACATATATAGAAAAGCTCGAAGTGGACGGCAAAACGCTTCATATCCCTAGACGCTGCATGCACTGCGATCATCCTCCCTGTCAAAAAATCTGCCCTTTTGGCGTTATAAGCAAAAGTGAAGAGGGTGCAGTAGATATAAATAAAGATTTTTGCGTGGGCGGCGCGAAATGTAGAGATGCTTGTCCGTGGGGAGTGCCTCAAAGACAAGCGGGAGTGGGAATATATCTAAAGGTAATGCCAAAACTTGCAGGTGGCGGTGTGATGTTTAAATGCGATATGTGTAAGGATCTGCTAGAACAGAACAAAAAACCGGCATGCGAGGTCGCCTGTCCTAAAAACGCTATAAAATTTGGAAAGCGAGATGAAATTTTCGCCATTGCAAATGAGATGAAGAAAACTCGCTTTATATACGGCATGGACGAAAATGGTGGTACATCAACCATCTATGTAAGCTCTATTGATTTTAATAAAATTGATAGGGCAATATCCAAAAAATATGAGAACAAGCCAAAAATGGGAATAATGGATATGAAAAATCATCCAAATCCTATGGAAAAATCCGAATTTTTAGCTACTGCGACTCTAGTAACTCCTCTTGCCGCAATAGGTGCCGCAAGTATAGCTGTCATCAAGAGTATAAAGGATAAAAAATGATATCAAATACCAATGAAACAAAACAAAAAATAAAAAGACAAAGCCTGCAAAACCGCGTTATCCATTGGGGCATAGCTATAAGTATATTTGGACTGATAGTGACTGGAATTTTGCAAATGCCGGTTGCAAAAAGATACAATATAACCAAAATTTTTGAGTGGAGCGGGGAGTATTATTTCACACTAAGCCTACACTATATATTCTCAATGGCGCTTATATTTTTTGCTTTTTATCACGTTATATATCATGCGATGAAGCGCGAATTTGATATATTTCCGAGAAGAGGAGATATCAAAAACAGCTTTCTTGTGATTAAAGCGATGATTATGGGTTCAGATGAGCCTGCAAGCGATAAGTATCTACCTGAACAGCGCATAGCATATCTTGGCGGAGTGCTTATAATAGCGCTTTTAATAGTTACGGGTATGATAAAATCGTATAAAAATATACTTGGATTTGATATCTCAAACAATCTTTACCTATGGGCAGCACTGCTTCACAATTTAGGGCTAATTTTAATAATTCTATTTATAATAGCTCATCTATTGGCTTTCGTTCCAAAAGCAAATCGCCCACTTTTAAGCGGTATGTTTAGCGGTAAAATAGATGCAAAATACGCCAAACACAGACATAGCTTGTGGAAAGACATCAAAGACGAGTCTAAATTTTCTTAGATGCCCGACTTTTGCTTTGCCAAATTCGCATACCTAATGCCAATTTTAGCAAATTCCTTTGCAAAAAATTGATTAAGATCCCTTAGGCTATCGTCGTTCATCTCGATTAGCTTAAGGCGGTTTTTCCTGTAAATTTTAATCTTCTTTTTCTTACGCTTAAGATAAGCGGGCGTTTCAAGCCCCCAAAATTCGATATAAACATCATAATCAACCAGATAAAAATCGCTAATCACTCGCTGATTTGCGTTGGCCTTTTTCTCGTAGATAAATTTTACTCCGCGACAAAAGAGCCAGTTTGCGATAACCAGCTCCGCGCGACTCTTTACCATATCGCCGCTATCGCTTTTATAGCGAGTTTGCTTGATCTTGGTTTTCTTTGAAAGCTTTATCAAAAGAGCTATCAGCACCAAAACAAGCAGCGAGATAACCGCTAAATCAAGGTCTATTTGCAAGAAATTTCTTTAAATTTACAGATGTTTTTAAGCGCCAAGATACTTTCGCCTGATCTCGTCGTTGCCTATCATATCTTTTGCAACGCCTTGCATAGCGATTTTTCCGTTTTCAAGCACGTATGCATAGTCGCTTATCTTAAGTGCTGCAAAGGCGTTTTGCTCGACTAAAAGTATGGTTATACCCTCCTCTTTTAGCCTAACTATGGTATTAAAGACCTCTCCTACTATCTTTGGCGCTAGCCCCAGGCTAGGTTCATCAAGCATAAGTAGTTTAGGCTCGCTCATTAGCGCACGTGAGATGGCTAGCATCTGCGCCTCTCCGCCACTTAAAGTGCCTGCAAGTTGCTGCTTTTTATCCGCCAAGCGAGGAAATAGTCTATACATTTGAGAGCGTAAGTGCTCGTAGTTTTCGTCGTTATTAAAAGCGCCCATACGTAAATTTTCATCAACCGTCAAATTTATAAACACTCTCCTACCTTCAGGAACCAGTGCTATGCCGTGCCTAACAAGAGTATGAGTCTTGTGCCTTCTTGTATCATAGCCCAAGAAATTTATCTCGCCTGTCTTTTTAACGCTGTTTAAAAGAGCGTTTAAGGTCGAGGTTTTACCGGCACCGTTTGAACCGATAAGAGAGACGATATCGCCTGTTTTAACTTCAAAGTCTATCCCCTTAACAGCTTCTATAAGTCCGTAATAAACGTGCAAATCTTTAACGCTAATCATTGAATAAAATCTCCCAAATAAGCAGATACGACCTTTTCGTTACGCACGGCATCACTTGGCTTACCCTCAAAAATTACCTTACCGTAATCAAGCACCAAAACGCGCTCGCAAAGGCGGTTTACAAATTTCATATCATGCTCTATAAGCAAAATACTAAGCTTGTATTTTTCCCTAAGCATAAAGATAAGCTCAGCAAGATCTTCGGTCTCTATAGGATTCATGCCTGCCGCAGGCTCATCTAGCAGCAAGAGCTTTGGATTTGTCGCCATAGCTCTTGCTATCTCGACCTTCCTTTGAACGCCGTAGCTTAGGCTGGTAGCAGGCTCGTTTGCATACCGGCTTAAATTTAGCTCATCAAGTATGCGCATAGCTTTTTCGCGTGCAATTCGCTCCTCTTTATGAAAGCGTCCCATGTGCAAAACGCTCTCGATAAAGCTATATTTTATATGTCCGTCAAGTCCGATTAAGACGTTTTCAAGCACGCTCATAGAGCTAAAAAGGCGGATATTTTGAAATGTCCTTGCGATGCCGTGCTTGACGATGACGTTTGGCTTTTTGCCGTTTAGCGTAACACCTCTAAATTTTATCTCGCCGCCGCTTGGCTCGTAGTTGCCCGTGATAATGTTAAAGATAGTCGTCTTTCCGGCACCGTTTGGTCCGATAAGTCCAAAAATTTCACTCTCGTTTACATGAAAACTAGTATCGTTTATCGCGGTTACGCCACCAAATTTCTTGCTGATATTTCTTAGCTCTAAAATCATCACTTAAGCCTTTTGATAGCCGATCTAGCCACATCGGTTAGCTCTCTTTTGCCAAAAATTCCTTCTCTTGCAAAGAGCATGACAAGTATTAAAATAACCGAAAATACTATCATTCTAAGCCCTGGCATCGCATCAAATGTATGCCCAAACAGGCTTAGCGGCTCATCTAAAAATCTTAGCCACTCTCCGCCTCCTATCACCAAGATAGTGCCTAAAATAGCTCCCGTCATAGAGCCAAGTCCGCCAAGAACGATGATAATAAGCAGCTGGAAAGTTAGATAAAAGTCAAACTCATTAGGCACGATAGAGGCAAATGAGCACGCCCAAAGCCCTCCGCCGACACCTTCTAAAAACGCCGACGTGCTAAAAGCTGTAGTCTTAACGGCAAATGTATTTACACCCATAGCAAGTGCCGCATCCTCGTCATCTCTTACGGCTTTCATCGCGCGACCGAATTTCGAATAAACTATATTTAGCACCATAATAACGCTAATAATAGCAATCCCGCCCGTATAATAAAGCGTAGCGTGCTGAGGTATGGAGCTAAGTCCAAGTGATCCGTTTGTGATGGACGGATAGTTGATGGCTAAAATTTTAATAATAAAACCAAAGCCAAGCGTAACGATAGCAAGATAATCGCCCCTTACGCGAAACACAGGAAAGGAAAGAACCAAAGCAAGTATAGTAGCGCAAACTCCTGCGGCAAGAAGAGCTAGCAAGAAATTTGACGAGTGAAGCCAAAGCACAAATACTGCAGGACTTTCAAGATCAAACTGATAGTTTTTAGCGTCCGCATCAAGCAAGATAAGAGCAGCCACATAAGCCCCAACAGCCACAAAGCCGTTTGGCTCAAGCGAAAACTGCCCCGTAACGCCGTTTATAAGGTTATAGCTAACCGCCAAGATAATAAAAATGGCGATATTGTTTAAAACCCTCAAAGAATAATCATCAAAAATATAATGAGATATAACCAAAAAACCGACAGCCAAAGCAAAAAATATGATATGCGTAATCTTAGGAACTCTCATCTAAAACCTACTCTTTTCAAAGTCATAGCCTAAAATTCCCGTAGGCTTAAATATAAGTATAAGAATCAAAAATATAAAAGCAAAAGCATCTTTAAAGCCTGAAAATTCAGGACTTAAAGATACTACGACAACTTCCGTAAATCCTATGATAAATCCTCCAAGCACGGCTCCTCCAACCGATCCTATGCCTCCAAGAACGGCTGCGGCAAAGGCTTTAAGACCTATCAAAACTCCCATCATAGGCTCGATGGACGGGTAGTTTAGCGACCAAAACACACCGCCGATAGCTGCAAGCATAGAACCAAGCGCAAATACTATAGCAATAATCAAATTTGCGTCTATTCCCATTAAATTTACGGTATGGATATCAAAGGCAAGGGCTCTTATCGCCATGCCGTATTTAGTGCGGTAAAGTATAAAAAGCGTAATAGCAAGCAAAATAAGAGTGATGATAGGAACAAAAACCGCACTCATAGCCAAAGTAATATCTCCAAACGTTAATACCTTTTGCAGATATTGCGGTATGACAAAGGCTTTAGCCTCGCTACCAAAAATCACGTTAAATAGATTTTCAAGAAAAAAGCTAATGCCAATCGCGGTAATCAGTAGCGAAATTCTAGGCGCTTTACGAAGCGGCTTATAAGCTATCGTATCTGTTATGATACCAAGGGCTGCACATATGGTTACAGCAAAGACAACCGCCGCGATAAATGGCAAATTTAAAGAAACCATACCAAAGAAGCAGACATACGCACCAACCATCATGATATCGCCATGAGCGAAATTTATAAGCCTCAAAACCCCATAAACCATAGTATAGCCTATGGCAATAAGCGCATACATACTGCCAAGGCTAAACCCGTTCACCATATTTTGTAAAAATAGTGAAAATTCCATCATCACTCCGAGTTTAAAGTATTTAAATTTTAAGGATTAACGTTTGCTTTAAACGTCGGTTTGCCGCCAACTATCTCTTTCATAACGACAGAGCGGATGGCATTTCCCTTAGAGTCTATACTGATTACACCCGAAACGCCTGAAAATTCTTTAGTTTGGTGAATTTGATCGTTTACACAAACCGAATCGCCAGGATCTGCGCACTTATCCATAGCCTCAACCATTACAAAATAAGCGTCCGCTCCAAGAGCCGTAAAGCCCGCTATATCTCTTGTGCCTTTATCTTTTTCATACTCGTCTAAAAATTTCTTTGAAAGCTCCGTAGGAGGATTTGAAGCGTCAAACGAATCGCTAAAGATAAATCCGTCTACAGAATCTCCGCCAAGCTCGATAAAGGTCGGATTTGCCACGCCGTCTGATCCAAGCATAGGTTTATTTAAATTTATCTGCTTGGCTTGGCGCGCTAGCAAAGCCGCTTCCGGATGATATGTAGGGACATAGACGAAGTCCGGATTTTGGCTTTTTATCTGTGAAACTATCGCCTTAAAGTCCTTATCTCCGGAGCTTATTCTAAGCTTTGTTAAAACCTTGCCGCCGTTTTTGGTAAATTCAGCCTCAAACGTCTTAGCAAGACCAAGAGAATACACCTGCGCTTGATCCACGACGATAACTGCAGTTTTATATCCTAGATCCTTTGCCGCAAATTCAGCCGCAGCCTTTCCTTGAAACGAATCCATAAAGCAAACTCTGCTACCAAATTTCACATTATCAAGAAGCTTGTCCGATGTCGCAGCAGGTGCTATTACGGGAATTTTGTTTTTATCAGCTATCGCCATTACTTGCATGGTGTTAGCGGTAATTAGCTCGCCGATGATACCTACGGCTTTATTTTGCGAGATAGCCCTTGTAGTGGCGTTTGAAGTCTCAACCTTCTCGCCTCTAGTATCAAGCAACACAACCTTAATAGTATCGCCGTTTTTTAACGTCGGACGCATTTTATTTGCCAAAGTTACACCCTCATAAGCCGTCTGTCCGTAAGCCGCAACAGCGCCTGTTACCGGCATAACCGCAGCTATGGTTATCTCTTTTGCAAAGCCAAACGAACTGATAGCCGCCAAAGATAGCGCTAAAGTAGTTATCTTTTTCATTTTTACTCCTTAATAATTTATGTGTTACATTATATTACAAATTTAAGAGCAAATGAGTATTTTTAATCCCATTATGATAATTTTAAATGCTCATTAGTTAAGAATTTACTCAATTTATATAAAAGTTATTGCTGATTGGTAACATTTTAGTAGAATATCTTATAGTAAAAAAGAATTGTAAAAAAGAAAAATATAAAATTTTACGCCCGAATTTAATAAAATTTACTCAATCAAATTCGGGCAAGGGCGTAATCTATCCAAATATCTCAAATTTTTTAAACAGCTTCTCATCGTTTTCAACGATACCACGCTCAATGAGGCTTCTTACGACTTCAGGAGTACAATCGGTCTGCTTTGGCCACCCTCTTTCATAGCCGTCCTCAATCCCTTTTTGCGTAGCATCCACAAAAACCACGCTTTGTTTTATGTATATATCGCGCATGGCGTCTATGTTATTAGTAACTCTCCAAACGAGCATATATGGATTTTCAAGATAGTTTTCAGCCCCTACGAAAACAACTATTTTAAAGTACTCTTTAAGCTGCATAAATTTATCAAGAGTCTCTTTTAAAGGGCGTTTTTTGTCATATTTGATGACGCAGATAGGAGATTTGGTGCCGGTTTTAAACTGCTTAACCTCAAGAACATCATTATCGATCTCTTTAAATTTCTCAAACAAAGTATCATCGGCTAAAATTTCTACCTCGCCTTCGCTAAAATCCGCAGTCGCATCTATACCAAGCTTGCCTCCATAGCAAGAATTTGGACTGGCATGGTCAAGCTGATCGCAAACTCCTTCTGTTATCAAAAGCCCTTTTACTCCAAATCTATTTAAAACATAGTCGGTAAATTTATCATACTCGCTAGGATTTGGTGCACTCCCATCGACAAACACCGCATGCTTGACAAAGCTCATCTGCCCAACACCCCAAAATGCATGCATAGCCTGCTTGGCATGCCCCGGATATAGAGTCTCAAGCTTTGCTAGGATAAGGTTGTGAAACACTCCATTTTCAGGCATATCATAATCAATCAGCTCAGGCACCGTAGTCTGAAGAAGTGGCAAGAAAATTCGCCCCGTAGCCCAACCCATATACTTATCCTCAAGTGGTGGCTTGCCCACAACGGTTGCATGAAAAATCGCCTCGCGCTTATGCGTAATCGCCGTAACATCCATCACGGGAAAAGGTTCAATTGGTGTATAAAAGCCCGTATGATCGCCAAAAGGTCCTTCAAGCTCGGTTTTAGAAGTATCAACAAATCCTTCGATGACAAAATCCGCATCATGCGGGATATAAATTTCATTTGTAAGCGATTTTACAAGCTTTGCAGAGCTTTTTCTGATAAAGCCGTAAAGAAGCAGTTCAAAAATTCCTTTTGGAAGAGGAGCCTGACCGCACCAGATATAAAGCGGATCGCCACCGATCGCTACGGATACGGGCATCTTCTTGCCAGCACGCTTATACTCGTTGAAGAAATTTGCGCCGTCTTTATGTATCTGCCAATGCATTCCAAGGCGATTTTTATCATAAATTTGCAAGCGATACATACCCAAATTCGCAAGCTCTCCATCAAGGCTTTGAGTATAAACTTGCCCCATCGTGATAAACGCGCCTCCGTCAAGCTCCCAAGTCTTAAGCACAGGCAAACTAAAGAGATCAACCTCATCGCCTTTGAATTTCACCTGCTGGCACTCACCTTCGCCTTTTATGCGCTTTGTAAATACATTTCTTAAGCCAAAAAGATAGCTCATGAAATTTAGCTTTTGTGCAAAACCTTTTGGCTTTTTTGGTTTTAAAAGATTTGAAATTTCCTTAGCCACTTCATCAGGATCTACTCCCATTATAAGCTTGGTCGCTTCAAAACTACCAAATATATTTGTAAGTACGGGAGCAAATTTACGACCCGATTTTTTACAAACGGGATTTGTAAAAAGCAATGCCTTGCTATCAGGCTTTTTAACTTCGATATAGCTTGCATGTGCTATCTCAAGGTCTATATCTACGGGCTTATCAATGATTTTTAAGAGATCATGCTGCTTTAATAAATCAATATACTTTTGCATAAATTTTCCTTGTTTCGTTTTATGTCGTCTTAAAAAGATACCATTTAGGAGCAATCTTTTTTATCATTATATAGAGATTTTCATGCATAAGCGGAGTGTCCTCTTCTTTTTCTACTCTAAAAAATCCGACTATATTATCAACCATACCGCCGACTACTATCCTAAAAACATTGTCGTCGCTTTCTATATGCGATAGATGCAAGGCTTTCAAAATTCGCTCTATTTGATCGTTTTTGTCTAAAAAATTTGAGCCGTAAATTTCAAAAATTCGCTCAAATTTATGCAAATTTTCTTTGCCGAATTTGATAAGCTCACTGTCTTTTGCCACCGTAAGTTTTAAATTTTCAAGATCAAGATCTTTCCTCTGCTTATCACTAATCTTTTCATAGTGATAAATCAGATCTTTTATAACGCCTGTCATCGCCAGCGATCTAACTGCATAAATTCCGTCTTCAATCATATAAACATAAAGATCAAAATGCTCGCTGTCGTCATTTGAGCTTAAACTAACTCTAAAGACATCAAATTCATCACCCTTTCCAAGAGGGGCGATATCCTTTATATGAAAGCGCGTTAGATAAAAATCGCTGTTACGCGCAGCCATTTCGCCTTTAAAATGCTTGGCTTTATCAAAATTCGGATTTGTAAAAAGCTCTTTTATGATATCTACATTTGAACTTCCAAAAGCAATAGCAAACAAGAGCCGTAAGCGCTCTCATGCCTCGTTTGCCATCTCTTCGGCTCGCCTTAAAAGCTCCTTGGCACCCTTAGAGATAAATTCGCGCGCAAGCTCTTTGCCGGCAGTTGCAAATTCGCTCTTTGCCACGGTTAAGCTCTTTTGTAAAACTTCACTTCCGTCAGGAAGTCCCACGATCGCATTTATATAAATTTGTTCTTTATCAAGCTTTGCATTTATGCCGATAGGCACTTGACAACCGCCCTCAAGCAGCGTCACGAAGTCGCGCTCCACGGTTGTTTCTACAACGGCTCTTTCATCGCGCAAGAACTCTATCGATTTTAAAATTTCCTCATTTTCTACAGCCTCTATCCCAAGCGCACCCTGACCCATCGCAGGTATCATTTGATCTAGCTCAAAAGGATAGATAAATTTAACCTCATCTTTTAAATTTAGACGGTTTATGCCTGCCATAGCTAGGATGATCGCGTCAAATTCGCCCTCTCTTAGCTTTCTTAGCCTAGTTTGGACGTTTCCTCTAAGCGAGATGATCTCAAGATCCGGTCTCATCCTTAAAAGCTGCATCTTACGTCTAAGGCTCGTGGTTCCTACTTTGGCACCCTTAGGCAGATCTTCAAATTTAGCAAATTCTTCGCTTATCATAGCGTCGCGCACATCTTCACGGGAGCAGATTGCAGCAAGCACAAGCCCATCGGGAAAAGCCACAGGCACATCTTTTAGGCTATGAACCGCGATATGAGTTTCGCCTTTTAGCATGCTATCTTCAAGCTCTTTGGTAAAAAGCCCCTTGCCACCAATCTTAGCAAGCGGAGTATCAAGTATCACGTCGCCTTTTGTCTTCATGCCGACAAGTTCTACCTCTATATCTTTATGAAAATCCAAAATTTTAGCCTTGATATGCTCGCTTTGCCACATGGCTAGGATACTTTTTCTTGTTGCTATTTTTAAATTTTTCATTTTTTACCTTTATTTATATTTACGCTCTTCTTCGACAACTTCAACATCTATGATTTCGCCATCTTCCTCCTTATGCTCTCGTCTGTAACTATAATATTCGCCTTCACGCTCTTTTTTAAGCGGTTGGTTTTTTAAATTTGAAAACAGAGCAAAGATAATGACGACCACGCCAAGCACGTCGGTAGCAACGCCCGGGATAAATAGAAAAAATCCTCCGATAGGCATACCCAGCACTCCAAAAATATCACTTGGCTTAAGAAATACGATCCTTGAAATAAGCTGAAAAAATCCAACCTGAAACATAAAAAACATGCCCAAAACAGCCGTCGCGATAACCTCTAGAACAAGAGGTAAAAATCCATATTCGCTAATAAAAAAATAAGCGCATATAACCTCGATCGCGACATAGGGCATAAAAAGAAGTCTTAGCATAGCGCCTCTTTGACCTTGGCTAAAATTTGATCTTTATGAACCGAAGTTTTTTCTAAACTTGCACGCCTTACAAACTCAACTTCGCCTTTTTCAAGCCCCTTGCCAACGACTACTCCGTAAGGAATTCCGATAAGCTCAAATTCGCTCATCTTAACGCCAAATCTCTCATTTCTATCATCAAGCAAAGCTGAAATGCCAAAGCTTCTAAGCTCGCCGTAAAGCTCGTTTGCAAATTTTACTCCGACCTCATCTTTTAAATTTGAGATGATTATATGCACGTCAAACGGTGCGCACTCCTTTTTCCAGATGCAGCCCTTATCATCGTGACTAGCTTCGCACATCACGGCAACCAGCCTACTAACGCCTATGCCGTAGCAACCCATATAAAACGGCTTTGCTTTGCCGTTTTCATCAAGGAAGGTTGCATTCATCGCGGCTGAATACTTCTGTCCAAGCTGAAAGATGTGCCCAACTTCAATGCCTTTGCTAACGCTGAGTTTCCCGCCACAGTGCAGACATCTATCGCCCTCTTTTACGGCTAAAAGGTCTTTAAAGCGGTCACTATTAAAGTTAGTAACGCTAACTCCTACGAAGTGGTAGTCTTTCTCGTTTGCACCGCATATCATCTGAGTTTCGCCCTCAAGCTCTCTATCTATAAAAAACTCCACGCCATGAAGCCCAACCGGTCCGCAAAATCCTGCTACAAGACCGGCTTTGCTTATCTCTTCTTCACTAGCGTCCGTTATCTCAAGCGCACCGCATGCGTTGGTCGCCTTAACCTCTTGAAGCTCGTCATCGCCGCGGATGAAAAAGACCACAACCTTTTCTTCATCTTTATAAATAGCCTTTTTTATCACCGCTTTTATCGTGTAAAACTCGCTAACTCTAAAAAATTCCGCTATATCTTTGATACTCTTTGCGTTAGGAGTGTAAAATTTACTCGCATCAGCCTCTGGTCGCTCGGCGTCACAGCTACGCTTTTTTCTCTTTGCAGCTTCTATATTTGCCGCATATTTACAGCAAGAGCACACCAATATATCATCCTCTCCGTTATCTGCTAGAACCATAAATTCCTTGCTTCCGCTTCCTCCGATAGCTCCGCTATCTGCCTCAACCGCACGGAAATTTAGCCCCAAGCGAGTAAAAATTCTCGAGTAAGTCTCTTCCATGAGATCAAATTCGCGCTTTAAATCCTCTTCGTTAGCGTGGAAGCTATAAGCATCTTTCATCAAAAATTCTCGCCCTCTAAGCAGTCCAAAGCGCGGTCTGGCCTCATCTCTAAATTTAGTATTAATCTGATACAAATTTAGCGGCAGCTGCTTGTAGCTAGTAATTTTGCCACGCACAAGAGCCACTACAGCCTCTTCGTTGGTAGGACTTATTACAAAATCATTGTCTTTACGATCTTTAAATCTCAAAAGCTCCTTACCAAACACATCAAATCGTCCGCTCTCTTTCCATAGTTCACCAGCAGTAACAACACTCATCGTTACCTCTTGAGCTCCGGCGTTATCCATCTCATCTTTTACTACGTTTCTTATCTTATCAAGCACGATTTTACCAAGTGGCAAAAAGTTATAAAGCCCACTTCCGGTTTGCTCTATAAATCCCGCTCTTAACAAAAATTTATGACTCGGCAAGCTAGCATCCTTTGGAGCCTCTTTCAAAGTCGGTACATAAAGTCTAGAAAATCTCACTACTCACTCTCCCATTCAAATTCGCCATCCTCAATATGTGTGTGGTTCTTTATATCAAAGACATTTT
Source organism: Campylobacter sp. RM16189 (assembly GCF_012978815.1). Taxonomy (NCBI): domain Bacteria; kingdom Pseudomonadati; phylum Campylobacterota; class Epsilonproteobacteria; order Campylobacterales; family Campylobacteraceae; genus Campylobacter; species Campylobacter sp. RM16189. The sequence goes on along the minus strand of NZ_LIWR01000002.1, from coordinate 193,798 downwards.
TTGTAAATTTTATTATATTTTCAGAGTTGCTATCATCAGCCAAAGATTTTAATTTCATAGTTGGCGCATGTAAAAATGCCTTAAAAACTTGATGAATCAGCTTATATGCTTCATCATGATCGCTATGCTTTAAATACCCCTTTTTGATAGCCTTTTCAAGCTCTTTTTGAGCGCACTCCTTAGCCTGCTCTCTAATTCCCTTTATCACAGGAGTTATAGCAAGCTCTCTAAGGTGTCTAAAGAAGTGTGTCGTATTTCTTCCTACGATAGTATAAGCTATCTGCGCCTGTTCCTCTCTGAGAGCTAAATTTCTACTCACGATCTCCTTTAGATCATCGACTGCATAAATTTTAATATTTTCACTAGGAGTTACAGCTATATCTCTAGGTACGGCGATATCAAAAAAATATCTATCAAACTCTCTTTTTTCTATCATCGAATCAAGTATTACAGGATATGGCGAAGCCGTAGCTGAGAATATAAGCTGATATTTATTGATATAATCTTTTAAATTTTCAATAGAATCATATTCGTTATTATCACCTAAAGACATGGCTAAAGCCTTTGCCTTATCGATATTTCTGCCGATCACTATTACTCTGGCACCGCTACTTATGATATGCTTTGCGGCAAGCTCAGCCATCTCTCCAGCACCTACTATTACAGCAACCATTCCATTGATATTTCCGTCAAACATCTCTTTTGCTTTTTGAGCCGCCACGCTTGAAACAGATACTGGATTTTTAGAAATTTCAGTCTTATTTCTAACCTCTGCAGCACACTTAAAAGCGGCTTCTATGGCTCTACCAAGCTTCATTCCGCAATTTCCGTTTGCGTAAGCGAATCTAAAAGCCTCTTTTAATTGTCCTGCTATCTGAGTCTCGCCTATAACTAAGCTATCAAGAGAGCTTGCTACGGCGAATAAATGGTGAATAGCCCCGTTATCTTCATATATATCGGCTCTAGTGTAAAGCTCCTCATAATCTATACCGCAAAGCAGAGATATACAGGATATTATATGCTTACTAGCTCCCTCTATCTCCTTTACGCTAGCGATAATTTCGACTCTATTGCAGGTATTTAAAACCATACATTCATTAATATTTTGGCTTGAATTTAAGAGCCTTAAAATTTCTGTCTTTCTCTCTATATTAGAAAACGAAAGCCTCTCTCTAACTGAAATATCAGTATTTTTATGTGTAAAACTTACGCTTGTATAATGCATTAAAATTCCCTATCGATCATACTATTAACTATATGATCAAGCTCGCTTATATTGTATTGAGCTATGCTTTCTAAAGCCTTTTTACCAAGCTCTTTGGCCTCTTTTATCGAGCGTTCTATAGAGCTGGTTCTAGACATTTTAGATTTCACCCAATCAATTTGAGCACTGTTTAGCTCCGCTTTAAAAAGATTCATAAGCCTTCCTCTATCCTCATCACCTAAATTTTCATAAAGATAGATATATGGAAGAGTTACTTTGCCCTCTTTTAAATCACTTAGATTAGGCTTACCCAAAGTTTGGGCATCTTGAGTAATATCTAAAATATCATCGACTAGCTGAAAAGCTAATCCCAAATTTTTACCATAATTTCTAAATTTTTCCTCATCAAGCCCAGTCAAATTTGCACCTACCGCAGCAGTAGCCTCTATAAGCACTGCGGTTTTATAGTAAATCATGGTGCGATAAGCCTCTTTATCGGTATTAAAATCTCTAGATAGCTCCACATCCATCATCTCGCCTATACTTAGTTTGCAGACTGCATCTGAGATATTTTGAGCTATTTTTGGGTCAAATTTGGATAGTTCGTAAAAACCTTTAGAATATAGTATATCGCCTAGCATTATGGCTCTTTTTGTACCAAAAGTAGCATTTATACTAGGCTTGCCTCGCCTTGTATCAGAATTGTCTATCACATCATCATGAAGCAAGCTTGCAAGGTGTATAAGCTCTATTATAGCGCACAACCTCAGGCTCTCCTCACTCTCTCCGACAATTTTTAAAAGCAACTTTGATCTAAGCTTTTTACCTGAGCTAACATTCCTAAAAATTTCACTAGCTCGGTCGTATCCAAGCTCATCTATAAATTGATACATTATTTCATCAATTTTATCCATACTAACTACCTCTTTACAGGATCTAAAAATTCTACGTCAAGACGTTTTTGATCATCTTTTATATAAACTTTAAAAAAACCTTTGCCATCTTTAAAATTTTCAAATTCAAGATATAGCCATGCAATATCCATCGGAGGCTGTCTAAAATCTGGTATTAAGCTCTGTTTATACAGACTCAAACCACGCCTAAGAGACATAACAAGCTGTCTTGGATAGTTTCTGTATCTAGTATGAACGATGATATTTGTGTTATCAAACAGCGTCCATCTAAAGTCAAAGCTATCGCGATCGCTAGTGCCTTTTTCCGTCACAAAAACTCTCGCCCACTCATCCTTTTTAAGCTCAAACAAATGTTGTTCGCTAAAGCCTAAATCAACGGCATTTGCAAAGGCTAAAAAAAACATAAAAAAAACAGAGAGTATTTTACTCATTTTGACTTAAAATATCCCCACTAAGTCCGATGTAAATATCATTTAAGCCTTCATGAATTTCAGTTTGATTTTGCGCTATGAATGCGTTTTGCTGAATTTCATCAAATCCGTTACGCTCGCAATATATGCTCATAGCCACAAATCTTTCAAGTAGTTTTTCAGTCTCGTTCTCTACTAAATTTCTGTTTGCGTTAAATAAAATATCAAAAAATTTATCTCTTGGATTTTGAGCAAAGATATCATAATCCATAAATTTCCTTTAAATAAATTTTAAATTTATTATAGCCAAACAAACTTTCATTTTGATTATAAAACAGGCTTTTGATTTATGAGTATATTAAAATAAAATAATATTAAATAATATTAATGTCTAAAAATAAGCTGTAAAATTTAAAACTAAATTTTGATATTTTTTACAAGGTGCCAGAGTAAATTTTAAATCCAGATAAGCATTTTTAAGTACAGTGCCAAAGTAAAATTTGAAATTAAAAAAGGATTTTTAGCCAAGAAATTTAGATTTAAATTTTTTAAATTTTAAAGATACAAATATTTAAATTCAGCTTAATTTTACTATATTTTAAGCTGAATTTATATGTAAAATAATTTGTATTTTTATATGTATTATTTTATGTAGTTATTACAAAGATTCGATATATTGCCAAGCTTTTTCTATATCGTATATATTGACTGCGCTCTTACTTTCGCTACCAAATCCCCAGCATACATTTATATACTCTACTTTGGCACCATTGGCTGCAAGCTCATCTTTATGACTATCTCCGACAAACAAAACCTTATCAAATCCAGCCATCTCTTTAACTAAATTTATCATAGTCGGATCAGGCTTTTGCGGTACATCTTTACTGGCTCCAATGATATGATTAAAATATTTATAAATATTATTTTTTACTAAAATATCGTTTAGGGTTTCTTGCGGTGCATTACTGGCAAGTGCTACAAAATAGTTTGCCTCCACGCACTTTTTAAGCAGCTCTTCTACGCCCTCATAAGCCCTTGCGTATCTGTCGTAATTTATCTTAAATTTAGTCTCAAAACCATCTCTTAGCTTTGAATTTATGACGTTTAGTCCGTAAAATTCTTTGCCGAGATCTCGCCCAATTTCATTTATCGCTTTAACTATAAAATCCTCAGCCAAATCGCTATCAAACCCAAGCTCTCTGCGAACCTCATTAACCGTCACGCAAATCGCTTTTGAGCTATCTATGAGAGTGCCGTCCATATCAAAAATTATCGTTTTCAATCTTCATCCTTGTATCTATTTTTATGCTTATCTTTTTTATATGTTTTAGAGTTTTTTAGCTTCTCAAGCGAATTTGCAGCGTCTAAAAGCTCGTTTCTGTCATTATTTGCTATGATTAAATTTACAAATTTTTCAAGCGCTTTTGAATATGCCGAGTCAAGATATACAGGCTCGATTTTAGCTAAAATTTCAGCATTATTAGCCACTCTTACTCTAAACTGCTCCTCGTCATAATCCTCTCTTTTAAGCCCATTTATGGCTGATTTTGCAAATTTTTCAAGCCCGCGCAGATATTTTACACGCTTAAATTTATCATATCCTACAGTGTTCATCTTACTCTCCAAATCAAAGTGCAATTATACCCTACTTTTATCTTGCAAATTTCAAGCTAAAATTTAGCGTTTAAAGCCGCCGCATTAATAAAATGTAACCTTTTTATCTGTATAATACCGAAATTTAAATCTATCATAAAGGCAAACAATGAAACAAGAAACCATTGCCACGCACTTTGGCTACGACACCAAAATCGGCACAGGCTCGATGGCGGTACCTCTTTACCAAACTACGGCTTATGATTTTGGCACTGCCGAGACTGCGGCAAATCGTTTTGCACTAGCCGAACTTGGACCGATTTACACAAGACTAAACAACCCTACGACAGATATTTTTGAAGCTAGACTTGCAGCTCTTGAAAACGGCGCGGCTGCTATAGCTACGGCAAGCGGACAGGCTGCTATATTTTACGCGGTTGCAAACATCGCAGCAGCAGGCGAAAACATCATCGTAGCTAAGAAAATTTACGGCGGCTCAAACACTTTGTTTCACCACACGCTAAAAAGATTTGGCATAGAAGCAAGAGCCTTTGATAGCGACAGCGCGGACGATCTTGAAAAGTTGATAGATGGCAAAACTAGGGCGATATTTTTTGAAACGCTCTCAAATCCGCAAATCGCCATCCCAAATATCGAAAAAATAGTCGCTATCGCAAATAAACACGGCATCATAACCATAGCCGATAACACCGTGCCTACACCGATCCTACTTCGCCCTATAGAACAAGGCGTGGATGTCGTAGTGCATAGCGCAAGCAAATACATGAGCGGTCAAGGGCTAAGCATAGCAGGTGCCGTGATAGCCAGCAAAGAGCTAAACTCAAAGATAGTTTCAAGCGCCAGATACGCGCACTTTAACGGACCTGACGAGAGCTATCACGGACTCATATATGCAGAACTTGCCGAGAGTTTTGACATCTATACGCTTAGGATGAGGCTTTCGCTTATACGCGATATAGGCGCTACGATTTCACCATTTAACTCTTGGCAGCTCATACAAGGGCTTGAGACGCTTGCTCTTCGTATGAAAAAACACTCTGATAATACATTAAAAATCGCTGAGTTTTTAAATTCTCACGAAGCGGTTAAGAGTGTCACATATCCAGGGCTCAAAAACGACGTAGGATATGAAAGAGCTCAAAAATATTTTGACGGCGGCATGGCAAGCGGACTACTTTGCTTTGAGGTTGATAGCTTTGAGCGAGCTAAAACAGTGCTTGATAGGGTTAAAATTTTTAGCATTGTTGTTAATATCGGTGATTCTAAATCTATCATCACTCACCCCGCATCAACTACGCACCAGCAAATTCCGCCTAGCGAACTAGCTAAGATCGGAGTGCCTGCAGGACTTATCCGCCTAAGCATAGGCATAGAAGACGCTGATGATCTAATCGAAGATCTAAAACAAGCTTTAGAAGCTTAATCTTAAAAATTTACGAGAGAGTTTATGCTCTCTCACTTTTAGCTAATCTTTCATTTTAATCTTAAAAACAAGCTATAATTACAAATATAAATTTTATAATCTTAAAACTATTTGTTAGTTTTTATAAAATAATGTCCAACAATATACATCACTAAAAATGGAAGAGCGTAAATGCTAGCTATTATTTTAATACTTATAATTTCTTTTGCTTGGGCTGTAGTGATAAATCAAATTTATTTGTCAAATTTAAATAAAATACTAAAATTTGTATCAATACTAACATGTGTAATTATTTCAACAACATTGCTAATATTTCCAATATTTATTATGCCAATATTTTTATCAATATTTCATAGAAAAAATATCAAATTTAATAAGGAAATTATATTATGGGTAGTTCTGTTTCTTGCTGTTATAAATTTTGACGATGCTAGATTTTTTATAACATACCAATACAAATGTAATATTCAAAAAGATTATGGGGTTGTTGTTTTGGATAACGATTATACTAAAGATGATGTAGAAAAATTTCGTATTTTATCAAGCAATGAGAAATTTTCGAACAAAATTTCAAAGCATCATAAATATAATATTTTAGACAATAAAGATAATTTAGTTGCAAAAGCCTATGAAATTTATATTCCTTATGGAATGGTATTTAATGAAATACATAAAGCTACTATAGGGAAAAATGGTGGCAAAAGTTGTGGTTTTGTTGGAGAGAAAGGTGATATTGAAATAAAACAATTTTTAAAAAACAAATGATGTAAAATTTGCTCCAATAAAATTTAACTTTAGACAATAATATTCCATTGAGAAATTTAACCAGAATTGAAATGTATCTAAAATTCTAATTCTGCGGAACAAAATAAGTTTTTAAAATTTCGTTGTATTTGTTTTCATCTTCGCATTGAATGAGCAATAAATCACCCTCTTCAAATACCGATGAGCCTGTAGGCTTGATGTATTCGCCCTTGCGTTTTATAAGCAGGATAAGAAAATCACTTGGCAACTCAAGTTCCGCTAGGTTTTTCTCGATGATTTCCGAGCCAAAATGTATAGTGTATTGTCTTAATGTATGATAAAAAATTGGTAAGTTCGATGCCTCAGCTTCTTCAACCTCATCATCGTCTTTAACTCCACATTTTACCGCTGAAAATTCAAGAGTAGCACCTTGAACAGCCAAAGATATCAGGACCACGAAAAAGATAGTATTAAATATTAAATTTGAATTTGGCAAATTACTTCCATAAGGATATGTAGCAAGCACTATGGGTACAACTCCTCTAAGACCAACCCATGAGATGAAAATTTTCTCTTTGATATTATATTTTGAAAACAGAAGGGATATAAATACGCCCACAGGTCTAGCAACAAACATCAACCATAAAGCTATTATAAAACCCATAAATGCTACAGACGGAAGCTCTGAGGGAAATACAAGTAAACCTAGCGTCAAAAACACAACAATCTGCATAGTCCAAGCAATACCATCGTGAAATCCGACAAGACTCTTTTTATGAGCGAATTCCTTTTTATTTATAAAAATTCCAGCTATATACACAGCCAAAAATCCGTTTCCACCAACCTTTGTAACAATAGTGTAAATAAGCAAAGCCCAAGCTATCGAAAATACCGAATAAAGTCCAGAATACTCGAGTCTTAATCTATTAAATATAGATGGCAATAAAAATCCAAATATATAGCCTAATATGCCACCTATTAAAAACTGCTCCGCAAGTATAAGTGCTATATTTGCAGGTGTCGGAGTGGTGGATAAAGATATCATTTGAATCATAGTCATAGTAAGAAAGATCGCCATAGGGTCGTTTGAGCCTGACTCTAGCTCAAGAAGCGGTCCTAGATTGTTTTTAAGCGAAATTCCTTTGGCTCTTAAGATGGCAAATACCGCCGCTGCATCAGTAGATGAGATAATAGAACCTAATAAAAATGCTTCCATCCAGCTAAAATTTAAAAGATATCTTGCCAAAACGGCAACAGTGCCTGCAGTTAGTATGACTCCGATAGTCGCTAAAACTATACCACTTACCATTATAGGTCTAACTGATTTAAAATTTGTATCAAGACCACCGGCATACAATATGAATATAAGAGCTATGGTGCCAATCTCTTGAGCCACTCTATGATTTGTGAAGTCAATTCCTAAAAGTCCGTCAGATCCGGCCAGCATACCGACAGCTAAAAAGACAATAAGAGATGGAATACCAAATTTATCAGAAACCTTACTAAAAACAATGCTTGCTATCAATAAAATAGCAAAAAAAAGTAAAAAATTTTCCAAATTCCACCTCATACATAAGCCGATAATTAAAGCTAAATTTTAATTATCTGTATTTGAAATTATATCAAAAGCAACCTTATTTTAATAAATATTAGCCCTTATCTTTATGTTCATAAAAAATAAGATCAAAACTATTCTTGCGTTTAACAAGGGCTTTTTTAGATGGAATAGTGCCTGTATTGTTAAGCCTATCCACTTCACTTCTTAACTCATCTATAGTTTGCTCAAACTGATCAAGTTGCTCTTTTAGCTGCAATATCACATCAACTCCAGCCAAATTTACACCCAAATCACGAGTCAGACGAAGTATCATCTTGATACGATCCAGATCTTTCTCAGAATATAGCCTCATACGACCATCGGTTCTTGACGGCTCAACAAGACCTTCTCGCTCATATTGACGCAAGGTTTGAGGGTGTATGCTAAGCACTTTAGCAACGACACTTATAAGATAAACAGGCTCATCATATCCACGCATTTTATCTCTCCGGAAGTTTTTCTTTCATAATTTTTATCAAATCATCATCAAGCGAATTTGTATCCGGCAATGCAACTTTGATCTTAAGATACAAATCTCCATAAAGTCCACTTTTTCTATTTTTTACACCATAGCCTTTAATTCTTATCTTTTGTCCTGATTTTGAATTCTCGGCAATCTTTATGGTAACATCTTTTTGCAAGGTAGATATAGTTACCTTTCCACCAAAAAGCATTGTTCTAAGCGGAATTTCAGCCTCCTTATACAAATCATCGCCATCTCTTTCATACTCACTGCTCGGTTCTATATTTACAGTCAGTATCAAATCGCCCGCCTCGCCACTTCTAGCGCTCTTACCTTTGCCTTTTATACGAAGCTTCTCCTCATTGTTTATACCGTTTGGAATTTTTATCTTTAGACTATCTCCATTAAAATTTATCCTATGCTCACCACCCAAAATAGCAACCTCAAAAGGTATATTTACTCTGGCTCTAATGTCTAGATCTTGCGAAAATCCACTAAAGCCATCATCAAATCCTGAGCTTGAAAATCCACTAAAGCCGCTTCTAGAAAATCCTCCAAAGCCTCCGCCGAAAATATTTTTTAATATCTCGTCAAGATCGCCCATATTGGCTGAACTGCTTGCAAAGTCATGGAAATTTTGTCCTCCAAACATAGTATCGCCGTATTGATCATATTGAGCCTTTTTCTTCTCATCGCTTAAAATTTCATAAGCTGCATTTATCTCTTTAAATTTATCTTCTGCACCAGGCTCTTTATTTATATCCGGATGATATTTTCTTGCCAATCTGCGGTATGCTTTTTTTATCTCGTCGCTAGTTGCGCCTTTTGAAATGCCCAAAGTATCATAAAGACTATTACTCATTTCATATCCTTAAAGCAATTTTTTTTATAATTATTGTAGCATAAAACTTTAGTCTATGTCAATCAAGTATACTAATTTTATATATTTACAATAGGCTAAAAAACATTAACTTTGCGTTAAGTGGGATACTTTATAATCCTTTTTTAAAATACTAATTATAAAAGGATTAATAATAATGAAAAAAATAGTTGTGATATCGCTTGTTGCAGCTTGTTCTATATTTGCAGCAACAATAAATTTTAATGAAGCCAAAGATAAATTTACAAGATTAAATCCGGAGAACTCTGATGGAGTTATACTCTCTTATAATAGCTCTATTTCTGAAGCTAAAAAATCAGTAGTAAATATATCCACTACAAAAACTACTACTGCAGGCAGTGGATTCGACCAGATGTTTAACGATCCTTTTTTTAGAGACTTTTTTGGATTTAACTTTAAAATCCCCCAAGATAAGCAAAAGAGTGCATCTTTAGGCTCAGGAGTAATAATATCAAGCGATGGGTATATAGTAACAAACAACCACGTAATAGAAGATAGCGATGAAATTTTAGTAACTTTACTGGAGAGTGAAAAAGAGTATAAGGCGAAGATTATAGGCACAGATCCAAAGACTGATCTTGCGATAATCAAAATAGAAGCAACGGATTTAAAGGCAATCAAGATCGCGGACTCATCTAAGATAATGGAAGGTGATATTGTATTTGCCATAGGAAATCCGTTTGGAGTAGGCGGAAGTATAACACAAGGCATAATCTCAGGTCTAAATAAAGATAATATCGGATTAAATCAATATGAAAATTTTATCCAAACCGATGCCTCTATCAATCCTGGAAACTCAGGTGGCGCGCTTGTAGATAGCAGAGGTGCTCTTGTAGGTATAAATTCAGCTATTCTATCAAGAAGCGGTGGTAATAACGGAATAGGCTTTGCGATCCCTTCAAATATGACTAAAGAGATAGCCAAAAAGCTTATCGAGGATGGCAAGATCGAACGTGGATATATAGGCGTTATGATATCAAATTTAACAACGGAACAAAAAGAAATTTATAAAAACAAAGAAGGAGCGCTAATAAGCAGTGTAGAAAAGGGGCTTCCTGCCGATACAGCAGGACTTAAAAGAGGGGACCTTATAATACAAATAGACGATAAGCAGATAAAAAACGCAAACGATCTTAAAAATACGATAGGCTCTCTTACTCCTAATAAAGAGATCACTCTAGTATATGAGCGTTCAGGTAAAATAGAAACGACAAAAATAAAACTAGCCAATATGCAACAACCCAATACAGGAATGAGAGATAACTCCTCTATAAGCGGACTGAGCGTAGCTCCCATAAACGATGAAATAAGATATAGATATAAAATTCCTCAAGATATAGTAGGCGTACTAGTAACAGATGTCAAGACAAACTCAAACGCCGATAAATTTGGCTTCCAAAAAGGCGATATCATAATACAAATCGGTGAAGAAAATATAATAAATCTCAATGATTTTAACAAGGCTCTTTTAAATTCTAAGAACAAAAAAACTCTTGTATGGGTAAATAGAGGCGGAGTTATTCAAGGACTTGTTATTAAATAAATTTAAGGGCGTAAGATTACGCCCAACTTTTTTCTTTATATAGTTTTATAAATTTTCTGTTATAATCGATATCAACTTAAAATAAATTTTGGAAATATGGCATGATAAACATTTTGATGATAGAAGATGATTTTGAACTGGCTGAAATTTTAAGTGAGTACCTTGAAAACTATGATTTTAGGGTTACCATCGCGGAAGAACCTTATATAGGTCTTTCTACTTTAAATACTGGCAAATTTGATCTTGTAATACTTGATCTGACTCTGCCTGGTATTGATGGGCTTGAAGTATGCAAAGAGATAAGAAAAAGACATAACATTCCTATCATAATCTCAAGCGCAAGACATGACATTACCGATAAAGTTAATGCTCTTGACAATGGAGCGGACGATTATCTACCCAAACCTTACGATCCTCAAGAACTACTGGCGCGTATTAAAAGTCATTTAAGACGCCAAAATGTAACTATAGCGGAAGAAAAAAAGCAGAAAAACAAGGATCTGGTTTTAAATGAATTTGAGCATATTATCACCCTCAAAAACGAGCCTTTAAACTTAACCGCTGCAGAATTTGACATCTTAAAATACTTGATCAAAAAAGAAGGTGGGGCTATCACGAGAGAAGAGCTTATATATAATTGCAAAAGTATTAATGAAGACTCATCAAATAAAAGCATAGATGTAATAATAGGCAGAATCAGAGCCAAACTTGGTGAAAATCCAAAAGAGCCTACATATATACATGCGATTAGAGGTATAGGCTATAAGCTTATTCAATAAATTTACCCCAAAATGAAACGTTCATCAGTTTTTTATACTATTACTTTTATATTTATACTTGCGTCTACAAGCATATTTCTGGCCTTTTTATGGCTAATGGAGTATGATAAGCAAAACTACACAAGAGAGTTGAATGCAAAATACTCTACAATAGCCAGAAATACGCTATTTTATATGAGTGGAATTATAAACGACAAAGAGTATGAACGCCAAATCGAAGGCATCAGAATGCCTGAGATTATAGATCAAGAAGAAAAAGAAAAAATTTTAAAAGATGCTACGATTTTAGAGGAAATTTCAGCAGATATTGGTTCGAGTGCTATTATGCTATATGAAAAACATCACTATTTAAAAATTAAACATATAGATAGAACCCTACTTTTAAAAGACAACGAATACCAACCCTATAGATATGATATTATCAAAATTATTTTTTCCATAGTTGCACTTATCTTACTTGCAGCTTACATCTTTGTTATTAGAAAGTTAAAGCCACTAAGAAAACTAAAAAGACAGATAGATATATTTGCCAGAGGAGATATTGACAAGATTAAAGATGTAAGTAGCGGTAATGATGAAATTTCAGAAGTTTCAGAGGCTTTTTATAATGCGGTTTGTCAAATTAGGCACCTCAATAACTCAAGAAAATTATTCTTAAGAAATATTATGCACGAGCTTAAAACTCCTATCACAAAAGGAAGAATAACCGCTGAAATGATACAAAAAGATAAAAATCAAGAAAGACTCGTGTCGGTATTTGTAAAGCTTGAAAGTCTTATAAACGAATTTGCCGCTGTCGAACAAGTAACATCAAGCACCGCTCTAAGCAACACCAAAATTTGCCTGATAGACGATGTGATAGATGAAGCTCTTGATATAGCGATGGTGGAAAAAGATAGTGTAGTCATAGAGAAAATAGAAAATATTAGCATAAATATTGATTTTAAACTCTTTGCGATAGCTATTAAAAACATGATAGATAATGGACTAAAATACTCCAGCGATAGACATGTAAAAATAGCCATAGGCGATAAAGATATCAAGTTCATAAGCAGAGGCGAAAAACTATCAAAAGATCTAAAGCACTATATAGAGCCGTTTACTAAAGGTGAAGATGCCAAAAAAAGCTTTGGCTTGGGGCTTTATATAGTAGATAATATACTTGAGGCACATAAGCTAAATTTGACATATAGGCATGAAAATGGATTTAATATATTTAGCTTTGAAAATTTAGAGAGTGTAGTAGTTAAAAAATAAAAAACTATTTTATTCGTTTCTTAATGTTTCAAGCACATTTATCTGGGCTGCTTTTTTAGCAGGATAATATGACGAAAACGCCACTATCACAATGGCTCCAACAAGTATAAGCGACAAGTCAATTAAAGATAGCTCCATTGGTAGTTTAGCACTTCCATACACATCTGCAGGCAAATTTATAATATCAAAACTTCCAAGCAGCCAAACTCCAAATAGTCCCAATATAAGGCCAAATACTATTCCGCTTCCACCTATTGTGGCACCTAAGGCAAAAAAGCTCTTTTTTATCTCACTCTTACTTGCACCAAGAGAGAGCAAAAGCGCTATCTCGTGACGGCGGTTCATAACAGTCATCAGAAGCGAGCTTACTATATTTAAAGATGCGACCAAAATAATTAGCATTAAAACTATAAAAAGAGCGCGCTTTTCAAGCGCAAGAGCTGAAAAGAAATTTCCATTTTGTTGCCACCAACCAATAGCTCTTAAAGAGAGTGGAAGCTGGGCTGAAATTTTGCTTATATCATCAAATGGTTTATCAGAATAGACATGGATTCCGTCATACCTGCCCTCTTCATAGTCTAAAATTTTACGCAGAGCCTCTACTGAGGTATAAAGATAGCTCTTGTCATACGCCACGAGTCCGGAGTCAAAACTAGATATCACATCAAAGCGCTTCATCTTTGGTATCAGAGCAAATCCTCCCGGATCACCCTTAGTAAATATCAAGGTTAGTTTATCCTCTCCGCTAAGCACGAAATCATTTTTAATAGCGCTTCCTACAAGTAGCTCGTACCCTCTTATCTCTCTATTTTTAAGCCCCTCTTTGACAACGGAATTTATACTCTTTTCGTCAGTTGAATTTACTCCAAAGAGCATCCCGCCCTCTAGGCCGCTCGTACTCTTAATAATAACCTGAGTCATAATATAAGGGCTAAATTTTAGATGTGGAAATTTGGCTTTTAAATCGTTTACATCGGCATCTTCTATACTTGCACGTATGCTTGAAAGGATGGTTATAGGATAGTTCATCGTAAATAGCTTACGCTCAAATTCCTTATCAAATCCATTCATTATAGCCATTGCCACTATAAGCACCATAAGCCCTATGCTAACTCCCAAAAAAGCCAAAATAGCAGAGAGAGTGATAAAAGGCTGGCTTTTATCAAAGCGTAAATATTTAAAAAGAAGATACTTAACTAAACTCATCTAAGCAAAAATTCCTTTTTTAGGACCGCTTTTACCACAACACTCTTTATATTTTTTGCCACTTCCACAAGGGCATGGTTCATTGCGAGGTATCTTTTTGCCTCTTACCTCATTTGTCGTAGCACTACTTTCTTCATTTGAATATTTAAGCCCTTTATTTTGCTCCTCTTGCATCTTTTGCAAAACTCTTTGTTCGGCATCGACCTCTTCCTGACTCTTAAACCTAACAGCCTGAAGTATCTTGATACCCTCAAATTTAATGCGTGATACAAGCTCCATAAATAAGTTAAAACTCTCTTTTTTGTATTCTGTTAGCGGATCTTTTTGATTATATCCTCTAAGTCCAATTCCGGTTTTTAGTATATCCATCTGATAGAGATGCTCTCTCCACGCATTATCCACCACTTGAAGGCAAAGCACTTTCTCTAAATACCTTCTTTGATCATCAGCCATAACACTCATCTTTTCTTCATATTCAGACTCTAAAATTCCCTCTATCTTTTGAGCTAAATCGTTAAAATCAAGCTCTTTTAGTTCGTCTGCATTTATTGCCAATCCGTTTTCGGAAAGTATTGAGACAAGTTTATCTATGTCAAATTCACTTCTAACACCGCCTGCAAAAATTTCAGCCTGCTCAAGCAAATTTATTACATATTCGCCTCTATTTTGTTTGATTTTTTCACCAATATCAAATTCAGGATCAAGTAGCTCGTTTCTAAATTTATATACGGTCTTTCTCTGTTCATTTGCGACATCATCATACTCTAGGATATGTTTTCTGGCCTCAAAGTGCAGACTTTCAACCTTCTTTTGAGCATTCTCTACTGCTCTTGTAACCATTTTAGAATCGATACTCTCGCCCTCATCTATTCCAAGCCTATCCATTATACTTTTTATGCGGTCGCTTCCAAAAATTCTTAAAAGATTATCCTCTAAGCTTAAGTAAAATCTACTCATCCCAGGATCTCCCTGACGACCAGAACGCCCTCTTAGCTGATTATCGATTCTTCTGCTCTCGTGTCTTTCCGTGCCTATTATATATAACCCGCCAAGATCTCTTACTTCGTCGTTTATCTTGATATCTACACCGCGTCCAGCCATATTAGTAGCTATGGTAACAGCTCCTTTAGCACCTGCTTCGGCTATGATTTGGGCCTCTTTTTCGTGATTTTTGGCATTTAACACCGAGTGAGGGATCTTTTCTTTTACAAGCAGCTCATGTAAAAGCTCACTTCTCTCAATAGAAGCCGTTCCTACAAGCACAGGTTGACCCTTGTCGTGGGCTCTTTTTATCTCGTCTATTACGGCTTTAAATTTCTCTTTTTGAGTCTTGTATATAAGGTCATTATGATCAATTCTTATCGTAGGCACGTTTGTAGGTATCGAGATAACGTCCAGCTTGTAAATTTGAGAAAATTCTGTAGCTTCAGTCTGAGCCGTTCCTGTCATACCAGAAAGCTTATTGTATAGCCTAAAATAGTTTTGAAATGTTATATCGGCTAGGGTTTGGCTCTCCTCTTTTATTTGCACGCCCTCTTTGGCCTCAAGTGCCTGGTGAAGCCCCTCGCTAAAGCGCCTTCCCTCGCTCAATCTACCCGTAAATTCATCTACTATCACTACCTCGTTATCTCTTACGACATAGTGCACATCTCTTTCAAATAAATTTCTAGCCTTTAGGGCCTGATCTAAATGGTGGCTTAAGATCGCATTTTCAAGGTTATATAAATTTTCCACACCAAATAGTCTTTCAGCCTTACTTATACCCTCTTCGGTTATGGCTATTGTTCTATTTTTCTCATCTACCACAAAATCGCCAGTAGCCTTATCCTGAGGAGTTGCAGGCGCTTCTCCTTTTATCATCTGTCCAGCTACCTCGTTTGCCTTGATATAGCCATCAAGAGTGCGGTTAGTAGGACCTGAGATAATAAGCGGGGTTCTAGCCTCATCTATAAGGATACTATCTACCTCATCCACTATTACGAAGTTATGCTCTCTTTGAACCTTGTCTTTAAACTCCATCTTCATATTGTCACGCAGATAATCAAACCCAAATTCGTTATTTGTGCCATAAGTTATATCGCTGGCATAGGCAGCCTTTCTAACCTCATCATCATACTCGCCGCCCAAAACTACTCCTACGCTAAGTCCAAGAAAGTTATAAATTTCACCCATTTGGGTTGCGTCACGCTTGGCTAGGTAGTCGTTTACCGTAACAACATGCACGCCCTTACCGGCCATTGCGTTTAATACGACAGGAAGGCTTGCTACAAGAGTCTTTCCCTCGCCCGTCTTCATCTCGGCTATTCTTCCGTCATTTAGCACCATGCCACCTATTAACTGAACATCAAAATGACGCATATTTAAAGTTCTTTTGCTCGTCTCTCTAACAATGGCAAAGACATCGTTTAATACTTCATCAAGAGTTTTTGCTCCGTCTTGAATAGCTGATTTAAGCTCATTAAAGCTAGCCTTTAGCTCCTCATCGCTCATAGCTTGATATTTTGGCTCAAGCGCATTGATATCTTTGACTCGTTTTGCGTATCTTTTTACCTCTCGATCATTTTTCGTCCCGAAAATTTTCTGCATAATGCCAACTATCATCTATCCGCCTTATTTTAGTTATTTTATAAAGCTTAGATTTTACCATTTATTTAATTAAACTTAGCTACAATTCGCACTTAAAAGGAAAATTAATGAAAAAATTTATACTATTTTTATCCATTTATATAGCCTCTTTTGCATCCAATCTTGACTTCAATACAATTCAAGGTGATTTCACACAAACAGTTACAAGCAATAAGACCTCAATAGACTATAGCGGTAAATTTTATCTTAGAAAAGACAACAACGCACTTTGGATATACACTAGACCTACGGCAAAAAAAATATATTTTGACAATAAAAAAGTAGTAGTTTTAGAAGAAACTTTGGAGCAAGCCATAATTTCAAGAGTAAAAAATATGCCAAATTTGGGAGATATTTTAAAAGAGGCGAAGAAAATCAAAGAAGGTCTATACAAGGCCGATTTTGACGATACCGAGTATTTTTTGACTATGAAAGGTAACTATCCATCAAGGATCGATTATGAAGACAGACTTGGAAACAAAATAAAAATAATATTTCAAAACGTAGTCAAAAACTACGAAATAACTAATGAGTTTTTAACTCCGGTTATCCCGTCGCACTACGATGTAATAAATCACTAAATCTATTCGCCAAAATCTTTGCCGAAATTTTTAATTGAATTTAGATCAAGAGGCTTTAATTCTATCTTGCCATCTTTTTTTATGATTATATCATCCTCATCATTTTTGCCTTTATCCTTATTTTTCGTTAGATAATTTCCCTGCTCTCTTATGATCTGTAAAATTTCTTCAAGTTTTGGCTCTCGAACTATCTTAAGCGAGATTATTAGCACTTCATCTATATCTACAGAGTGTTTTTTGGCAGTATATTTGGCAAAGGTCTCCTTAAATTTTTCCTTGCCCATAGAAGTAAGAAGATCTTCTACATAAAAGCTTCCTATAACCACATTAAGCCCGTCAAACACATAAGCCTCATTATCGTTAATGTCTCTACCAGAAACACGAAGACTAACTGTTATTTTTTTTATTGAATTTTGACTATCCTTTGAGTATAGATCGGCTTCAAAATTTTCTATATTAAGCACATCCGAATATGCAAAAACTATTAAAAATAGTGATAAAAAGAGCCTTTTCATATCTCCTCCTTAATATTCTCAAAGATATTTTCTCTATAAAATTTATCAACCTCTTCATCAATTTTAACAACACTTCTTAAATAATCCCTAAAATTTTGCCCTCTTTGGTATATCAGCTTTAGCTTTTTAGGATCTGTAGCCCTAGATAGTGCGACATAAAGCTGTCCGTTTGCAAAAATATGATTTAGATCGCAAACTAAGCTATCTATACTCATTCCTTGCGATTTATGAATAGTAAGAGCATAGGCTAGTTTAAACGGAAACTGCAAAAAAGAAGCCCTGACTCTTTGCTCTATATTATCATCAACTAGCTCAAATTCTGTAAGCTCAAACCTACTTGGCATCACCTCGATTATCTCACCATTTGTCTTTTGCACTATGACGCTTTCTATATTATTGCCATCTTTTAAAATTTGCATTATAACTCCGCGCTCACCATTATAATATTCACCCCATTTGTTAGTGATAAAAATTACTCTGGCACCAACTTTGATGTGCAAAATTTCAGGCACGCTAAGACTATTTATCCAGTTTTCAAGACTCTTTTCGTGCAATTTTTCATCGTGAATTTCAACCAAGGCATTTGATATTTCAAGTTTACTGTCAAGCTTTTCAAGCATTGCAGAATTTAGTCTATCAGCCTCATAGTTTCTACCAAAAAGCACACTAGTGTTATCATCTATATCAAATTTATCTACGCATAAATTTTCAATATATTTTATAACTTTCTCATCTAATCTACCCACTCTTAAATTAGATAAAATTTCATAAAACTCTAGATCTTTTGTCCGTTTTGATTTTACTAACTCTATGTTTTTAAGACCGAATTCACTCCACGCATAGGAGCTAAATGCATAAACAAATTCAAATAAAGAATTTTGATTAGTCTCTTTTTTCTGCACCGGAGGAAGCTGATAAAAATCCCCGACAAGCATTATTCTGCCTACAAATTTAGAGTTTATAAGTCTATAGTAAATCATCTCCATAAGCCCGGCGCTAACCATAGATATCTCATCTATCACAAGCAGATCACAGCTATCAAGAACCGCCTTTACTTTGCTTAGTTGCGACTTTTGTTTTTTATCAAGTCCTCTTAACTCCTCCAAATTCGAGCAAATTCCGAATTTAAAAAAACTATGCACACTAACCCCGCCTACACTAACGGCGCTTATCCCAGTACTTCCCAATACTACTACATTTTTAAGCTCATTTTTATAGTGTTTTATAACAGAAGTCGTTATGTAGCTCTTACCTACCCCGCCTCTACCGGTTAAGAATAAATTTGATCTCTCCAAAATCTTTAAAATCTGATTTAACAATGATTTTCCTATTTTTTTGTAAAATTATAGCCTAAAACACAGGAGATAAATTTGAAACAGATAGCTTTTTTAATTTTTATAGCTATATTTTTTACTTCATGTTCAAAAAATGCTTTGACACCCAAAAACGATGCTGAAAAATCACTTAGCAAAGAGAGTCTTGGCAGAATTTCTTATCTAAATTTAGATATAGATCAAAGCGAATCCTCACTTCCTAAAAATCAAAAAAACATTAAATTTAACGGAGAGGCTCTACTTAAAAAACGCTTCGGAGTACTTTACTTAAAAAAACCGCCTGTTAGTGAGAAAGAGGCGTTTTGGGCTATAAATTTATACAAAAACTCAAAAAATAGGCAATATTACGGACTAAATTTCAAGCCTATTAAAGATGAGTGGTTTTACAATCTTCAAACTAACGCAAACACTTCAGCCTTTGGCACGCTTTCTCTTCCGGCAATTACGACAGCTAACACTAGCCTTAGAAATCTTCCGACGGATGAGCCTATCTTTATAAATCCGGCACGCGCAGGAGAGGGCTATCCATTTGATTATTTGCAGCTTTCAACTATATCCATAGGAACTCCGGTTTTGCTCTCACACTACTCGCTGGATAGGGCTTGGGCGTTTGTGGGAAGCGATAACGCCTGGGCATGGATTAAGGCTAACGACATTCAAATTTTAAGCCATCAAGAGGTAAAAGAGCTAACAAACTCAAATTTTATAACTATAACAAAAGACAAATCTCCAGTTTATGATGCAAATGGAAATTTCTTATTTTTTGGACGAATTGGCGCAATTTTGCCATTTACAAAGCAGGATGAATATAAATTTTACGGAGAAATTCATACTAGAAGCGGTATAAAAAAATATGAAATTTCAAAGCAAATTTCAGCCACATATCCGCTTATTTTTAACGATCAAAATATTAAAAAACTAGCTTCTGGTATGCTAGAGCAACCTTACGGTTGGGGAGGTTTTGGAGATAACCGCGACTGCTCTTTATTTACACAAGATTTCCTAGGAGGGTTTGGAATCTGGCTTCCTAGAAATTCACGGGCTCAAAGTAAAATAGGCAGACAAATTTCACTAGAAAACTTATCAAATGAAGAAAAAATAAGAAAAATAAAAGATGAAGCCTTGCCATATATGACCTTGCTTCACTTGCCGGGACACATAATGCTATATGCCGGCACAAAAGACGATAAGCCAATAGCCATTCATGACATGTGGGGGTTAAAGACCAAAAATGACGGAAGAGCCTTAGTAGGAGGAGTGGCGATAACCTCACTTGAAATCGGGCGAGATAGAGAAGATATTGACAGTAAAAATTTGTTAATTTCCAAGATAGACTCTATGAATATCTTGGTGCCAAAACCGACACTTCAAGATATCATAGCCAAAGCCTACGATGTAAATATAAATGAAAATTCGGTGATTTTTAGAGACGGCACTACTGAAATTTTTGATGACAAAAAATCAAAAAACAAAGAAGAATTACTAAATAGTGCGGATATAGAAGATATTTTTGCAGAAGAATATCCATTATTTAAGCCGCTAACCTTACCCGCAAACGATGCAGGCAGATATAGAAACTACGCACTTTTAGATAAAATTTACGGAGCCGATGAAAGAAGCATAAGGGCAAATTTAGTAGATGTAATATGGCTTAAAAATCATATAAATAAAAAGTTTAAATTTAACTCCAAAAACGGTGCGGCAAAGGCTCTTGAGGCAGTTTCAAAAGAGCTTGATGAGCTTATTAGCAAAGAGCCTGAGATGCTTAATTTTTTAGACAATCCTTCCGGCACATTTAACTACCGATTGATTGCTAAAACAAATCGTAAAAGCGCGCACGCTTACGGCATCGCAATAGATATAAATACCGACAAGAGCGATTATTGGCAGTGGAGCAAGGATGGCGTCTATAAAAATCAAATTCCAGAAGCAATAGTTAGGATATTTGAAAAACACGGATTTATTTGGGGCGGTCGCTGGGTCAGCTTTGACACGATGCATTTTGAGTACCGCCCAGAATTTTTATATAGGTGGTAATTTTATAAAATTCCCGCCTCTTTTTTTACCTTATCTGCATACATCTGTCTTAAAATAGGTACATATTTGCCTATTTTTCCTCCGTTTATCGGCTTGCCGTCGGCTTTAACTACAGGCAAAAGCAAAAGCGTAGCCGCAGATATAAATACCTCATCGGCATTATAGACATCGCTCATCATAAATGCGCGCTGCTCGACTTTAAGGCCTGCTTTATTGGCAAATTCCAAGATATTTTTTCGGCGGATTCCAGGTAAAATTTCATTTGAAAGAGGCTTGGTTATCAAAACACCATCTTTGATGATAAATGCACTTGAGCTTGTGGCCTCAGTTACAAAGCCATCCTCCACCATAAACCCCTCATAAGCGCCTCTTTTTACCGCCTGCTCTTTGGCATAACATTGAGCTAGAAGCGAGATAGATTTGATATCTCGACGTTTCCAGCGTATATCTTCGACACTTACTATCTCTATGCCCGTTTTTGAATCCGGATTTTCGATAATCTTTTGCTCATAACAAAATACAAAAACAGTAGGCTTAAGCCCCTTTAGAAACTTAAAATTTCTCTCTGCCACTCCACGGGTTATCTGCATATATACCCCGCCTTCTTGCAAGCTATTTTTGCTTATAACCTCTTTTAATATCTCTTCAAATTCACTCTTTGAGCAAGGCAAATTTAATTCAATGGCCGCTAAACTATTATCAAATCTATGCCAAAAATCCTCTCTATCTACAAGCTTTCCATTAAGAACCGGCACAACCTCGTATATTCCGTCTCCAAATATAAATCCTCTGTCAAAAGCACTTACTTTAGCCTCATCGGCTTTTACAAATTCTCCATTTATATATACAATTCCGTTCATCACATATCCTTTGATTAAAATTGTATAATTTTAACTTAGAGATCATAAAAAAGCCCATAAATATAAATTTGTCAAGCTTTAAGTCGCTTATTAAAATTTTTTTTGATATAATTAAAAGGAAATTTACGAAAAAGTATGAGAAAATGAGAGATAGTGAGCTTAAAAAAATAATTTTAGAAAATATTTTTGTAGTGTCAAAGAAGCCTGTATTATTTCGTGATCTGCTTGAGGCAAACTGCCTTTTTAACGAGGGAATGCTTATTGATCCGGCTAAGTTAAATTTCAAATTTAGATATTTTAAAACATATCTTGTCTATGGAATAATATGTATTTTGATAGTAGGGACACTTTTGACATTGACTCACAATCTATTCACAAGGCTTGATTTTCACCTATCTATAATAAGCTCTATTATATCCACAGCTCTTGTATTTATTGGATTTGACATGTTTAAAATTTGGGCAAGAAAGGCCATCAGTAAAGAACTTATAAAAAAGGCTTGGGCTATACATTTTCCATATTTTCCTTATGAAAAATACTCCACTAGAGTTGAAATGATATATAACGAAGCTACAAAAAACGAGATTCCGAGAAAAGATTTAGAAAAATATGTATTGGAAAGATTGGTAGCGCAGTCTGAGACAGGGATAAAATAACTTATTTCAAATTTAACTGATCAGAGATCTGGTGCTTATATTTGATCTGTTCAACTCTTAGCCTAAGATCTCTATTTTCCTCTAAAAGCACATCTCGCTTACCACTTAAATCAGCTATCTCACGGCTTGTGTAGTAAATTTGATTTGTTATATAAATTTTAGGTAAAAATATAGTGAAAGCTATTAACATAATTATATAGACTATTAAAAGAGTGTTGAAATCTAAATTTTGCTCTACCTTTTGGCTCTCTTCATGAAGGGCTAGTAAATCCTCTTTATCTTGCATTATTGCCTCTTAAAATTTTAAACACTCTCATCTTTGCACAACTACTTCTTGGGTTTTCTTTTGTCTCTTTAGAGGATGCCATTATAGCTTTTTTTGTTATTATTTCGCCTTTTGAGTGATTATTTCCGCAAGTACAGCGCATTGCGACATTGTCACAGATACAACTTTTAGCCCACTTTTTAAATCTTGTTTTTACTATCCTATCTTCTAGTGAGTGAAAGCTTATTATAGCCACCACACAGTCATCAATATCTGAATTTTCTATAGCGTCAAGCAGAGTCTCAAGCTCCGCTAATTCGTTATTTACTTCTATTCTAATTGCCTGAAAAGCCAAGGTAGCAGGACTTATGCTTCTATTTTTTAAAAATTTAGTTCCTATTATATTTGCAAGCTCACTAGAGCTCTTTATCTCGCCATTTCTTCTTGCCAAAACTATCTTTGATGCAATCTGTTTTGCGTTTGCAAGCTCACCGTAATCTCTAAAAATTTGAGCCAATCTATCCTCGTCATAAAAATTTACAACATCAAAGGCTGAAATTTGAGAATCTTTATCCATTCTCATATCTAAATTTTCACTTTTTAGACCAAAACCTCGATCGTCTTTGTCAAGTTGAAGAGATGAGACTCCAATATCTGCTAAAATTCCGCGAACCTCTTTTGTATCGATTTTATTTAAAATTTCAGAAAATCTACTCTTGTAAATTTTAACTCTACCGGAAAATTCTTTAAGTCTGCAAGATGAAAAATTAATAGCCTCATCATCTCTATCGCAAGCTATTAAATTTACATTTTTATTGTTAGCCAAAATAGCACTAGAATGACCCGCGTAACCAAGAGTGCAATCCACGATACTTCCACATTTAATATCATCAAAAGCTGACAAAACTTCCTCTAACAAAACGGGAATATGTGGCGATTCCAAAGTTATCCTTGCAAAATATATTTTTTATGTATAATAACAAAAAACAAATTCATAAAAGGTTAAGTCATGGATTTAAAATATTCAGCCGAACAGATAAGTAAAATTTCACTCTCTATGTTTAGGAAGAATTTTTTAGGTATTTTTCATGGCTCAATATCTGCCAGAATAGAGTTTGAACAATTTTTGATAAATAAAAAAAATGCTATTTTTGATAATCTTAAAGAGGAAGATTTAGTCCTTTTAAATTCCAAAAAAGACTATAGATGGAATGATGCAAGCTTAGATGCTGACATACACATAAATATTTACAAAAATATAAATGAGGCCAAATATGTCTGTTACGCAATGCCTCCTTATTTAACCGCATATACTTTAAATCACACTTTTATCAAACCAAAAGATTATTTTGGATACATGAAACATCATGAAATTCCAATATACGATCCAAAACAATTTGACGATTGGTACGAAAGAGCGGATACTGAAATTTATCGTTATATGAAAGAAAATAAAACAAACATGATCATCATAAAAGGTTATGGGGTGTATGTCTATAACAGAACTGCGTATCAGCTCGCAAAAGACGTTGCAATCCTTGAAAATACGTGCAAATTACTTCATATAGCACACTCATACGAAATATAGATAGCTAACAGTGTTAAAATGTTAGTAAATTTATAAATTTTACATATTATAAAGTGCGAATTTAAGGTTACATTCACATAAATTCGGTAAAATAAAATCTAAATTTTAATTGTTAGTTTAAAGGGAACTTAATGATAACTTGGATGCAAAAGCATAAAAAATACTTAGTGGTCACTATTTGGATAAGTACTATAGCGTTCGTCGGAGCAGGCTTTGTCGGATGGGGAGCTTATAGCATGAACACCGAAAAATCTACTTCGGTAGCCAAAGTCGGACATAGAGCGATAAGCGTCCAGGAATTTCAAAATAAATATGGCGAATTATACTCTTATTACAACCAACTGCTTGATGGAAAACTAACAGAAGAAAAAGCCAAAGAGATGGGGATTGAAAATTTAGCCATAGAGTCTTTGGTGCAAGAAAATTTGTTGTTAAACTTTGCTGATGATCTAGGGCTTGGCGTAAACGATGACGACATAGTTAAATACATAGTTGCCGATCAAAATTTTCAGATTGACGGCAAATTTAGTAAAGATCTTTACAATGACGTTTTAAAAAGAGCTAGAATAAATCCTGCGGATTATGAAAAAAATCTAAAAAGAGTAGTATTGCTTGACAAATTAAGACATGCGATCAATTTACCTACAAACAAAAACGACATAGACATGATGACATCTAGCTTCTTGATGCAAGATAGAGTTTCTTTGCAAGTTATAAAAGCGGCAGAAAATGAGATAGTCATAGATGAAGACGGAGTAAAAAAACTATGGGAAGAAAGCAAGTCAAACTATAAAACCAAAACAGAATATAATCTAGAAACAAGCTTTATACCTGCGATCAGTGCCGATGTGAACGTAACAGAACTAAAAGAATTTTACAACGAAAATAAAAATTCATACAAAAACAACGAAGATAAAATTCAAGAATTTGAGACAGTCAAAAATGATGTCTTAAAAGACTATAACTTCAAAATTAGTAAAAAAATAGCACTTGAAGAGTATCTTTTAGTAAAAAAAGGCGAGAAAAAACTTAGCGACAAACAAACAATATTAGAAGATGACTTCAGCTTCCCTATAATAGACGAACTAAAAAGCTTAAAAGCTGGCGACATGATAAAACCTTTTGAATTTTCTAAAGAGAATCAAGATGGATATATGATAGCAAAATTAGTAGAGGTTAAAAAACCAGAAATAATGAGCTATGAGCAAGCTAAAGAGCAAGTATTGTCTGTATACAAAGATACGAAAGAGAAAGAATTAGTAGAGCAAAAAGCTAAAAAACTACTAAATGATGGCTTTAAAGGTAAGGATATAGGCTTTATAAGTAGAGATTCTGATTTGAATATAGAAGATCTAAGCAGTACAGAATTTAATGCTTTTGTTAGTAACTTGTTTGATAGCAATAACAAAAAAGGATATATTTTATTAGACAATAAAGCCGTTGTATACGAAATTTTGGAACAGCAGTTGCTTGATAACAAAAAAGAAAATGAGTATAAAGATATAGTAACACAAAATGTTAGTTATCTTAAAAATAGCGAACTCATTAAAGATCTAACAAGTGCGTTACAAAAACGTTATCAAGTAGAATATTATTACAAAAGGTAGTGATCTTGAGCACTAAAATTCTAGGCATCGATGTCGGTTCTATTCAAGTATGTGCCGTAATAGCTCAGCATGACGAAAATGGACTCAAAATAATCGGCATCGGAACAGCAAAAACACAAGGTATAAAAAAAGGCATCATAACAAATATCGAGTTAGCCTCCAAATCTATAAAAAACGCTTTAGTGGATGCCCAAAGAATAGCTGGAACTTATTACGAAAAGGTTGTAGTATCAATATCTGGCGCATACACAAAGAGTGTAGACAGTAACGGAGTTGTAAATATACCAAATCACGAAATAGGAATCAAAGAGATAAATCGCTCAATGTTTGAATCAGACAGAAGAGCCCTGATTCATAATGATTACGAAAAACTTCATATACTTCCATACAACTTTAAAGTAGATGATCAAGAGCATATAGAAGATCCTTTGGGAATGAACGGAAGCAGACTTGAGGTTCAAACCCATATAATAACGGCACAAAAATCTTCACTTAGCAATCTAAGAAAAGCTTTAAATTTAGCCGGAGTCGAGCCTGACAATATAGTTCTTTCAAGTTATGCTTCGGCTATAGCTACCTTAAATCAAGACGAAAAAGATCTAGGAGTAGCTCTTATAGATATGGGAGGTGCTACTTGCGATATGATAGTTCACTCCGGAAATTCTATAAGATATAACGAATTTTTAGGCGTAGGCTCTGCAAATATCACAAACGATCTTTCAGCAGCGCTTCACACTCCGCTTTTAAAAGCCGAAGAGATAAAGATAAACTACGGCTCGCTTATCAATAGAGCCAACGAGCTAGTTGAAATTCCTCCTATAAACGATGACGGAAAAGTTCAAGAAGTATCGCTTGATGTCATATCAAACGTTATTTATGCAAGAGCCGAAGAGACGCTTATGATACTTGCAAAAATGTTAGAAGATAGCGGTTATAAAAACTCTATTGCAGCAGGAGTCGTTCTGACAGGTGGTATGACAAAGCTTGAAGGCATAAGAGATCTGGCGTCTGCCATCTTTGATAACATGCCTATTCGAATAGCAAAACCAAGAGAAACGGAGGGGCTTTATGAGATCATGAGAGATCCTGCTAACTCTTGCGCTATAGGTCTTTGCATGTATGGTGCAGGGTATTTTACGCCTTATGAGATAGATTCTGAAAAAAAGATGAGATACAAGGATGAGTCTATTATAAAAAATAAAAATTTGAAAAATATAGTCCAAGATTCAAAGAATCAAACTACAAACACACAAAATGAGGCCAGTAATAAAATGTTTCAAGGAAGTGTTTTAGATGATGAGTTTGATATAGAAGACTTAAAAATCGAAGATAAACACGAATTAGCTGACATTGCGAATATTAACAAAGAGAAAAAAGATAGTTGGTTTTCGCGAATTTGGCAAAAAATGACACAACTATTTTAACTAGGAGATGATGCATGAGTGGCTTTACTGTAGAGGAGAAGAAAAATACTTACGGCGCTAAGATAAAAGTCGTAGGTGTTGGTGGTGGCGGCGGAAATATGATAAATCATATGATAAGAGAGAGCGGTGGAAATATAGACATTGATCTAATTGTAGCCAATACCGATGTAAAAGCTCTTGATAACTCTTTGGCGTATACCAAGCTTCAATTAGGAGAGCGAAAAACCAAAGGTCTTGGTGCCGGAATGATGCCTGAAGTGGGACGAGAAGCCGCACAAGAGAGCTACGAAGAGATCAAAAGCACACTCGAATATTCAGACATTGTATTTATAGCTTCAGGTCTTGGCGGCGGCACAGGTACTGGAGCGGCTCCTGTGATAGCTCAAGTTGCTAAAGAGGTAGGCGCTCTAACTATAGCTGTCGTAACAACTCCTTTTCCTTTTGAAGGTAAGAAACGTAAAAAATTAGCAGATATAGGTCTTGAAGAGCTTAGAAAAGAGAGTGACTCTATAGTAGTTATTCCAAACGAAAAACTACTAACCCTTATAGACAAAAAAGCAGGCATCAAAGATAGCTTTAAAATAGTAGATGACGTATTAGCGCGCGCCGTAAGCGGTATGAGCACAATAGTGCTTGGATCAGGAAAAAGCGATATTAACCTTGACTTTGCAGACGTTAAAAAAGTAATGGAGCATAGAGGAATGGCTCTAATGGGAGTTGGGGAGGCTGAAGGTGAAGAGTCCGCTCAAGAAGCTATCAAAAATGCTATCCAGTCACCTCTTCTTGATGATGTTTCTATAAATGGCGCTATGGGAGTGTTAGTTCACTTTAGAATTCACCCAGAATGTCCGATGTCTGATATAGATGAGGCTATGACTATTATAAACGAGGCAGCCCACGAGGATGCTGATATAATTTTTGGTACAACATCAGATGATAATATAGAAAATAACAAAGTTCAAGTTACGATAGTTGCAACAGGTTTTAGGAGTAAAGATGAGATAAAAACCACTCCTGAGCAAAATAACCAAGCCTTCTCAGGTAATCCGTTTTTAAATCAAAGACTACATAAACTTAAAGTAAGCGGCGGGTATGATAGTGAAGAGGCTCAAGCCATACTTGAACTGCCTACATACATCAGACACCAAATGGACTAATAAATCCTCAAAATTTAGATCCGCACAAGCCACTCTGCGGATCTAACCTCTTTTATATCAAATTTTAAACCCAAATTTATTTAAGCAAATTTTAAGCCCCAAGAGCTGCCTTTACCTCATCGCTTGCCATCGAGATATTCCACGCAGGCTCCCAGACCAAATTTATATCACATTCATTTACGCCCTCAACGCTTAAAGTCGCGCCCTTAACCCAGCTTAAGATAAGCTCGTGAAGTGGGCAGGAGCGAGTTGAAAGCGTCATCGTAACAACCGCCCTACCATCATTTTCCTCAACATCATATATAAGCCCCAAAGACACTATGTCAAATCCAACTTCGGGATCAACTATACTTGAAAGCGCCTTATAAATTTTATCCTTCATTTTGAACTCCGAATTTAGTATATTTAAAAAAGTTTATTACATTAACCACAACTAGCACTACGCTCAATGCAAGGCAAATTTGACTTAGCAAATTTAAACCTCCAAAATAAGCCGCAACCGAAGCCGTCTGAAGTGCCAAAGATAAATTTGCCACCCACTTTATCATCATATCATCAAGCAAAGGCACCTTAGTCTTGCCTACAAATTTCGCCACATAGTGATACCATATCAAAAAAGGCATAATCTTATAAAGATGGCCAACGATAAAGGCATATAAAAATCCAAAAGTAAGCGTAAATACGGCAAATTCTATTTTTTCAAGAGCTACGCAAACCATGCAGACAAACAGCCAAACAAGAGCGAAAAAGACATTTAAATTCCAGTAGTCATAAGCCTTTCTAACTCTTTTTTTAAGTATCAAAAGCGCTTCAATCAAAAAGCAAATCACACTCAAAGATATCAAAGCAAAAGTTAGCTCAAGGCTAAATTTAAGCGCCACGCCACCAGCTAAAAATAGTGCTATAGATAGCTTGCTAAGATAAAATTTAAGATCATGCACAAGAGCAAACATAGGCAAAAGCACGCTTGCAACACCCACTATGATCAAAAATACAAAGCCAAGCACAAAGTAGATGTGATAGTGCAAAACAAGCTCAAAATCAAGCGCAAATTTGCCTGACAGTATCAATATAAGCATAAATCCAAGCACTACTCCCACAAGCAAAAACAGAGCCGAGATAAGCAGCGCAACCACAGCTAAACCGCCCTTTTTAGCTCCTAAAAAGCTAAGCGCGTAAGTAACGGTAAAAAAGAGCAGCGCGATAAATAAAATCCCGCCTCCGGCATGGATAAGCGCCATTTTCTCAAGATACATCCCAAGGCTTAGCGCCAAAACGCCTGCCGTATATAAAAACAAATTTAAAAAGGCAAATTTTATAGTGAAAAACGCCTTTTCAAGTATAACTGACGTAAGCTGATAGAGCGCGCCGATGATGATGCTCATCACAAAACCCACAAGATATACGTGGAAAAATCCGGCGGTTTTAAGGCTTGTAAGAGCATTTAAATCAACTCCGAAAAATACAAATACGCTTGCAAGCAGGAACAAAATCCCCACGATAAAGTATCCGCCTACCAGACTAAACGGCGGAGCAAATGTATTTAGTAGCATTTAGCCACCGCATTTTACATTTGTGTCTAGTATTTGCGCGTTTGCACCGTCTTTTAGGCTGATTATCACCTTAACCTCTTCGCCTTCAAGTTTTTCGTGCGATATGTCGTAGCTCTGCTCGATCTTTGGGATGAGAGCGACGGGATAGTGGTGATTTATCATCATTACTTTAGCTTTGCTGTCTGCTATCAAATTTAAAGCCACAAGAGCATTTACCATAGGCTCAGGCGGCACGCATTTGCGGGAGTCAAACCCGATATATTCCACTCCGTCTTCGCTAAATTTATAAAAAGGCAGCGTTGCGCCCTCTACTTTGATCTCGGTTGCGTTTTTGAAAAATTCATTCATTTTTTATCCTTGTTTAAAATTTAGGATAATTATACTCTGATATTTAGTGTGGATTTATTGATTTAGTTCAAGATATGTTTAATTTATGGAGCAAATATTTAATTTCATAAAGCAAATTTAAGCCAAATTTCTTTTTCAAAGCGGCTTAAATTTGCTAATTTATTAAATTCTTAATGCAAGAAGTGTCTAACTCCGGTAAAGTATAGCGCCATGCCGTGCTCATTTGCAGCCTGCACAACCTCATCGTCTCGTATACTGCCGCCCGGCTCTATGATAGCTTTTACGCCCACTTCAGAGGCGATATCGATACTATCTCTAAACGGGAAAAACGCCTCGCTAGCAAGCGCGCATCCGTTTAGATCGATGCCTAGATCACGAGCTTTATTTACAGCAGCCCTTGCAGCATCCACACGGCTTGTCATACCCATACCGATAGCAACCATGGCTGAATTTTTCACATAAACCACGCAGTTGCTCTTAGTAAGTGCAGCCACTTTCCAAGCTATCTCAAGGTCTTTTAACTCCTCTTTGCTCGCCTCGCGCGTTGTTTGTAGCTTCATGTTTTCTAGCTCGCTAGGCTTAACCTCGTCGCTTTCTTGAAAAACAAATCCGCCGTCAACATGCTTAAAGTCGTATTTGTCGTTTGCTCTTGTTAGGAATTTATTTCCCTGAGAGAAAATTTTGATACGTTTTTTGGATTCAAAAACCGCCAAAGCCTCTTCATCGACGTTTGCTGCAATTATAACTTCGACGAAAATTTCATTTATTTTTTCAGCCAAAGCCTTATCAAGAGTTCCGTTTATCGCTACAACTCCGCCGTAAGCCGAGATAGGATCGCATTTTAGCGCTTCGGTGTAGCTTTCAAGCAGGCTTGATTTCACAGCAAAGCCACAAGCGTTTGCATGCTTGACGATAGCTACCGCAGGCGCCTCATCAAAGCTACTTGCAAGCATCAAAGCCGCGTTTATATCGGTCATATTATTAAAGCTTGCTTCGCCTTTAAGGGCTTTAAAGTTGTTACTAAAGAAATAGTCAAACTCATACAAAGCGCCTTTTTGGTGCGGGTTTTCTCCGTATCTAGTGTCAAACACTTTGCTAGCTGAAATAAATTTCATATCGCCAAAACCGCCGTTAAATCGCTCGTTCATGTAGTTTGCTATCATCGAGTCGTAAGCCGCGGTGTGCTCATACGCCTTTATCATTAGCGCGCGTCTAAATTCGAGCGCATTTTCTCCGTTTCTTAAATTTTCAAGCACAGCCTCATAGTCAAGCGGACTGGTTACGATATATACGTCTTTAAAATTTTTAGCCGCACTTCGCACCATCGCAGGTCCGCCGATATCGATATTTTCGATAATCTCCTCAAAATCATCGGTGCGTATCGTAGTCTCTTTAAAAGGATACAAATTTACACAAACCAGATCGATCCTGCCGATACCGTTTTGCTCGGCTTGCGCTACGTGGTTTTTATCATCTCTTTTATGCAAAATTCCGCCGTGAATTTTAGGATGAAGAGTCTTTACCCTACCCTCAAACATCTCTGGACTCTTTGTGTACTCGCTCACTTCAAGCGAATTTATGCCGCTTTGCACAAGCAACTTATGCGTCCCGCCCGTTGAAAGTATCTCAAAGCCAAGCGAAGCAAGCCCCTTGGCAAACTCCACAACCCCTTCTTTATCGCTCACACTGATTAACGCTCTCATTTCCTCTCCTCTTTTTGATATATCTTAAAATTTCAAGTTCGTTTAACTCTTCATATCGCCTTGGCACAAAGCTCTCATCGCGCTCAAATCCAAATTTCTCATACATTTTGATAGCTATTTCAAGCTCTTTGTTTGTATATAGATAAATTTCATCAAAATTTTCATCACAAAATTTAATCGCCTCTTTTAAAAGCTCTCTTCCAATGCCTTGGTTTTGAAATTTTTCATCAACTATAAGCCACCTAAGCAGAGCTGCGTTTTCACTCTCATCAACGGCTATACAACCGACCAAAGCGCCATCTTTTACGCAAGTAAATAGCTCTCGTTTTCCGCTTTTAAGACTAGCTACAAATTCGGCTATATCTTTAGCTATCTTCGTTTCAAAAGCCTTGCCAAGATCAAATCTTTTTGCGTAATATTTCGCATTAAGCGAGATTATATCGCCCACACAGCCGCTTGTGTAGCCTTTAGTTATTTGCACTGCTAGCCTTTATCTCCTCGTAAGCTTCATTAATCTCTTGAAGCTTTCTGGTTGAGCGCTCGATGATCTCCTCGCTCTCGCCCCTGCCCATCAAGATATCCGGATGATACTTTTTCACAAGCTCGCGGTAGCGCTTTTTAACATCGCTAAACGCTGCATTTTCACGAAGCCCTAGCACTCTATACGGACTCTTTTTATAATATGAGTCATCTTTTCTTTGCTCATATCTTTTTTGATCATAAAATCTATCAAATTTATCAAATATCTCTTCCAATACTCTATCCGATATATTAAAGGCATCGGCTATTTGAGAAATTACAATTCTTTCCGCATTTAAAATTCTGCCGTCTATATAAGCTAAATTTATAAAAAACGAAACCTTAGCAATAGCGTCATTTTTACTTAGCTTAAATTTTTCATAATACTCTCTAGCAACGTCATAAACATTATTTAAATCCTCTTTTTGAGTGTTATAAATTTGCTTTAATTCATCTCTTTTTCTTGTATCACCACCTAACATAGAGGTTATATCGTCAAGTATCTCGCTTACTAGCTGAGCTTCCAGCTCACTTACCCTTCCATCGCTTTTAGCAACTTTTGCAAGCAAGCTTACTATATATTTAGCCTCTTCAAATAGGATTTTTTTTCTTGAGTTTTTAACGTTTTGCCTCATATTTTGAGGATTCTTACCAAAATCAAAGGCAAGCAGATATATGGCAAGAACAATAAGTATAACAATAAAAAAATTACCCACTATTGCGCCTATTTTACCAAAGGTGATAGATAGTATTTTTTAGTTTGCCGTCAACAAGCTCGTTTTTGCGCCATGAGCTCTCGTCGTTCATCACATTCCAGCGGCGCTCATCAGGGCGATAAAACCAGTCTTTATCTATCTGGAAATATATCTGTTTGCCGTTTGACTCAATGATATTTGCGATGTTGTTATCGTGATAGCTGTTTTCATCAAAGTCGGTAAACGCTCTTTGCCCCATCTCCGAGTAGAGTAAAGTAAGCTCCTGAAGCATCTCATTTAGCTCATCATCCATCTTTTTTACATGAAGCCCGATCTCTTCGGCCTCGCGAAAGAGTATCGGATACTCATGTGCCGGATAGTCGCTGTTTAGCCGCTCTGAAATTTTTTGAATTTTCTCTTCATCGTCGATGTGATACCTCAAAATTTCACGACAAATTTTAAGCGAAAGCGAGCTGGCGCGATCTACCGCACCAAATACAAGCGGATGAATGTATTCATATAGCGATTTATACGGGTTTTCGTCTTTATCTTTTTCGTTCGTTTTCCATAGTTTTATCACGCGGCTTAGCTCGTCCATCGACACGCTTACAAGCTCGTTGTTTTTATTTGTAGGGCTTAGTTCGTGCTTAAGCGAAGTATCAACGGGAGTTAGATACGCAAGCGGACCCATGACGATCTCGTTTGCACCAAGCGCCATCATAGTCGCGGCAGAAGCGCAGTTTGCAGGTACAAGAGCTGTTATGTTTTTGCAATAATTTCTAAGAGTGCTGATGATGCGAAGCGAGGCGATACCGCTACCGCCGTCACTTTTGATAAACAAAAAGGTGTTTTCTATCTTTTTACCCTTTAAAATTTCATACATCGCACTTGCGTCGTTGCCACATACGCTGCCTGCGTTTGAGTTGTAGTAAGTTATCAGCGAACCGCCAAGCTTCGCCTCGATCGCCTTGATAAGCTGCTGTGTTTCGTTAAATAAAATAGGCGGCTTGGCTACGTTTCTTTGATTCATCTTCTGCTCTCTTATCTCCTCTTTTTCCTCAGTCTTCTTGTTTAATAACTCTAGCAAACTCATTAAAGTAAACCTCGCTTATATCTTTTAAATTTTCGCTCACGCCATCTATTTCAAATTTGCTTCCGCCCGTTATGCCTATTTTGTTTACTTTAAGCCCGAATTTGCTTGCTAGTTCGCTAAATTTCGCCTCATCTTTTACCCCCACAACCGCTCGCGAAAAGCTCTCGTCAAATATCCATCTGCTATCGCCAAATTTACACTCACATCTTGCACCTATCTCGCTCATGCAAGCCATTTTAGCTAGCGTCATAGCTACTCCGCCCGTGCCAACTGAGTTTGCAAATTCCAAAATTCCTTCTTTATTTGCCTCTATCACAAGATCCCAAAGCGCTCTTTCTTTTTTATAATCAATCTCTTTTAGTTCGCCGCTAACCGAGTTGTATAAATTTTTCATATAAAGGCTTGCGGCAAATTCGCCTGTCGTTTCGCCTATCAGATATATCGGTGTACCCTCTTTTACAAAGACGCTCGGTAAATTTTTATGCGCGCACTCATTTACGCCAACGCTTACTATAGCAGGTGTCGGATACACACTTACGCCGTCCGTGTCGTTATAAAGGCTCACGTTTCCGCTTACAACAGGAGTGGTTAGCTCGCGGCACGCCTCTTTGATACCCTCGCAACCCTGCGCGAACTGCCACATAAATTCGGGATTTTCAGGATTTCCGTAGTTTAAGCAGTCAGTTATAGCAAGAGGCATAGCACCGCTCATAGCTACCTTTCTACCGCTTAGAGCAACCGCCATAGCAGCGCCTATTTTTGGATTTACATAGTTGTGGCGAGGGCTGCACTCCATACCCATAGCTATGGCTCTGCCGCTCTGTCTTACGCGGATAACGCTAGCGCCTAAATTTCCGGGCTGTTTAATTGTATTTGTCTGGATATTTGCATCGTATTGATCGTAGATCAAAGACTTATTTAAGATATGCGGATCGCGCAAAAGCTTGTTAAATGCGGTTTTGTTATCAACTTTTTCAAATTTATCAAGAGTTATATCTTTTATCTCATCAAGATAAGCAGGCTTTTTCGTAGGACGATCCAGCACCGGAGCGGCCTGCGCAACAGGATCTATCGGAATTTCGCCTGCAAGCTCGCCGTGCCAATAAAGCTGCATCTTGCCCGTATCAGTTACCTCTCCGATGATCTCAGCGTCTAAGTCCCACTTCTTAAATATCTCTATAACCTTGCTCTCATAGCCCTTTTTAGCGCATATTAGCATTCTTTCTTGACTTTCGCTTAGCATAAGCTCGTAAGGTGTCATGCCACTTTCTCTCATCGGAACGCGGTCAAGATACATCTTCATACCGCTTCCGCTGCGCCCCGCCATCTCAAAACTGCTTGAGGTAAGTCCAGCTGCACCCATATCTTGGATGCCTATGATGTAGTCTTTCTTAAATAGCTCCAAGCACGCTTCAAGAAGCAGTTTTTCTGCAAACGGATCGCCAACTTGAACAGTCGGACGCAAGGATTTATTCTCATCGTTAAAGCTATCGCTTGCCATAACGGCTCCGCCAAGCCCATCGCGACCTGTCTTGCTTCCTACGTATATAACGGGATTTCCTATGCCCTCAGCCTTGCCGTAGAAAATTTCATCGCTTTTGCAAAGTCCAAGAGCGAAGGCATTTACAAGGATGTTTCCATTAAAGCTCTCATCAAAGCTCACTTCGCCTCCGACAGTCGGGATGCCCATGCAGTTGCCGTAGTGAGAAATTCCTGCCACTACGCCCTTTACAAGATATCTTTGGTGGCGCGCTACGCTTGAGCTACCGCTAATTTGTCCGAATCTAAGCGAGTTCATGTTCGCCACGACTCTTGCGCCCATAGTAAATACATCGCGCAAAATTCCGCCCACGCCGGTGGCTGCGCCCTGATAAGGCTCGATAAAGCTTGGATGGTTGTGGCTTTCCATCTTAAACACAGCCGCAACCCCTTCGCCGACATCGATAACGCCTGCGTTTTCGCCCGGTCCTTGTATGACCCAAGGAGCCTTGGTCGGAAAGCCGCTTAGGTATTTTTTACTTGATTTATAGCTGCAGTGTTCGCTCCACATCGCAGAAAATATCCCAAGCTCAAGCAAATTTGGCTCGCGTCCTAAAATTTTTAGTATATTTTCATACTCGCCGTCGCTAATTTTATGCGCTTTTATCGTAGCTTTATCCATTTTATCCCTTCAGAAAAAATTTTAATTATTTTACTGAAACAAGCATAAAAACTTCATAAACCAAGAAGCTCATAAAGAGTGTCAAGCCTAAAATTTACACATCATCAAATTTAAAATTTGAGCTGAAAAATAGCTCTTTGTTTTTTGCCACGACAGCTATGGCTATAAGCAAAAGTATAGCCGTTTGTATCACCTTGCTATCAGGATGAGTTGCAAAAATTTCATTAGTCAAATTTGCAAAAAGATGAAAGAGGATGGCTATGGTTATGTTTCTGTTTGTCTTAAAATAAAGCCGGTTCATTAAGATCACAAAAACAAACAAACTAATAATAAAATTTAAGCTATACAAAAGCCCGCTAAGAGCTACTTCGCTGTGATAATAGCCCTTGATAAAAGATAGAGGCAAGTGCCAAAGCGCCCAGTAAAAAGCAAATATCATAGATGAAGTAAAAAGGCTAAATTTCGCCCTTAGTGCATCAGTACCATAAGTGTGCCAGGCAAGCTCTTCTACAATTGCAGCAAAAATCAGTATAAACCACGAGTTAAACAAGGCAGACTCAAAGCTGGTTTTACCCGAGATATAAAACTGCTCCAAACCATGCCCAAAGATAAGCGATATAAATTGCGCCATCACAAGCGCTATAAAAGTAAGAAACAGAGCTAAGAATAGATAAAATTTGTTTAAGTTTTTAAGGCTAAATCTATGTCTTATGTCTTTAAATTTGACCCCTTCTCTAGTCAATAGATAAAAAGCAACAAGGCAAGGAGATATAAGCTCTACGATGCTTAAAACACCTTGTAAAAAAGTAAAATTTAAAGCCTCAGGCAACCTGCTTAAATAAGCCGCACTAAAGAAAAATATCCAAGGAATGATAAGCAGCAAAGAAAAATAGAGCTTTGTCGTATCTTATATCAAGTTTTAAAACTTGCGTATTTTTCACAAATTTATCTTGAATCATTTCACAAATATGACTCAAAAAGCAGTTTTTGTTCTGGCCTTGGTGCAAGCTTTTTAATTTTATTTCCCGAGGCAAAAATTGCTAAACATCTCATCAAGTATCTCGGCTCTCTCAAACGGCTTTGTGATGGACGAGATAGACGCGATCGCCGAGTTTATCTCATAAGCAAACAGCTCAAGCTCGCTTTCACTGAACAAATTTAAAGCTCTTTTGATCGCCTCGCTTGTGTTTTTGCAGCATTGAATTTGACGTTTTGAATTAAGCAAAATTTCATTTACCTCTTGGCTGTCAAGATATATTTCAAGCCTTTTAACTATCTCTTCAGCACTATTTTTTGCCGAAATTTTAAGAGGATCGCTAAGCTTTGAAGTTTGAAATTTAAGCTCTAAATCACATTTGTTAAGTATGTAAAATATCTTTTTTTGAGACTCTCTAAGCAAATTTAGTATCTCAAAATCCTGCTCATCAGCTTTATTTGATGCATCAAACACGGCTAAAACTATATCGGCTTCTTCAATAGCCTTTAAAGAGTGCGTTATACCGATCTGCTCGATCTTGCCTGCATTTTTTCTAATGCCTGCGGTATCTATAATGCAAACCAAATGAGTACCTATATTTAGGCTTTCTTCTATGCGGTCGCGAGTAGTGCCAGCCTCATCGCTGATGATCGCTCGTTCGTAATTTAAAAGAGAGTTTAAAATCGAGCTTTTACCGACATTTGGCTTGCCCACTATCGCCACCTTAAAGCCTTCGATAAGCCCTTTGCGACTTTTGCTTATAGATACGATTTTATCAAGCTTTTGGTGATTTAACATAAGCATGTTTTTGATATCGCTCATCAAATTTTCAGGCAGATCATCATCAGCATAATCAATGCTAGTCTCGACAAAGGCAAGCGTCTTAACAAGCTCGCCTCTAATCTCATCTACAAATTTGCCAAGATCGCCCCTCATAGCTCTAGCTATGATTTTAGCGGCACTTTCGCTTCTTGCATTGATTAAATTTTGTATGCTTTCAGCCTTGCTTAAGTCCATCTTGCCGTTTAAAAACGCACGCTTGCTAAATTCACCGGGCTGCGCAAGTCTAGCTCCTAAATTTATGAGCTTAGAAAGGATCAAATTTGCCACCATAAATCCGCCGTGAGTCTGAAACTCAACCACATCTTCTCCGGTAAAGCTAGCAGGCGCTTTAAAGTATAAAATTATGCCTTCGTCTATAAATTCATCGTCTGAGTAAATTTTAGCTAAAGTTGCAAATCTTGGTTTTAACGTTTGAAGTTTGGTAAGTTTAAGAGCTAGACTAAGGGCATTTTCGCCGCTTAGCCTAACTATGCATATAGAGCCAACTCCGTGAGCTGTGGCGATGGCTGCGATTGTATCATTCATGCTTTTTTACAAAATCATTAACTACTACGAATTGCTTATCTCCATCGCTTTTTATACCTACATATTTATCTGGAAATTGCTCGCGTAGTTTTTCTAGTGCGATTTTGACTAAAATTCCATCAAGTGGCTTAGTTTTGGCTTTTTTAGATGAGTTAACTCTCTCTATTATGCCTTTTAAATATTCATCCATAGCCGCCTCTTGATTTTTCAAAAATTCAGCTATTTCAAGACGAACCGAAATATTATACTTAGAACCTATCCAATTGTATATAAGGTATGAAATCGCCTTATATCTGTATCCTTCTTTACCTATAAGAAGCGCTGCATCCTCGCCGTCAAGCTCTATTAATATAGTCTCGTCATTAAATTTACCAACCTCTATCCTGTCTATTTTAAAGCAGCTAGCATTGAAAAGATTTGTCAGATTCTCTCTTATCTCAGGCAAAACTTTCTCTATATCGGCTCTTGGTTTTTGCTCTTTTGCTTTATTTTCGCTAGTTTTATCCTCTTTATCATCAAAGTCGCTTTTATTAAAGGTATCAATGATCGAATTATCAAGAATATTTTTGCAACTCTCCTTATTTGCTTTTGGCTTTTGCTCGACTTC
This sequence comes from Campylobacter sp. RM16189, assembly GCF_012978815.1. Taxonomy (NCBI): domain Bacteria; kingdom Pseudomonadati; phylum Campylobacterota; class Epsilonproteobacteria; order Campylobacterales; family Campylobacteraceae; genus Campylobacter; species Campylobacter sp. RM16189. Next base: position 154,071 of record NZ_LIWR01000002.1, on the reverse strand, counting down.
TTGACTAGGCTCTATATATAAATGAGCTTGTTCAGCTTCATCAAATTTAAATGCATTATCAGAGATATTGGCCGATGTAGTTTTTGAAAGCTCGTCTTTTCTCTCCGACTTTGCAGAATTTCCGTTTAAGTCCTGTTTTTCATCCCTGTTTTCATGATTTCTTTTTTTGTTTCTATTGCGTTTTTTATCGTTTGATCTTTCGGATTTTTGAGAATTTTTACTATCTTTTTTATTTTCAACATGCTCACTGCAATTTTCAGAGCTATGTTCTTTATTCTCGACTCTATCTTTTTTATGCTTTTTTCCAAATTTGGAGCTGTTTTTTGAACCCTCTTTATCTTTTCTCTCTTTATTTTCTCTATAAGCCTCTATTATTGCCGTTTTTTTGAAAAAACCCAAAAATCCAGAGCTTGGATTTTGAATAATCTTAATATCAAGCTCAGTAACAGAGCAATTAAGCTCGGTGGCAGCCTTCTGAAAGGCCTCTTGTAGATTATTAGCCTCTATACGCATTATGCTTTTACCTCCACTTTTTTGTGTTTTTCAAAGAGCTTGTTTACAAAAATTTGTTGAATAACCGAACAAACGTTATTTACGAACCAATAAAGAGTAAGTCCCGCAGGGAATGTCACAAAGAAGAATGTAAAAATCAAAGGCAGGAATTTCATAATCTTCTCTTGCATAGGATCTGTAAATGTCGTAGGCGTAAGCTTTTGCTGTAAAAACATCGTAAGACCCATAAGTATAGGTAGAACAAAATATGGATCCATAACAGCTAAATCTTGTATCCAAAGTATCCATGGAGCAGCTTTTAGCTCTATAGCGTTTAATAAAACCCTATAAATTGCGAAAAATATCGGAATCTGCATAATTATAGGCAAGCAACCTCCCATAGGATTCGCACCGTGTTTTTTATAAAGCTCCATCATATGAGCGTTTAGCTTTTGCGGATCTCCTTTATACTTAGTCTGAAGCTCCTTAATTTTTGGAGAAAGCTCTTTAAGCTTATTCATAGATAGCATTCCCTTGTATGTAAGAGGGAATAGCACAAGTCTTATAATCAATGTAAGCACTACTATCGCCCAACCCCAGTTGCCTATATATCCATAAAGTAAATTTAAAAACCCAAACATAGGCTTAGCTATAAATGTAAACCATCCATACTCTATGACATCTGTTAATCTGGCGTCTATAGACTCCAATGTCTTATGATCTTTAGCACCTATATATCCACTAGTCTTAAAATCTCCTGTATTTTTAATAAAAACTATAGCATTATCGGCGGTATCTTTAGACATCACTACATTTAAAGGCTTATCGAAAGAATAAAATAAAGTAGTATAGTATCTATCGCTATCGGCCGCTATATTCACATCATCAAATTTTTCAGTACCCTCCAAGTCACCATCTTCTAGTATAGTTAACTTCTCATCCGCATGACGTATAAGTGCTCCATGAACAGTATAATTATCCACAACCACACTTGGTCTAAATCCAGGAGTTATAAAGTATTCTCCGTTGCTAACCAAAACCTCCAAATCATAGTTACCGCTAGGATAGAAAGTAATGTTCTTAACTACTTTGGATCCATTTAAATTTTGAGCTAAAACCAAAGTTTGCTTTGAGTTCGTAACGTCTATCTGACTAAGATTGCTTACATAGTCTGTTTTAAACGCCTGCTCATTTAAATTTGTATCGCTAAATCTAATTTCAAGCGGAAGAAGGGTTTTAGAAGTTAGCTCTATCCTGCTTCCATCTTCATTTTTATATTTATCTTCATTTAAATAAAATTTTGAAATTCTGCCTAAATTATCAATTTGCGCTTCAAAATAAGCGCCTTTGATAGTAGCTATTGTTTTGGTTTGACTTTCGCTAATATCAGGCACAGAAGCAGTAGAATTTGAAGTTGTAGCAGGTGCTTGTTTGGCTTGTGTTTCTTGAACACTCACTGTTCTATTTTGATCTATTGGCAAATTTTTAGGGATAAAAAAATAATCATATACTATAAAAAAAATAAAAGAGATGACCGTAGCCAAAATAACTCTCTTTTGAACAGATAGTTTATCTAACACTATTTTTCCTTTAACGAATCTAAGACTTTTATAACATAAAATTTATTCTCTTTATATGGGATAAACCAAAAATTTATATTAGGTCTAACGTTTTGGTAAAAAATTGAAAAAGAGCTAAATTTTTTATAAATAACAGGGTAATCTATACCACCTTTAAATAGCTGATTGCAACGAAGAATTCTAATAATAGTAGCTAAAAAAGCTAAAAAAAATTTATTGTTTTGAAACTGCCAGATGGCATATTCGGAGCATGTGGGATAGTATCGACATGACTTTGGGGTAAATTTAGAAATATAACGCTGATAAAATTTGATTAAAGATATCATTGCCTCTCTCATCGTTATTTTTATTGCTTTAAGCATCCAAGCTTTTTTAAAGCCCAAGATATATTTTTCTGAATCTTTAAATAAGGGATCTGCTCAAGTCCCGCCTTAACAATAACCACATAAACACCGTCTTCAAGCTCATTATGAATTTGATTAAAAACTGCTCGCAATAGCCTTTTACAACGATTACGAACCACAGCTTTACCAACTTTTTTGCTAGCCACTATAGCTAGTTTGGGCTCGTTTGAAGGTTTATAAAATATGGTACAACAATCGCAATACCACTTGTTCGCCTCTTTATAAACCGTCAAAAATTCCTTTGATTCGCTTATGGAACCAAATTTACTTAAGCCGCCAATATTCTTCTACCTTTTGCACGTCTTGCGTTTATAATCTTACGTCCATTCTTTGTTTTCATTCTTTGGCGAAAACCATGAGTGCGTTTTTTAGGCGTTTTATGAGGCTGATAAGTCCTTTTCATAACTTTTTCCTTTTATTAAATTTTATGATAAAGTCGTGATTTTAACAACAAATTACTTAAAATCCATTGAATAAAATTTATAAAGCTCATAAGAGATAATCAAAATAAAAATTTTCTAAAATAGGCTTTTAAAAATTTTATTTAGTTTTAACTGGCAATTTGATAATATTTTTTAATGATTTATGCAAACGAAATTGAAATTTTAAGACAACTTCACTACTTAAAGGCATTTGGGTATAGATATATAAATCCATCTTTTGGATTACATATAAAAAATAATGTTTCAAACGATATAAAAGAGCTTGAAGAGCAGATTAAAAACTGTAACTTATGCGAGCTTTGCAAGAGCAGAAATAACGCTTTAGTGGGAAGTGGAAGATTGGATTCCAAGATAATGTTTATAAGTGATGCGCCAAGCGTTAGCGAGGATATCAGCGGAAGGTTTTTAGAAGGATCTATCGGGGAGAAATTTTGCAAGGTAATATATGAAATTTTAGGCCTTAACAAGCATGAATTTTACATGACAAGCATAATAAAGTGTAAAATTCACCGAAACAACTTAGCCATAAATCTTAGCTACGAACTTTGTAAGCCATATTTAATGTCTCAAATAGATATAATTTCACCAAAGATTATAGTCGCTCTTGGCGAAAACGTATTTTTAAATTTAATCAATAATTTGGAGCGAACAAATAGCTTTGAATCCATCAGAGGAAATGTTTTAAGATTTAAAAATTCCTATCTTATGGCCACTTATTCGCCAGCATGGGTGCTAAAAAATCCAAGCAAAGAGCAGGCCTTAATAGATGATTTAAATAAAATCAAAGGGTTGTTATGAGAAAAATTCTTTTAGTTTTTTTAATTATACAAATTTCACTTTTTGCTAAGAGTGATAAGCTTTCAGATATTCCGCCTGCGTATGAAATTTACATAAATTTAGAACCATTTAAATGCGACGATACCTGTCTTTTAAATTTAGTTAAAGACGGTCTTTTGCATAGTTTTTTGGCAAGATATGAAAGAAGTGACAATGCAGAAGTTATTCAAGCTTTTAGAACTATCAAAGGAGAGATATCAACAGAGAAAGTATTTATACCAAGCACTAATGCGGAGTTTAAAATCGCTATTATAATACCCCAAGATAGTATCAAAAGCTACGCCGCAGTAGTATCAAATTCTGCTATCGCATACATGATAAGACAAAATGCGAATATAGATATTAAATTTTACAACATCGGTAACGAATCTACGGATAGTATAAGCGATGCCTTAACAAGAGCCAAAGCTGAAAACATAAGCTATCTGATAACTCCATTTACTCAAGTTGGAGTAGCGCATCTAAATAATCTGTTAGAAGATTCTATGCTCGCTTATATACCTACACTCCACTCTTCAACTCTGCCTATTTTAAAAGCAAATTTGATATTTGGCGGAATTGATTACAAAGAACAGATTGCAAGACTTTTGGATTTTTCAAATGGCAAAAATGCTGCATTTTCCGACGGCAGCCTATTAGGAAGCACATTAAACAGATACTCAGAAGAGCTTAGCGGAGGTCTTGTATATCAAAACGAAATAGGAAATCAAACTGATCTTAAAAATTTCGTAGATAGAAACAGCAAGATAAACGAAGCTTCAATATTTTTAAATATTCCTATTTTAAAAACATCGCTATTAAGCTCGCAACTTAGAGTATATGATATAAATGCAACCAATCTATTAAGCACGCAGATAAACTATACTCCAAGCATATTTAAACTAACCCAACCGCAGGATAGAGAATTAATTTATATAGCAAATTCTCTCTCCGCCGTAGATAGTAGCCTTGATTCAAATAATAAAATTTTAGGACAAGATATCAACTTTAACTGGGTCGGCTACTCCACAAGCGTAGGCATGGACTATATCTATACCGCCTACTTAAATCAAAACGCACAAAAGCTATTTAGCGAGCGAGTGAAAAATTCGCAGGTGATTTACAATACAAAAATTTTAAAAGCAGGCGAATCAAGCTTTATTCAAGCAGACGCGACGAGATAAACTCAAGCATCTGCTCACTCATCTTCGCCATGCCTTTTTTGTTCATAAAAACTACCGTCACATCGGCTTCAAAGAGCAGTTCAGGCTCGCACTTGCTCTTTAAATTTCCGACCTTATAAATTTGCTGATTAATAACAATAGAGACTTTTTTAACCTGCACGGCTTTGCTTCTAACCTCAATCATATCACCAAGTGTTGCGGGTTTTTTAAATTTGGCGTGAATTTCACTTACTACGAAATAGCCATCCTTACTAAACGGCTCTAAATCAGAGTTAAAAAACGCCTCGCTCCTTGCTCTTTCGCAAAATTTGATATAGTTAGCGTGATAGACTATGCCGGCAGCGTCCGTATCTTCGTAGTAAATTCTAAATTTCATGTATTGCCTTTAGAAAATTCTAGATATTTAATAGTCTTCATAAATAATAGAACTTAATTTTAAACCATAAAAAAATTAATAAGATTTAAGCTCTTTTAATCTTACCCATGCTATCAGTTGGAGCACGAAAGAAGCCAAAATAAACAAATATCCTATGCCAAAGACCAAAGTTAAATATCCTGCAACCAAGAGCCAAAAACTATATATAAAAAACGGATCTCCGCTTAGTTTAGTAAGCTCTTTATAGTATTTAATTCCCACTATAAAGCCATATACAAATAAAACTAAGCCAATAGCTATCGGTATAAATCCTATACTGCTTCCATTAACTCCAAAAGCTATAGCAGGAATAATAGCAAAAATAACAATCATATAACCCGCCAACAAACATACACTCATCAAAATATAATTTTTAAGTATTGTATTGCTTCCTGTAACTTTTTTGATAGAAATCAAAGCAAAAACCATAGCTACTATAGAAACAATACTAAACATAAAACCTATTGTAGGAACTGAGGATAAGATGCCCGCAGCTATGCTTATATAAACCTTTAATTTTATTGATTTTATATCATCTTGCTTTAATATATCAAGACTAAATTGAGTTTTTGTGATATATATCTCTTTTGCCAAACCGTCAACTATTTCAAAATCAACTTCTGCGCTTATTAAAGAATCAATAGGTTTGTTGTTTAAATTCTTAACATCTTCGACATCAAATCGATATCTAGCACCATCTTTTGCAGATATAACTCCGACATCTAAAATTTTACCTTGCATTTTCATCCCCTTGAGCTTAAAATTTATATAATTATATTAACAGATAATAAATTTCAAATTAATATTTATACTAAGTATTTTTTTTAATTTTTAGATCACACCTTGCGCCACGCGTTACCATTAAAGATTGCTCATAAAAGATCAAAAGCGTCACAGAAACGCCCACTCCAAGCGCAAGAGAAACCGCAACGGTGGTTAACGCATTATCAAAAAAGAGCATTAAATAAGTGATCTTTTGAGAAACTTCACTGCTATTAGTAAAAGAAAATAGAGCCAAAATACTCTTGTAAGCGTAAATTCCCGGCACCATCGGCAAAAGCGCTGGAAAAGCTATGATCTCGGCAGGCACTTTTAATTTGCGTGCAAAAAATATCCCTAAAATTCCAACCAAAAAAGAGGCAAAAAGAGTAGCGATCGAGATAGAAAAAATTTCGCTCTTTAGCATCATAAACCTACTTGCATGAGCAAGTGCGGCGAGTGCTGCGGAGTATATCAAAGTGCGTTTCGGAGGAGAACTCGCATAAGCAAAGCCAAGCCCTGCAATCGCCGCAAAGAACGCATCCGTAAGAGTTAAAAAAATGAGATCAAACATTTAAAAGCTCTATATTTGAAATGGCAATCGTCATATAAACGCCTATTGCGATACAGATTATCAAAAGTCCGGTGTTTAGCCCTCTACTAATGCCAACGAGCGTGTTTTCGTTAAGTATGTCAAATACCGAATTTATAAGCAAAACGCCCGGCATCAAAAACAAAATGCTCGATCCAATCGCCACGTCAGGCGTATTTGAAACTCCAAGATAAACTCCAAGATAAGCGATAAAAGACGAGATAAAAGAGACTATTATGTATTGAATTTTTAAATTTATGCCAAATTTACTAAACAGATGTCTTAGATAAAATCCGATAAAAGTAGCCACAAAAACACTTGCCATCGAGCCTATATCTCCACCAAAGAGCTTGCAAAAAGCCGAATTTGCAAAACTCATCAAGATAAGTGATACGCCGAAATTTCGCTTAGTGTGGCTTATGATCTCATTAAAAAAGCTTCTTGCTCTTTTAAGCGAAATTTGCTCGTCATAAATTTGCCAGCTAAGAGCGCTCAGCTCGGATATGAGGTTAAAGCTGATAGGCATTGTAGCACTTGATTTTACGTATGTTCGGCGGATAGAATTATCATTTGGATCCATCACGCTTATAGTAAAGTGCTTTACAAAGATAGTAAGGCTCACGTCGTATCCGTAAGCGCGCGCTATCCTGCTTACGCAGCGATCTATGCGAGCCGTGTAAGTGCCTATGCTTAGCATCTTTGCCGCGTAGTCGATCAAAAAATCGGTCACCTCTTGGATATCGGGCTTTTCTTGCATAAATTTGCCTTAAGCCTCTTTTGCACGTGGAAATTTGATAAAAAAGAGCAAAAGCTGAGCAACCATCATCACTTTCATCACAAGCTCGCTTGCCTTATGCATCTGAAAAAACTCAGGCGTCGTGGTTCCTGCTTCACCCAAAGCCTGCGCGTTTAGCACGTAAGGGGTAAAATAAAAGACAAAAGATGTAGCTAGAGCAAAATTTATAAGCGCGAGCATAAAAGAGCTGAATTTTAGAGCAAACTTAACGTCGCTTCTAAGCATAAAAAGCTCGTAAACAAGTGCCAAAATCGCAACCGCGATTAAAACGTAGTTAAATTTTACAAATATATTTGTCATCAAAAGTCCGCTTTGAAAATGTGTCAAAACGCCATCTCCTATGATACTCTGCGGATAAAAAAGTGTAGGCGCGATAAAAGCTCCTATTGAGATTTCTATGCCGATTAGAGCCGCTAAAAGCAAAAGATATAAACCTTTCATATTTTTCCTTTAAATTTGATATTTAAATTTGGCGACAAATCCCCTGTCAAAACCCGCCAAATCCTTATAAAATTTAGCCTCAAATCGGTTTATCTCAAGGGCTTTTGCCATACTTTCTTTTTGATCGTAACCCATCTCGCAAACGAGATTTTTTATATTACGGTTTCTTGCTTGCAAGATGATGTTTTTTAAAATTTCATCGCCGTTTTTACCGCCAAATAGCGCCTCATGCGGCTCATTTAGCACGAATTTGCTAAGCTTATAGCCGTCTGCTATATAAGGCGGATTTGAAACGACTAGATCAAATTCGCCACAAGCCTCGTCCATATAGGCGCAATGAATAAAATTTATGCGCTTTTCTACACCGAATTTAACGGCATTTTTATGCGCTAGCTTTAAAGCTTTTTCGTTTATATCGGTCGCCGTTATCAAGGCGTTTGAATTAAGTGCCAAGCATACACTTACAATCCCGCTTCCAACGCCTATCTCGCAAACTTTTGGAGCGTTAAATTCGCGTAAAATTTCAAGCGATTTTTCAACCAAGATTTCAGTCTCGGGACGAGGGATTAAAACTCCATTTTCAACTAAAAATTCAAGTCCGTAAAAGCCTGCTTTGCCCGTTATATACTCAAGCGGCTCGCAAGAGGCAAACCTATCAATAAGGGCAAAATACTCATCCTTATCCTGAAGCTCTTTGCTTAAATTTAAAAACACCCACTCTATGCTCACACCAAGATGATGCATAAGCAGGATTTTAGCAACTCTTGCGGGATTATCACATAAAGATGAAATTTGAGCGCTCGCCTCTTTTAGCGCCTCATCTATTCTCATTTTTTAGCTCATTTATACGCTCATAAAGGCTAGGATGCGAGTGATAGATAAAAGCATAAGCAGGATGCGCTTTAGGAAACGCCCTATTTTCACTAGCCAGCTTCTTAAGCGCACTTATCATGTCATCTTTACTCTTTACGCTTGCACCGAATTTATCCGCGCCAAACTCGTTCTTTCTGCTTACTGCCGAGATAACCGGGCTAAAAACGAAGCTAAAAATCGGCGAGAAAAGAAGTATAAATACGATTATCGCTCCGCCCTCTTTCTCAAGCCCAAGCGCGTTATATGCAGACGCAGGGATATTTCCAAACAGCGCAAACATCGCAAGCAGCATCACGGCACTAAGAGCTATCATCTTAAATAGATCCTTATGCTTAAAGTGTCCTAGTTCATGACCCAAAACGGCGATTATCTCATCTAGGCTAAGCTTTTTTATAAGCGTGTCAAAAAGCACCACGCGCTTTGTCGCTCCAAGTCCGCCAAAGTAAGCATTTAGCCTGTTATCTCGCTTGCTTGCGTCCATACTAAATACACCGCTACTTTTAAATCCGCAACTATCAAGCAGTCCTTCTATAGAGCTTTTAAGCTCACCTTCTTCAAGAGGTTGCATCTTGTTAAAAAGAGGCGCGATTATAGTCGGATAGATCAAATTTATCATTAAAACTATCACAAAGCTAAGAGAAAAAGCCCATAACCACCAAAGCTCGCCCAAAAAATCGATACAAAGCAAGATAAGCCAGACAAAAAGCGAGCCGAAAACAAGAGTTAAGGCAAGAGCTTTTAAAGTATCCATTATAAAAATTTTTGGAGTCGTGTTTGAAAATCCGTGCTTTTTATCCTTGACAAAGGTTTCATATACGCCAAACGGCAACTCAAGAATAGAGGATATGATTATAAAGCTCATCACAAAGATGATATTTTCGCTTACAGAGCCACCTTTAAGCGTGATATCTGCTAAAAATTTAAGCCCCCAAAACGCCCAGATCATAAATATACCCAAATGATAAACAAGGCTTGCTATCTGAAATTTTTGGTTTGCGATAGCTATTTTAGCCGCACTTTTATACTCTTCCTCGCTAAGCACGACGGCTTTAGCCTTACTCTCTTTAGCTATAAAATTTATCTGCAAAAACGCCAGATAAATTTTAACTAAAGTGTATATAAAAAATATAGTTATTAAAAGATTAAACATCTATTTCCTTATTATAAATTATAAATTTTGCAAAATACTATCAAAATTTAGTAAATCATTTCAAAAAATTGTCGTAAAAGCTGCTTGCAAAAACGATCAAAATCACAAACGGAATTATATATTTTACATACAAAAACCATAAGTTGATTATCTTTTTGTGATTTTCGCTTCCTTGTAAAATTTCAGCCTTCGCCTCATCCCTTAAAACCCAGCCGACAAATATCGCACAAAGTAAAGACGTAAGCACGAAAAATATCGTCGCACTTATGGCGTCATAAGCGTCAAAGATATTTTTACCGAAAATTTTTACTTCACTTAGCAAATTCGTAGCCATTAAAGAAGGTAAATTTCCGAGCACAAAAATAGCCGATAGCACTATCAAAATCGCTTTTTTGCGATCTATTTTCATCTTTTCTTGAAGTGTAGTTATAAGAACTTCATAAATAGGAAGCGAAGTAGTAAGAGCCGCTATCATAAGCAATGTAAAAAACGTAACCGCAAAAACGCCTCCAAACGGCATGTGCGAAAATACTATCGGAAGGCTTTTAAACACAAGGCTTGGCCCGCTATCAGGCGTTACTCCGAAGCTAAAAAGCGAAGGAAATATCATAAAGCCCGCAAGCACGGCTATAACGGTGTTTAAAATTCCCGTTATGACCGAAATTTTAACCAGCGCTTCGTCCTTTTTAACAAAACTAGAAAGCGTTATCATCACACCAAATCCAAGCGAAAGCGCGAAAAACACCTGCCCAAGAACATCTACAAAAAGCTTCATACTGATCTTTGAAAAATCAGGCGTGAGATAAAATTTAATCCCTTCCATAGCCCCTTCAAGAGTTATGTTTTTAACCACCATTGTAATCATAAGCAAAAAGAGTATCGGCATGAGATACTTAGCCGCCTTTTCGATCCCTTCAACCGCGCCTTGAGTTAAGATGATGTAATTTACCATAACAAAAACCAAGGTAGCAAAGCCGACTGCAAAAGGATTATTTACGATATTTTGCTCATAAAACGCACTTGTCGTGGCAAAATCAACAACTCTTGCAAGATCAAGCGACCCAAATAAAATTTGCGCTATATAATTTAGAACCCAGCCGCCTATAACCATATAATAAGCCATTATCCCAAAGGCTCCCGCCAAGCTCATATAGCCTGCCACTCGCCAAATTTTGGCTATCTTTTTACCGTTTGCAACACCGCTAAAAGAGTCTATGACATTTACTTTAAGGCGCCTTCCGATAGCGTTTTCAACTAAGATCATCGGAATTCCTATGACGATCATAGCTATACAAAAGGTAAGCACATACGCCCCGCCTCCGTTTTGACCGACCAGATAAGGAAACCGCCAAGTCGCGCCAAAACCGACCGTAGCGCCCGCAATAGCAAGTATATAAGTAAGTCTTGAACTCCAAGATCCTCTTTTCATAAATCATCCTTCAAAAAAAGGGTGATTATATAAAAATTTACTTAAATTTAAGCCTACACGCCCCTAATCGTATGCAAAAATTGCATGTGTTTGCGGTACTGCTCAACGATGTCGTTTATGATAGTAGCCTCGCTCCAGCCGAGTATATCATAGTCTTGTCCGCCCTCTTTTAAAAACACTTCGGCTCTGTAATACAAATCATCTCCTTCAAGAGCTCTGGTGTAATCAGGGCTTTCCATTCTAACTAGCTTTACTCCGTAGCTAAAGTCCATCTCATCGCCAAGCCCTACGATCAAATTTATAAAATTTCGCTTTTCGTCCTTTGAAATTTTAGCCTGCAAGCCGTTTTTCTCAAATTCAGCCCTCACCTCATCAAAGACCTTTTTGATAACCTCGCTTATAAATTTGTCCGCGTTTTTCTTATTTGGTAGCGATATGATCGTTTTTAACCTCTCTTGCCAAGTTTTAGACATCTCAGAAACGGGCATGTTGGCTAAATTTCTACTTTGTTTTTTTATGAGATCTACTCTAAGAGCCTGAAAAAGCCCGTAAATAGCTACTAAAAGCGCAATAGTAAAAGGAAGTGCGGAAGCTATCGTCATAGCTTGAAGCGAGGCTAGTCCGCCACCAAGCATAAGAAAGCAAGATACAACGCCAATCGCCGCTCCCCAGAAAATTTTCTGCCAAAGAGGAGTTTTGTCCTTGCCGTTTGAGCAAAGCATATTCATAATCATCGCCGCAGAGTCAGCCGAAGTAATGAAAAATATCGCGATCATAATCACGGCTATAGTGCCAAGCAGACTTGAAAATTTAAAGCTATCCAAAAACATAAAAAGAGCCGATGCGGTGTTTGAATTTGCAGCTTCGGCAAGCTCGCTAAATCCGTTTTGAACAAGAGTTATAGCGCTGTTTCCAAAGAAAGTCATCCACATAAAGGTAAATCCCGTAGGCACCAAAAGTGCTCCTACGACAAACTCTCTTATTGTTCTACCCTTTGAAATCCTAGCGATAAAAAGCCCTACAAAAGGCGACCAAGAGAGCCACCATGCCCAGTAAAGAAGCGTCCAACCGCCAAGCCAAGAGCTGTTTGCTTTTTGATACGCGTAGAGGTTAAAGGTATTTGAGATAAGCGTGGATACGTAGTTACCGCTATTTTGCACGAGCCTTTGAAGAAGATCGGTGGTATTTCCTAAAAACAATATAAAAAGCATAAATATAATAGCCATGATGATGTTTGAATTTGAAAGAATTTTTATGCCCTTATCCACTCCGCTTGCGGCTGAAACGGTAGCTAGCAGACATAACACTACAAGCAAAGTTATATGCATACTAGGAGCGCCAAACACGTGAGTAAGCCCTGCATTTACCTGCACGACTCCATATCCAAGAGAGGTAGCCACTCCAAAAAGTGTCGCAACCACTGCAAAAACGTCTATCACATCTCCGATCTTGCCGTAAATTCTCTCGCCTATAAGCGGATAAAACGCCGATCTAAGAGTAAGAGGAAGGTTGTGTCTATACGCAAAAAAGGCAAGTATAAGCGCGACGATGGCATAAGTAGCCCAAGCGCCCACACCCCAGTGAAAGAAAGTGATATTCATGGCAAGCTTGGCAGCCTCCATGCTTTTAGGCTCTGTTTTAGGATATAAATTAAATTTAGCGGCTTTAAATTTCAATCCTGAGATTTGTAAAATTTGAAATTTTTAAAATTCTAATCAATATTTTTTATTATTTAAGAAATATTTTATTTTAAATAAGTATAATTCCGAAATAATAAATTTTATTAAAAGGAAAAAATTATGAGACAACTAACAACCACTTCAGGCAATCCAATCGCCGACAACCAAAACTCGCTAACGGCAGGTGCTCGTGGCGGCGTTATGATGCAAGATTATCAACTAATCGAAAAACTTGCTCACCAAAACAGAGAGAGAATCCCTGAAAGAACGGTTCACGCTAAAGGTAGCGGCGCATACGGCGTACTTGAGATAACTAACGACATATCTAAATATACAAAGGCTAAAGTTCTTCAAAAAGGCGAGAAAACAAAGCTATTTTTACGCTTTTCAACAGTTGCAGGCGAAGCGGGAGCTGCAGATGCGGAGCGTGACGTAAGAGGATTTGCTATCAAATTTTATACAAAAGAAGGCAACTGGGACTTAGTAGGAAACAACACTCCTGTATTTTTCTTAAGAGATGCTTACAAATTCCCTGATTTCATCCACACTCAAAAGAGAGATCCTCGCACACACCTACGATCAAATGAAGCGGCATGGGATTTTTGGAGCTTAAGCCCTGAAACACTTCACCAAGTAACGATCCTAATGAGTGATAGAGGAATTCCTGCAAGCTACAGAACTATGCACGGATTTGGAAGCCATACTTATAGCCTAATCAACAAAGACGGCGAGAGATTTTGGGTGAAATTCCACTTCAAATCACGCCAAGGAATTAAAAATTTAACTAACAAAGAAGCGGCTGATATCGTTGCAAACGACAGAGAGAGCCACCAAAGAGATCTATACGAAAATATAGAAAAAGGCAATTTCCCAAGCTGGGATTTCAAGATCCAAATAATGACTGACGAGCAAGCTAAAAAGCTACCTTTTAGCCCGTTTGATTTAACAAAAACATGGTCTCATAAAGATTTTCCACTGATTGAAGTAGGCGTTATGACTCTGAATGAAAACCCTAAAAACTACTTCAATGAAGTTGAGCAAGCGGCATTTAGCCCATCAAACATAGTTCCTGGCATCAGCTTTAGCCCTGATAAGATGCTTCAAGCTAGAATTTTCAGCTATCCTGACGCTCAAAGATACAGAATCGGAACTCACTACGCACAGCTTAAAGTTAATCAACCTATAAACGAGATAGGCACTTACACAGTTGGCGGCGCTATGAATAACGGCATGTATGAGATAGAAGACAAGGCTTACTATGAGCCAAACAGCTTTGGCGGTGCTAAAGAAAACAAAGACTTCCTAGAGCCTGACATCGCTCTTGAAGGAGTAATGCAAAGACACGATCATAGAGCAGAAGATAGCGATTACTACAGCCAACCAAGAGATCTGTTTAACCTAATGAACGACTGCCAAAAATCTCAGCTATTTAACAATATAGCAGAGAGTATGTGCGGAGTAAGCGACTTCATAGTTGAGCGCGCTCTTGGACATTTTGAGAAAATTTCACCGGCTTATGCAGCAGGCGTTAAAGCTGCACTTAAGAAATAAGTTATGAGTGATAGAAATTTAGAGATTAGCAAAGAAGAAGAGGCAAGGTATAACGAACTTTGCCTCATGGCGCTTGATTTTGCAAGAAAAGACGAAGCAAGCGAGCTTGAAAAGATGATAAAAGCGGGACTTAGTGTGAATTTAAAATCCGCTAAAGGCGATACGCTCTTAATGCTTGCAAGCTACAATAACTCCATAAATACCGTAAAAATGCTAATAGCAAACGGCGCACTGGTAGATGAAAGAAACGACAGAGGGCAAACTCCCCTTGCGGGAGCTGCATTTAAGGGATACTTAGATGTGGTAAAGGCTCTAGTTGAAGCGGGTGCGGACATAAACGCAAACAACGGCATGGGAGCTACGCCTCACACTTTTGCCGTGATGTTTGGTAGAAGCGAAGTGGCAAAATACCTGCTAAGCGTAAATAAAAAACCAAGCCTAATAGCAAAAATAGGCTCAAATTTGCTCTCTATTTTTGGCAAAAAAGCTTCATAACATCCTCCTTTCAAGAGAGCTTCGGCTCTCTTAAATTTTTATTTACTTAAAAACCCATATTATAAAACATTTTTAAAGATTAGATAAAAATATTATATTTATAATAAGATTGTGTAATTTTAGTAATTTTTCATATTCTTTTTACATAGTTAATACTATTTTATAAAATTTTAAAGATCATTTTAATTATAATCTCTCTAAATTCTAAGCAAAAAGGAGATTGTATGAACTCTTTAATTCTCATGTTTATAGGCTTTGCAGCCTTTGTGGCTGGCTTTTTTATCTACTCGAAATTTATAGCCGAAAAGATACTAAGGCTTGATCCGAATTTCAAAACTCCATCAAATGAATTTGAAGATGGGGTGGATTATGTTCCTACAAATAAATTTGTATTATGGGGGCACCACTTTACCTCTGTTGCCGGTGCTGCACCTATCGTGGGACCAGCTATTGCAGTTATTTGGGGATGGGCGCCTGCATTTTTATGGGTTATACTAGGAACGGTGTTCTTCGCAGGAGTTCATGATATGAGTGCAATTTGGGCAAGCGTGAGAAATAAAGGCTACTCAATAGGTACGATTTCAGGTCAAATTCTAAGCAAACGTGCTAGAAGCCTTATGATGGTAGTTATATTCTTACTTTTACTTATGGTCAATGCCGTATTTGCCGTTGTAATCGCAGGTATGATGATAAAAACTCCATCAGCGGTAGTTCCGGTATGGGGTGCTTTAGTTGTTGCATTCTTTATAGGTCAAGCTATATATAAATTTAAGCTAAGCCTGCCTTTAGTCTCCATCATAGGTGTTATTGCGCTATATTTTCTAATATATATCGGGCCTAGCGTGCCTGTATCTCTACCTAGTAAGGTTTTGGGACTAGATGCTAATGCAGCCTGGATAGTGATTTTGTTTATCTATGCGGCAGTTGCCTCGATGCTTCCTGTATGGATGCTACTTCAACCAAGAGATTATATAAACGGTCTTCAGCTATTTGTGGGGCTTATAGCTCTTTATGTATCTTTTGTTATAGTATCACCTGATATAGTCGCTCCGGCATTTAACTCAAACGTACCTGCCGGAACTCCATCTATGTTCCCTCTACTTTTTGTAACTATAGCTTGTGGTGCGATTTCAGGATTTCATGGCTTAGTTTCAACAGGAACTACGGCAAAACAAATAAAGAGCGAACCTGATGCTAGATTTGTAGGATACTTCGGAGCTATAGGAGAAGGATTACTAGCACTCGCCGCCATCCTTGCAGTAACTGCTGGTTTTGCTAGCCTATCTGAGTGGGAGGCTGTATATAGCGCATTTGGCAAGGGCGGAATAGGAGCATTTATAGACGGAGGAGGAAAAATTATGAGTATGGGTATAGGGCTGAGTCCTGAACTTTCAGCTACTATGCTAACCGTTATGGCTGCTCTATTTGCAGGAACCACTATGGATACCGGAGTTAGACTTCAAAGATATATATTTCAAGAGTGGGGAGAGGTATATAATCTAAATATATTAAAAAATGGAAATGTGGCTACGCTTTTTGCAGTAGGCTCATGTCTGCTTCTTGCATTTGGAGCTGGTGGAGCTGACGGCAAAGGTGGTATGATAATATGGCCGTTATTTGGTACCACAAACCAACTTATGGCAGGGCTTACTCTGCTAATTATCACAGTTATGGTAATGAGACAAAAAAGCGCTATAAGATACACTCTGATACCTTTAGTATTCTTGCTTTTTGTTACAATAGCGGGACTACTATTGCAGCTTGTAAGTTTTTACAATAAAGGAAATTGGCTTTTAATCTTCCTTGATTGTATTATATTAATCGCTACTACCATGGTCTGCTTAGAGAGCTTTGCTATCCTCAAAAAAGAATTTATAAAAAAATGATAGAGAAAATAAAATCTTTTTTAGATGGGCTTGATGAATACTATCAAGCCCCTTATAGAAGCGCGCTAACAAAGAGTTATCAAGAAGAAAATGATTTTTTTATGCTGATGGCTTTTGCTGAAACCCTTGGCGTCCAAAACCCTGCAAGTTTCTATACTATAGAACTTTTACCGTTTTTATTAGAAGAATTTCACGCATGGCATAAAAGAATGGGTATGCAACACTCCCCGATAGAGCATTTCGGATGTTGCTAGAATCTATCACACCTATAATCTTTGTCGGTGGAAAAGGCGGAGTAGGAAAAACCACCATATCTTCATCCATAGCTTCAAAGCTAGCAAATTTAGGTAAAAAAACACTAATTATCTCAACGGATCCGGCTCATAGCCTATCTGACGCGCTAAATGTAAAACTTAGCAGCAAAATAGTAAATGTAAGCTCAAATTTAGACGCTCTTGAGCTTAATCCTGATGAAATAGTAAATGAGCATTTTAAAAACATAGAGGATACCTTAAAAAGCTACGCGAAGCCGGAGATGTTTCCAAAGATAAAAGAGCATTTAGAGCTTTCAAAAGAGACTCCGGGAGCCCAAGAAGCTGCGCTTTTAGAAAAAATTTGCTCTCTTTTAGTTGAACGAAAAAATTATGAGCATATAATCTTTGATACTGCGCCTACGGGGCATACAATTAGACTTTTAGCTATGCCTAGCGTAATGTCGGCTTGGACCGAAGGACTAATGAAGCATCAAAAAAAGCGCGACGAGGTAGCTGAAGCGGCAAAAGTATTTTGGAAAAATAAACCCGAATATGAATTTAACCCATTTACCCCAAGCAAAGAAATGAGATGGAAAAAAGCCGTAGCAAAGCTAGAAGAGAGAAAAAGCCTATTTTTAAGAGCAAATAAAATTTTACAAGATATAAATTTAACATCAATATATCTTGTGATGATACCAGAAGCATTGCCGCTTTATGAGACTTTAAGGGCTCACGAGACTCTTAAAAAATTTTCTATCAATGTGGGTGGAATTTTTATAAATCAAATAATACCAAAAGAACAAAATAGCGATTTTTGGCAAAATAGAGTTAATAGACAGATTGAAATTTTATCTCAACTAAATAAAAATCTTCCGGATACAAAAAAGATACAAGTAAAACTAAGTTCAAAAGATTTAAGAGGAATAGAAGAGCTTAGAAATATAAATTTTGAATTTTAAAGAGATTAGCCGCACCTATTTGGCACGGCTAAGATTTATTACCAGTCAGTTGGATCTAATGGCTCGTTTGGAGTAAATGTACATTCTTTACCTTTGCATTTTACTGCCGCATCGATATATAGGCCTTTTTCAAAGCCTCCCTTTTTAGCTTTTCCATAAGCTTCAAGAGAGCGTCCACCTGCAGAGCAGTGGAATATCACATATGTATCAGGAAGTTTAGACAAAAATGCCTTTGTATCATTCTCTTCAATAGATATATGTAAAGAGCCGGGTACAAATCCAGCAGCTCTCTCTTCGCTTCTTCTTACGTCAACTATTGTTACGCCGGCCGGAAGTTTTTTATAGTTTTCCACAAACCAAGCGCCGTCTACAGAACCCTCATCTAGTCCTTTTTTAATAGGCCCCATAAACGGTTTACTTAATTTTGTTACAGCTCCGCCTATAGCGGATTTCTCCTCTCCGCCTTTAGTAGTCTTTAACCCGGCTTGCTTCCATGCAGGAAGACCAGCTGAGTAGTTAGAAACTTTTGTATAACCTAGCGAAACCAGTTTTTGAGCCACTACATGAGATTTTTTGCAGTCATATCCTTGGCAAAATGTTATTACAGGAGTATTCTTATCTGTTGGAAAACGTCCCATAAGAGTAGGGATGTCTGTGTCATTTATAGATATAGCTCCAGGTATAGACTCCGCCATAAATTTAGCATAAGGTCTAGCATCTATCAACAGTGCTCCGTTGGCATCAAATGCGTTTTTAACGACAGACGTACTAACTTCTATATAGTCTTTTTTGGACCACTCAGGATAGCCTGCTTGATACAGTTTTACATTTTTGTATCCAGCCTCTTTTAACATCGCCGCTACTTTAGGACTCTTTGCGCAATCCCAGCCTTGGCAAAATACTATTATCTCTTTATCTTTTGGAGTGCCATCTATTCTCTTTACGTGATCTTTAAAGTCCGTATCGTGAATTTGAATACTAGAAGGTATTGTTCCAGCGTTATAGTGCCTGTCAGGTCTTGCATCTATAAACAAAGCCTCGGTCGCACCTCTCATACCGCTACCTAGTTTGCTTCTAATATATTTATAATCAACTACTTCAAGCTTATGCTTGTTTATTAAAGATTGAACAGCCTCTGTAGGCTTAGTCGCTATAGCTTGTGCGGCTGCAGAAGATGACATAGTCGATGTGCCAGTTGCGCAACCGGTTAATAATAAAGCCGCACCGAGTGCAATAGCACCAACAAATTTTAAACGCATGTATTCTCCTTTTTTAAAATAATATTTTTATGTTTTACTTTATTTAAATTCTTCCCGGAAGCATTCCGTGATATATCATTGGTTTCATTAGGTAAACTTTAAGTAACCACATTAGCCAACGCTCCTGCGTAGGATCAAGCGGGAATGAAGGCGCAGGCTTGCCAGACCAGTCAAATTCCGCAAACATAACAGTGCCTATGCTTGTTATAAACGGACAAACAGTGTATCCGTCATAAGCTGCAGGCAGTTTATCTTTTTTCTCCATTACGGCTATTAAATTATCAACAACAACATGGTATTGTTTTCTAGCGCTTCCACCTGTCTTTCCTAAAGGAACGGCAGCGCAATCTCCTATCGCAAATACATTTGGATATTTTATATGCTGAAGCGTCTCTTTATGGGCAGGAACCCAACTAGCAGGTGAACCTAGTGGAGATTTGCCTACCGCATCGGGGGCTTTTTGAGGCGGTACTATATGTAGGAAATCAAATTTCTTAGTGATTCTCTCACTTTTTTTGATCATCTCATACTCTTCTAAATCTTTATCCCACTCACCCTTTTCCATCCAAGTTTTTTCAAGAGTTGCAACTCTATTTTCAGTATCAACGGCAACAAGCCTTGTTTTAAAATCCCACTTAAAATCACGCTCTTTATACTGTTTTTCAATAGCCTCGGCATATTCTGGAACGCTAAATAATTTATCGCTATTCGTATAAAATAGCATCTCTACCTTATCTCTAACTCCAGCTTTTTTTATTAGATCGTGAGCGATATACATTATTTTTTTAGGAGCGCCACCGCATTTAATGGCTGTAGGAGAGTCTGTAAATATAAGCTGCAGCTTCTCGCCTCCTTTTATTTCTTTGGCTTGTTTTATGATATCTTGGATTCCTTCATAAGTATCCACGGAACCATCTGCAAAATAAAGAGAATATACGCCATTTTTACCTATTTTTTTGCGAACGACATCGCTATTGCCTAGGGTTGTTATCTCACCTTCCAATCCTTCAATAGCACCGTAGTTAAGAGTAACGCCCATAGCCACAACAAGATAGTCGTATAAAACTTCACTTCCATCTTCTAAAATTACTTTGTTGTTATCCGGATCAAAATTTTTAGCGGCTTTTTGTATCCACTTAGCGTCTTTTGGCATATAATCTTTTGTCTGATATATAATATCTTCTTTCTTATAAACACCTGCGGAAATAAGAGTCTGTCCAGCCTGATAAGATACCGAAATAGGATTAGGCTCTATAATAGTTACGTCTGGATTCTTTAGCTTTTTGCAAAGCTTTGCGGCTGTAGCAATTCCTGACAATCCACCTCCAACTATTACAATTTTACCTGTTGCAGAAGAAGAAGCTTCGGCATTAGTAGTGGCTACCGTATTTGCAAACACACCAGCAGCTATAGGGGACATCGCTATAAGTTTCATCGCATCACGACGACTTATCTTATGACCCTCTTTCTCAAGTTCTTCAAGAACCTCATCAATAATCTTGTTTGAGTCCATAAAGCGCTCCTTTGAGTTAATATTTATTTTAAATTTTTATATTTTAAAATTTTAGATTACACTAATATTTTAAGAAAGTATAAAATTGTATCATTATGTTATTTGATTAATATGTGATATAGTCACATATTATTTACCAAATATTAAGATATGATTTCATACTCAAAAATTTAAGTTTTTATCTTAGAATAAACAACTAAAATATATTTAAGGAGAAAATATGTTCTTAAACAAAAAAACATCAGCTTCAATGCTAACAAAGTTTGCATCCATAGCATTTGCCGCCCTAGTTGGTCTAAGCTTAACAGTAAGTAGCGCTTCAGCCGATCATGCGCGCGGACAAAAGCTATATCTTAAATTTATGAAAGACGCTACGGGCATTAAAGGCGACGCTTTTGCCGCTCAGCACACTATAGCCGAGTGGAAAGCTCTTTGCGAAAACGGCGCAGAAGGACTTATAAAAGAGTATTCACAAAAATATCCAGGCGCAGCAGACTTCTTAAAAGGTCCTCAGTTTAAGAAATTTCAACCTGACATCTGCGACTTTGTGATCCACTATGCAAAAGATAGTGGCAACGTACCTTCTTGCTAATTTAAATTTAGGAGCGAAGCTAAGCGCTCCTTTTTTAACTATCCAAATTTTCAGCAATTTCTAAAACTTCAAAATACTCTTCTTCTAAAATTTCAAGCTCTTTTTTAGCCGCTTCAAGCTCTTCATAAAGCTTTGTTAGTCCTATCTTTTGATAGACATTTGGATCGCTAAGCCCTTCGTTTAGCTTTGAAATTTGAGCTTCTAAAGCAGCGATTTTATCAGGGTGATTTTGCAAAATTTGATTTTCTTTATAGCTTAGTTTTCTGCTTTTACTCTTTTGTTTTTCGGCTAAATTTTCGCTATCCGCACTCATCTGCGCTTCAAATTTATCAAGCTCGTTAAGCTCGTCTTCAAGTTCAAGATAGACGCTGTATTCTTGATGCACCACTTCGATTTTAGTGCCCTCAAAAGCCCAAAGTTTAGATGCAATTTTATCCACAAAATATCTATCGTGGCTAACCAGCAAGATAGCCCCCTCAAAGCTTTGCAAGTAGTCTTCTAAGATATTTATAGTAGCTATATCAAGGTCGTTTGTCGGCTCATCAAGCACGAGCACATCATATTCGCCTGTAAAAAGTAGCGCTAACGCGACGCGGTTTTTCTCGCCGCCGCTTAGCACGCCGATAGGCTTATCCAAAAACTCCTTTGGAAACAAAAAATTTTTAAGATAGCCGTAAACGTGCATATTTTTCCCGCGCACCTGCACTCTATCGCCACCGTTTGGGCAAAAGACTTCGATCAGGCTCTTTTCATCGCTTAGAGCACTTCTTGCCTGATCAAAGTAGCCGATCCTAACATCACCGCGCTTTATCTCGCCGCCGCTTTGCTTTTCCAGTCCAAGCAAAATTTTTAGCAAGGTGCTCTTACCGCTTCCGTTTCGCCCGACTATGGCGATACGCTCGCCTTGCAAAACTCGCGTATCAAATTTTTCAAACAGCACCTTACTGCCAACGCTCTTGCTTAAATTTTTAATCTCAAACAGCATTTTCTTGCGGTTTGTCGAGTGAGCTTGGTTGAAATTTTTACTCGCTCGCTCAAGCTCAAGTCTTACTCTTCGTATGACGCCCGGATTTTTCTTAGCCTCCTCACGCATGTGCATTACGCGCTCTTTGCGCCCTTCGTTGCGCTTTAGCCTTGCTTTGACACCTCGCCTTAACCACTCCTCTTCGCTTTTAAGCTGTTTTAGCAAGGTCTCGTGAGATTTGGCCAAAGAGAGTAAAATTTCCTCTTTTTTGGCTAGATAGTTAGCATATCCGCCCTCAAAACTACGAAGCTTGCCCTCCTCAACTTCAACGCTTCTGGTCGCCAAAGCATCGATAAAATAGCGATCGTGGCTTATAAATACGATAGTTTGCTTCGAGCTTTTAAGCATCTCTTCAAGAAAGCGCACCATATAGACATCAAGGTGGTTTGTCGGTTCATCAAGCAAGAGCACATCGGGCTTTTTAAGTATGAGCGCACCGAGTGCCACACGGCGAATTTCGCCACCGCTAAGGCTAGCAACCACCCTATCCTCATACTCTTTTAACTTAAATTCGATCAAAACCTGCTCGATCTTTCGCTCGATCTGCCAGCCGTCTTTTGCCTCGATAAATTTGATAAGCTCATCTTGTCTAGCGTGAAGCTCTTTATCGTTTGGATCGTTTGCAAGCTTTTCAAGGACTGCGGCATACTCGTCTCTGGCGTCAAATATCTCTTTAAGCTCCAAATTTAGCGTCTCTTTTACGCTTGCGCCTTCGCTGAAATTTGGATTTTGCGCGAGCATCTCAACCTTTATGCCGTTTTGCACTACGCGCCTGCCGACATCAGGCTCATAGCTTCCTGCCACAAGCTTCATTAGCGTGCTTTTTCCGCTTCCGTTTTTACCTATGATAGCGATTATCTCGCGCTCATTTACGCTAAAATTTACCTGATTTAATATCTCGTTTGGACCAAATTTTTTACTTACATCTATTAGATCGACTAACGCCACAAAAAGCCTTGATTAAAATGAAATTTGCTTACTAAGCGCAATTATACAAAGTGTAAGAGCCATCGGAACATAAATATATCTACCTATGTTATACCAAAGATCGCCCTGCTTCCTAGCTGCGCCCATGTTTATCTCATCCATAATCTCATCTTTTTTTATTATCCAAAACCAAGATACCGCTCCGATAACCGCTCCGATTGGAATAATATAGATAGAGACAAAATCCATCCAAGGCCCCCAGCTTGATATGGCCTCCATATTTACGCCTATTCCAAAACATATGATACAAAGAGCTATAAGCATTGGAGCACGCTTGATGCTAGGGAATTTGTGCATTATGGATTCAGCTACAGCCTCAAACATATTTTGTAAAGAGCTGATGCCCCCGAAGATTACGGCAGTGAATAAGATAATGGCAAAAATTTGCCCTCCAGGCATATCTTGTAAAATTTTAGGTAGTGTTACAAAAAGTAATCCAGGTCCCGCAGCGGGATCCATTTTGTAAGCAAAAACAGCAGGTATCATCACAAGCGCTGCAACAAGTGCGGCGATAGTATCAAAAATAGCCGTCTTTTTAGCAGAATCCACAACATCCTCTTGTTTAGAAAGATAAGCGCCATAAACTATCATTCCAGAACCCGTAATAGAAAGCGAGAAAAATGCTTGCCCCATCGCCGCCACCCACACCATAGGATCACTTAGCTTGCCCCAATCGCCTTTGAATATAAATTTATACCCCTCGAACGCACCATCAAACATAGCAACTCTAATAGCCAAAATAAAAAATAGGATAAAAAATAGAGGCATCATAATCTTGTTTGTTTTTTCTATACTTTTGGCTCCAAAAAATAAGGTAAAAAGCGTGCCTGCAACAACTATGAAGTGAAACGGGATAACCGAATAGCTACTTAACGCAAAGGATTCAAACCAAGTATTTGTATCGACACTCATCAAAGAGCCTGTTACGGCTTGAAACAGTGCTTTTAAAACATAAGCGATGATTACGGCATAACCTATGGCTATACACATGGATCCTGCAAGCGGTATCCAGCCTACGATCTTTCCAATCTTACCAAGCCCGCGAGTGTTAAAGGCAAATTCATAAGAGCCTAGAGTACCGGTTTTTGCGCGTCTTCCTATAGCATACTCAGCAGAAAGACCGACATAAGAAAATATGGCAACAAAGAATAGATATATGAGCAAAAACGCTCCACCGCCATTTGTGCCGACCTTATAAGGGAACCCCCATACATTGGCCATACCTACAGCAGATCCGACGCAGGCTATGATGAAAGCCCAGCGAGAGGTGAAACTTTTCTTTTCCATTTTTACATCCATTAAGTTGAAAATTTTAAAAATTATACTTAAGTAAACTAATAAGAAAATTATACTAGCTATTGTTATAAGATATTTAAAAAAGGCTATAAGCAAGGCTTTTGTCTTAAATTTGTGAAATATAAATTCTATTAAATTTATATTCTGATATAATCAACAGTTATTTTTAGAAATCTTGCATTGATATATTAAAGGTGAAAAATTTATGAACCTGTCGCTTAGAAAGCTCGCACTTCCCATATTTTTAGATATGTTTTTACATTTTGTAACACTTATCATAAATACATACATGGTTACAAAGGTAAGCATTCATCTGGTTGGTGCAATGGGAGCGGGCAATCAGGTCATGGATCTTTTCATGACCATATTTAGCTTTTTAAGCGTCGGCTGTTCGGTCGTGGTAGCTCAAGCCTTGGGCGCAAAGAATAAAAATTTAGCTACAAGAATAGTGCATGCAAGCATTACATTTAATACGATTTTTGGGATAGTTGCGGCTACATTTTTATATTTTCAGGGATACTTGGTGCTTGAAATATTAAGAGTGCCTGAAAATTTACTCGATGAGAGCTACAGCTACCTACATATTTTAGGTTTTGCACTATTTATCGACGGAATGGGTATGGTGCTGGCGGCTGTTTTAAGAGTGTATAATTTCGCAACAGCGGTTATGCTTGTATCGTTACTAATGAACGTTATTACGCTTATTGGAAATGCTATCGCGCTATTTGGCTGGTTTGGACTACCAAACTACGGTCTTTACGGAGTAGGAATTTCTACGCTCATAGGACGACTAGCAGGCGTTATCGTGCTATTTATAATTTTAATCAAAATAGCAAAGGTAAGAATTTATATAAAAATGCTTCTAACCCTGCCATTTAATATCCTGCGCAAAATTCTATCTATCGGGATTCCAAGCGCTGGTGAAAATCTATTATGGATGGCGCAATATATGGTCGCATTTGGCTTTGTAGCAAGCATGGGCGAGGCCAGTTTAAACGTGCAAACAATATACTTTCAAATAACTCTATTAATACTTCTATGCGGAGCCAGCATTAGCGTAGCAAACGAGGTTATCGTCGGACATTTAGTAGGTGCAATGAGATTTGAAGAGGCCTATATAAAGACTTTTAGAGCGTTAAAGCTAGGTTTTATAGCAACCTTAGCCGTTGTTTTAATAGCCTATTTTGCAAAAGATGAGATTATGAACAGGTTAAATTTAACAGACGAGCTAAAACAGATAATGCTTCCGCTATTTACACTATCGATAATTCTTGAAACAGGACGAACTTTTAATATAGTGATAGTAAATGCTCTTAGGGCAAGCGGAGATGCGAAATTTCCACTAATCACGGGAGCTATATTTATGTGGGGTGTTAGCTTGCCACTTGGATACTATTTAGGAATCATGCAAAATATGGGCATAATAGGAGTCTGGATAGGGTTTGTAGCCGATGAGTGGCTAAGAGGACTTGTAAATACATGGCGATGGAAGAGTAGAAAATGGCAGTCAAAACGACTTGTATAAAATTTGATAAATTTGATGTTACGCTCAATTTTAAAAGAATAAAATCAATTCGCATTAAAATTTCAAAAACAGGTAAAATTTCGCTCTCATTACCGTATTTTTGCACCCAAAAGCAGGCATTTGAAATACTGAATAAAAATACAGAGTGGATAGAAAAAACTCACTCCAAAATTTTAGAAAATTTGCCAAACAGTGATGAATTTAGGTTACTTGGTAAGGCTTATAAGCTCAAATTTGATGAAAATATAAAAAACATAAAAATAGTTGATAAAGAAATTTGGACTCCGAGCTTAAAAAGGCTCGAAAAGTATAAAAAAGATGAGGCCAAAAAGATTTTTTATGGGCTGATAGAGAAATTTAGGCCATTCGTTGGTAAAGATATAAACAGAATCGTAATCAGAAATATGCAAACCAGATGGGGTAGCTGTAACTCTCGCAAAGGCTATATAAACCTGAATCTAAATTTGATAGAAAAACCAATAGAATTGATCGAATATGTAGTGCTTCATGAGCTCACACATCTAATATATCCACATCATAAAAAGAGTTTTTATGATTTTATCGCTTCAATTATGCCAAATTTTAGAGATCTTGAAAAAGCCTTAAACAATAAAAATTTATAAATACCCAAATATGCGTTTTAAGCACAATAGTAACAAAATATGTTAAAATAGCATATTATTAAATTTAAAGGATTTTTATGAAAAAAATTTTAGCATTTGCACTGCTATCCTTAAGTGTTTTTGCAGGTGATTTTGAAGACGGTTTAGCAGCATACAAAAATGCCGATTATGCAAGTGCATTTGAAAAATTTAACACAGCTTGTATGAATAAAAACGCTGCAGGTTGCGAGCAAGTAGCGTTGATGTATCATACAGGCAAAAGCGTTAAAAAAGATGTCAGTAAAGCATTTTCATTATACCTTCAGGCTTGCGAAGCAGGACAAAAGCATAGCTGTTCAATGGCTGGCGGAATGCAAGATATGGGAGAAGGAACAAAGATTGATAAAGAAAATGCAATGAAACTTTTAGTAAAAGCTTGCGAGCTTAATGATGCTCACTCTTGTGCCGTAGTCGGTTCTTTTCATCTTGAAAAACAAACGCCTGACAGTTTAAAAACGGCAAAAAATCTCTTTCAAAAAGCTTGCGATCTAGGCGACCGCTTGGGATGTATGTGGGCCGAGGATCTAAGTAGATCAAAGAAAATATAATATCAGTTACGGCGTTAAATTTGCGCCGTAACTTTAGATTTATCTCTACTTAATAGGACTGTTTATACCTATTATCATATTATCTTCTTTTAGGTATAGCTTAGCTGCATTTTTGATATCCTCATTTGTTATCATGTTAACAAATTTTTCATATTCGTCTATGCTAAATATCTCATTGTCATATATTTTGTTTGACACTATCGCATTTAGCCAAAAGCTTGATTGTTCATATTTTTGTTTTAGCTTTAAAATAGTAGATTTTTTATAGCTTTGAATATATCTATCAAGCGCACCTTCGCTCTTTAAATTTGATATCGTCTTTTTTATTCCATCAAGAACGCTATCAAGTTTTTGAGGAGAAGTCGTAAACGATATTTCTACTCTTGAATGAATATAAGGATGTTTATTTAGTCTAGTACTCAAAGAGATTCCGTAAGTCTCACCCTTTTCTTCGCGTATATTCTCTCTAAGCGCCATTTTAAGCACCTCTCCAAGAGCAGAAATTTTTATTAAATCAAATTTAGAATACTCATTTTGAACGTTTTTCATCTTTACTATCACATCGCTACGATTTGAAGTCTGATAAAATCGCTCAAATTTATGAACTCCATCTAAACCCCTTACGCCGTCATCTATAAAATTTTCGCTATTAAATTTAGCAGGCAAGGTAGCTATGTATTTTTTAATAAACGGCTCCATATCGGTCTCTTTAAAATCTCCAACAAAAATAAATGCATAAGGTGAAGCGTTAGTAAATTTATCATTTACTATATCTTTTAAGTCATTAAATTTAACCGCCTCTATATCGCTTCTGCTAAAATGCTTTTTACGCTCATTGCCGTTGTAATAAAATTCGCTAAACTCTTTAGAAAATTTATAGCTCGGCAAAGACTCTCTTTTAGCAAGATCTTCTATTCTTTTGGTCTTAATCTTTTTTAGCATATCATCATCAACTCTTGGGGAATTAAACTCAAGATATATAGCCTCCACTAAAGACTCTATATCGCCAGTGCTACTCTTGCCGTAAAATCCATGAGATAAAGAGCTTATTCGCTTTTGATAGCTTAAGTATTTTCCGTTTAAAATTTTACTTATTTGGTAGTTATTAAACTCTCCAGCTCCACTTTCGTTTGAAAGTGTGGTCGCAAACTCTCCTAGCTGAGGTCTGGCAAGATTTGAGACACCTCCTTTACTAACAGCCGCGAAAGATATTAAATTTTTCTCATTTTTAAGAGTTTTTAGAATCACAGTAGCATTATTTTCAAGAGTATAACTCCAAATTTTATGCTTTTCATCAAATTTTTTTGAGATAATTTTGCCTGGTTTTATCTCTTTATTTATCAGTTTTGAAGGCAATTTAAAGCTTTTAAGATGAGATGTATATGGCTTTATATCATTTGCAAGCTGTTCAAATTTCTCCTTACCAAGCCTATATCCTTTAGAACTAAATATACTGACGCTCTTTTCATAAAGGCTCAAGATTCGTCTAAATTCAGCATTAACCTCATCAAGAGTTATTTCGTTTAAAATTTTAAGACTTAAATTCCTGCTATCAATATCACTTAAAATCACATTTCCAAGCTCAAGTGCATAGACTATATCGCTTAGATAATCGGCTGATTTTTTACTCTTTGATTGCAGATATCTATTATTGATGATATTGATTAAATTTTTCTTCTCATCATCAAAGTCGCTTTGGCTAAATCCATGAATTTTTATGCCGTTAATAACGCTTAACATATCTTTTATAGAGTCCTCTTGATCATCTCCTATGATTTTCATATCAAAGCTATACATTGTCTTTTGCGCCTGAATCGGCATATTTGTAAAAACCGCTCTTTGAATAGAATTTTCTCTATTTGTTTTCTCTTCATAAAGCGTATTTATCAAATTTGAAATATATAGATTTATAATCGCTTTGCGAATTTGCGATTCAGTTTGTCTTGGTGAAAATTTATCAAAAAATGAAATTTTAATAGAATTTTCAGCGGTTTCATTTGAATCATAGTTGTAGATATTAAGTCCGTTTTTAGCAGGTATAGTTCTGTTTTCTTTAGTATAATAATTCGTATTTTTAACAGAAGAAAAACTATCTTTTATACAGTTTAGAATTTCATCTTTTTTAAAGTCTCCTACAGCCACAAATTCCATAAGTCTAGGCTGATACATCCTATTATAAAAGTCTTTCATCTGGCTTACGCTAACATTTCTTACTATATTCATATCACCTATCGGGTCTCTACTAGCATAGATACTCCCTTCCAGTAAATCATCCCAATGTAGTTTATAAAGCCTATATTCAGGAGTATTTCTAGACCTATCCTCCTCTATAATTACCCCGCGCTCCTTATCAAGCTCATCTTTATCGAAGTTAATTCCATCCATCCAGTTATGAAAAACCAAAAAAACATCTTTTAAATTTCG
Organism: Campylobacter sp. RM16189; assembly: GCF_012978815.1. Classification (NCBI taxonomy): domain Bacteria; kingdom Pseudomonadati; phylum Campylobacterota; class Epsilonproteobacteria; order Campylobacterales; family Campylobacteraceae; genus Campylobacter; species Campylobacter sp. RM16189. The sequence goes on along the minus strand of NZ_LIWR01000002.1, from coordinate 124,043 downwards.
CTCGTTTACCTCTATATTTAGCATGTAAGCCGTAGAATCATAAGTCGTATAGGCATTCAAATCGGCACCAAATGCCACGCCTAAACTCTCAAGTTTTTGTATCAACTCGTTTTTACTAAAGTCCCTACTCCCATTAAATGCCATATGTTCAACAAAATGCGCTAAACCAAGCTCGCTTGGCTTTTCATCCGCAGAGCCTGCGCGTACAACAAGCTGAAAATATGCCTTATTTTCCGGCAATCTATTTTCTTTAATATAATATTTTAGTCCGTTTTCAAGAGTGCCTGAGGTCAAATTTGCATCTTGCGAAAGAGCAAAAAGACCAATAACAGTAATTAAAAGTAATAAAATTTTTCTCATATCTTCCCTTTTATAAAATTTAATTTATCAAAATCATCCGATCAAGTCGTTTTAAATATCTATATATCCTATCCAGCTCGACTTGACTATCTACTTTGGAGTCTGAATAGTAATACTCTATTTCTTGAGTCGAATCCTCAAGCAAATTTACCCTCTCAAGTTCGTATTTTAGCTTATTTACAGTCCCTTCATTTCCATCTATAAATTTTATATTCGGTGGCAAAATTTCTCTTAAAGTATCTTTAAAATAGTTAAAATGCGTACATCCTAGTACAAGCGAAGAGTAATTAGCAAGATCAAATTTTAGCAGTTCATTTTTTAAATATGCACGCACTCTTTGAGAGTAAAACTCCTCATTTTCTGCAAATTCAACAAGCTTAGGCAAAGCAACTAAATCTATTAAACTCTTATTATCAAAACGAGCTATAAGATCTTTTAGTTTTTTACCTTTTACCGTTACAGGAGTTGCAATTACGATGGTACGTGAGTTTTTAAATATATCTGCAGCCTTTTTAACAGCAGGCTCCATCCCTATAATAGGTATAGCAAACTCCTCTCTTAGCTCGTTTATAGCTGCACTAGTGGCGGTATTACAAGCTACAACTACCGCTTTTACGTCTTTTTCTTGCATAAATTTAAAAGCATGAGTAGTGTAAGATAAAATTTGCTCTTTTGTTTTTAATCCATAAGGAACATTTTGCCTGTCCGCGTAATATAAAAACTGCTCGTTAGGCAATTTTTTAATAGCCTCATTTAATACGCTAAGCCCGCCAAGCCCTGAGTCAAATATCCCTATTTTCATCGCGCATTCCTCTTTATATTTGCCAAATTAACTCCAACCACTCCAAGTATTATAAAACTTGCTCCTAAAAAATGATAGATTTCAAAATTTTCATCAAGTAAGAATATTCCGGCAATTATTGTTACCAAGGTTGAAAGATTGCTAAAAATTCCTATCTTAAAAGCTTCTAATCGTTTTAGTGAATAGCCGAACAAAAAAGAGGTTGCTACGGAACTAAAAATTGCTAAAAATAGTGTCGAAATAGTAAATTTAATATCTAAAAAAGGCGCGAAATAAAGCTTTAATTCTCTGGATTTTAAAATATAATCACTCAAATTTAACATATTAAAAAATATAAATCCTATAAAAATAGTAACTATAACTAACTTTGAAATTTCAAATTTTGCCAAAACACGCCTTGCAAAAACATTATAAAGCGAGATAGCAATAACTGATAAAATAATTAAAAAATTGCCTATTAGACTTGAATTTTCACCAAAATTACCAGACATATAAATGATGTAAATAATGCCAAAAACAGAGACTAGCGCAAAAAATTTCTGCCATATATTTGTATATTCTCCAATAAAGAAATGCGCAAAAACCATTGTAACAACTGGAGTGCAAGCATGAAAGATTCCAGCCATAACCGAGCTGGTAAATGTAAGTCCAAAGGCTTGAAAAGCAAAAAATAAACTTGGATATAAAATGGCTATAAATGATATTTTTTTAAAATCTTTTAAGCTTATTTTTTCATTTATAAAACCGAATTTTATTAAAATCAGTACAACTATAAAGGCTATGCTAAATCTATGCGCCAGACTTTCAAATACGCTTGCAAACTCAAGTGAAATTTTGACAAAAGCAAATGAAAAACCTACGATAAAAGTCGCAGCCAAAAGCGACAGATAGGCTCTTAACATAAAGGGTTAAGAGCTCTTTTTCTCGCTCTTATTTTTCATCCACTGATATGCAAAAACTAGCCCGTAAATACCCACTCCAATCGCATAAGATGTATATTCGTTAGGAATGGCGGCTATATATTTAACGCACATATTTGGAACCAGAACAAGAGGCACTACGGCAAGCAGTAAAACTCTCTCCCAAATTTGTACCCTAGTTACAAAAAACCCTTGAAGCGCCGAAGAAAAGGCAAACATTCCTATAAGTGCGGTTGAAAATATGAGCAGCATCTCAAGTGGATTTGTTATCCAAACAATACCTTTAGCATCATTTGGAGCTGCAGGATTTATACTCTCTATTAATAAAAGCTTGTTGTTAAACACAAAAGCAAAAGGTAAAACCGTAGTTCTTAGATCGTAAAAGAAGCCTTGCACACCAACTGTTACAGGATTTGCTTTGGCAATACCGGCAGCGGCGTAAGCGGCAATTCCTACAGGAGGAGTATCGTCGGCTAAAATTCCAAAATAAAATACAAATAGATGAACTGCGATAGCGGGGATCAAAAATCCGTTTTTATATGCCAAAAATAAGATTACAGGCGCAACGAGAGATGAAACTACGATATAGTTAGCCGTAGTTGGAAGACCCATACCAAGTATCAAAGACATAACCGCAGTTAAAAATAGTATAAGCAAGATATTATTGCCTGCTATAATCTCAACCACTTCAGATAAAACCTGACCAATACCAGTAAGAGAGATTGAACCCACTATAATTCCGGCTAGACCAGTGGCTATAGCTATGGTAGTCATATTTCTGGCAGCCGTTACCATAGCCCAGAAAATATCCGCAAAACCTATAATAAAATCGTCTTTATTTACTCTTTCTCCCATAGCCATCTTTTTAATAGGCTCTTGAAAGATAATTATCAAAAACAAAACATTTATAGCGTTAAATGCCGCAGATATTGGCGACTCTTTGGCTATCAAAAGAGTATAAAGCATAACTAAAATAGGTATTAGATAGTGAAGTCCGCTAAAGAAAATTTTAAATTTAGAAACGCTTTTGTCTTGTTTCATTCCCTTTAATCCAAGCTTGCAAGACTCCAGATGCACGATAAAAAATAAAGACGCATAGCAGACAAAGGCAGGAATTACGGCAGCTATCATTACATTGGTATAGCTCATACCCAAAAATTCGGCTATTATAAATGCAGCCGCACCCATAATAGGTGGCATAAGCTGTCCGTTTACACCAGCTGCCACTTCGATAGCTCCGGCTTTTGTACTAGTTAGTCCGGCTTTTTTCATAAGAGGAATGGTAAATGTTCCAACGGTTACAACGTTTGCCGTTGAGCTTCCGGAGACCATACCTGTTAAACCGCTAGCTATAACAGAAGCCTTAGCAGGACCTCCTCTAAATCTGCCAAGCAGGGCAAAGGCTAAATTTATAAAATACTGCCCCGCTCCAGCTCTTTCAAGAAGCGAACCAAACAAAACAAAAAGATATATAAAGCTCACACTAACACCAAGCGGCACTCCAAATACGCCCTCGGTAGTTAGATACATATGCCCTGCGAGTTTATTTAGACTGGCACCTTGGTGAGCTATGATGTCTGGCATATACTGTCCAAAATAGTCATAACACAAAAATATAGCCGCGATGATGCCAAGCGCAGGTCCTATCACGCGTCTGCCGGCTTCAAATAGTATAAGCACAGCGGCGCTTGATATCAAAACATCAAATTTAGTATAGTCTCCTGGTCTTTGAGCAAGAGAGTAAAACTCTACAAAAGGATAAAGTGCCGCTATGACACCCACTACACAAAGCAAGATATCATAAATCGGCACGCTAGTTTGAGCCTTTTTGTGAAATTTCACAGGATAGAGCAAAAATACAAGCGCTATCGCAAAAGAGAGGTGAATGGAACGTGACATAGTGGTATTCATCGGAAAATACGCGATATATAGTTGGAAAACCGACCAAGCAAAACAAATTATACTTGTTAAATAGATATAATAATTCGAGTTTATCTCTCTTGTTTTTACCTCTACAAACTCCTCTTTTTCCTGAGGTATTGCATTTTGCACTTCATTTTGCTCTTCTATATCCGTATTTATATCCTTGTTTTTTAAATCACCAATTTTGCCGTTTAGCTCCATTAACCCACCCTTAAAAATTATTTAATTATTCCATGTTTTTTAAACTCAGCCTCAGCAGCAGGATGAAGCGGAGCTGAAAGACCCTCGATCAAAGACTCTTTAGTAACCGCGCCAAGTGCCGGGTGGAGTGTTTTATACTCATCAAAGTTATCTAGTATCGCCTTAACAACAGCAGTTACCGCTTTATCGCTCATGTCTTTGTTTGTAACCAAAACAGCCTTAACACCGATACTTTCCACGTCATGGCCTACACCTTCGTAAGTGCCTTTTGGTATCACGCCTTTTGCAAAATACGGAAACTCTTTAAGCATCTTATCTATATTTTCACCTTTTATATTTACGATGTCTATAGGCATAGAGTTAGCCGCATCTGTAATATTTGCTGTAGGGTGACCTACCATATAAAAATATCCGTCGATTTTCTTATCTTTAAGTGCATGAGGGCATTCTTGAGCTGTTAAAACGCCGTGATGTTTTAATTTTTTTGCATCAAATCCATAAGCGTTAAACACAGTAAGTGCTGTCATCTCATTACCGCTACCAGGATTTCCTACGTTGATACTTTTACCAGCAAGATCATTTATTGAAGCAATTCCGCTTGCTTTTGATACAACAAATGCCAAAAGTTCAGGATAGATAGAGACTACGGCACGTAAATTTTTATCTCCCATATCCTTAAATTTGCCTACGCCGTTATATTTATCATACACTACGTCGCTTTGAACAAAGCCAAAATTTAGCTCTTTTTTAAGAACGTTATTTACATTATATATAGAACCGCCAGTTGATTGAACGGAACATTTTATCTGAGGATCTTTATTGGCAAGTCTGCATATAGCTCCGCCCACAGGATAATAAGTTCCAGTCATTCCACCTGTTCCGATAGAAATGAACTCTTTTGCGCTAAGTGTTGAAGCCAAAAGCAGTCCAGCCAAAGCCAAAGATGTTTTTTTCATAGTCAATCCTTTATAAAAAATTTGATTTTCTATCGTATCACAAATTCTATTTTTGCCAGAAATTTATTTGAGATTTTTTGAGACTAATTCTAAAATTTTTCACAATTTTACACATTTTAGGCTTAAAAAATAATTTTCTTAAGTTTTAATTTATATTATTTTTATAATGATTTTTTTATTTAAGTTTTATATAGAGCAAGATTGATTAAATTCTTAAGCTAAGGCACGACAAAGCTTAAGAATTTAAAATATATATAATTAATCAATAAAACGCTTTGTTAAATTTTGATACTCATCTATCCTGCGATCTCTAAGAAATGGCCAAATTCTACGAACCTCTTCACTTCTTTTCATATCAATATCTACAATATAGCACTCTTCGCTCTCACTATCGGCTCTAAATAGCTCCTCGCCCTGAGCACCAAAGACAAAGCTATTGCCCCAGAATTTTATTCCGTCCATAGCTCCGCTCTGATCCTCTTCAAAACCTACACGATTTACAGCTACCACAGGCAAACCATTTGCGACAGCGTGTCCTCTTTGAACCGCTACCCAAGCATCCAGCTGACGTAATTTCTCTTCACTACTATCAGCCTCAAACCAACCTATAGCAGTAGGATAAATTAAAATTTTAGCACCACGCAAAGCCATAAGTCTAGCAGCTTCAGGATACCACTGATCCCAACAAACAAGAAGTCCAAGTCGCCCCACGCTCGTATTTATAGGCTCAAATCCAAGATCGCCCGGCGTAAAATAAAATTTCTCGTAAAATCCAGGATCATCCGGTATATGCATCTTGCGGTATCTGCCAGCTATGGAGCCGTCTTTTTCATAGACGTAAGCAGTGTTATGATAAAGTCCGTCGGCTCGCTTTTCAAAGAGTGAAGTAACCAAAACCACACCATTTTGTTTAGCTACATGCCCCCAAAATTTGACATCCTCTTCCCACTCGTTAGCAAGATCAAAGAATTTAGTATCTTCGCTTTGGCAAAAATACTGAGTTTGATGAAGCTCTTGACAGACTACAAGCTCAGCCCCGCCCTCGGCCGCCTCTCTTATTAGCTCGATAGTTCTTTGATTCGTAGCCTCTTTCGAGCCGTGAAATTTTTGTTGAATTAGCGCTACTTTCATAAAATCACCTCAAATTAAATTTTCAAAAAATTATATCACACAAAGCTTTTAAGCCAAATTTCTATCATCATAAGGATCTAAGTGAGTTGTTATCTCCCATCTAAATTCACTAAATTTATCCCTTATTACATATTCGATTTGGTTGGAAATCTCATGCGCCTTAACAAGTAAAATTTCCTTATCAAATACCAAATGAACGACCATGTAGCAGATATCAGAACTCTTTCTAGTCGCCAACCCATGAAAGCTATTTATCTCTTTTTTAGATTTTATAATATCTTCTATTTGACTTACCATTTGAGACTCAAGAGCCTTGTCCAAAAGCACTCCTAAGCTCTCTTTCATCAAAGATATGGCTGAATTTACAATATATCCGCTAATTACGATACCAAAGATTGCATCTATTATCGTAAATCCTGTAAATTTGATAATAATTAAGGCTAAAATTATGCCAAAATTGGTAAAAAAATCACTTTTATAATGAAGTGCATCAGCCTTGATTATCAAATTTTTTGTCTTCTTTGCCACAAAATTTAAAAACGCAACAAGAGCGCCCGTAACCACAAAAGAAAAGATCATCACATACAGGCTCAAATCGACATTTAACTCTACTTCGTCGGCTCTAAATTTAAGTATGCTTTCATAAAAAATAAAAACTCCTATACCTACGATTAAAATCCCTTCAAGCATCGCAGCTATGGCTTCTAATTTAGTATAACCAAAGTTAAATTTATCGTTTGGTTTGGCTTGAGATTTCCTAAGTGCAAAAAAGTTTAAAGCAGATACCAAAAGGTCAAGCATAGAATCAATCGCAGAGCTAAGCACCGAAACAGAACCGCTTGCTATACCTGCAATAAATTTAATAACCGAAAGCAAAAAAGCCGTAGTTCCAGCGACTATTACGGCTAATCTTTGTAAATTTTTATTTTCTATCCGTTCCATCTCTTCTTAAAAACCTATTTTGACTTGAGCAGTGAAGCGAGCCGTTTTGACGCACAAAAACGAGCGAATTTACGCCTATGATCTTGTGATCAGGAAGTGCTTTTGCAAGCCTTTCAAGCACGATTTTATCGTTTGGATCGTTATATGTAGGTACGATCAAAGCGCCGTTTACAAAGATAAAATTTGCGTAAGTACACCCCAGCCTCTTGCCTTCATAAAATTTAGCCTTTGGAAGCGGCAGCTCAAGCAGTTTAAATCCCGTAGTCTCAAGCTCTTGCTTCATCTTTTTAAGCTCTTCATAATGCTCATCATTTTTATCGTCCGTGCATGCATAAGCTATCGTATCAGGCGAGATAAACCTAGCCAAAGTATCAACGTGAGAGTCGGTATCATCGCCCTTTATAAAGCCATGCTTTAGCCATATAACGCGCTTTAAGCCAAAAAGCTCTTTTAGCTTGGCTTCTATCTGCTCTTTATTAAATTTTGAATTTCGGTTGTCGTTTAAAAGGCAAGTTTCGGTAGTTAGCAAAGTGCCCTGCCCGTCAAATTCGATACTTCCGCCCTCTAGTATAAAATCAACTTCGCGCAGATCGCTTTTAAAATGCTTGGCAAGCTCTAAATTTACGGCATTATCCTTTGAGCTCTCAAATTTCCCGCCCCAAGCGTTAAATTTAAAATCATAGCTTAAAATTTTATCGCCGTTTTCAACGTCAATCATCCCGTAATCGCGTATCCAAGTATCATCAGTATCGATCTTTATAAACTCAACATTATCAAATTTGGCAAATCTTGAGTTAAAAATTTCCTCATCGGGACATATCAAAACTACTTTTTGAAAAGGCACGATAGCTGCCACAAGCTCTTCGTAACTATCTAAAATTTCGTTCAAATACGGCTTCCAGTCGCTGTTTTCGTGCGGTAACGATAAAAACAGAAGCTCTTGTTTTTCCCACTCTGCATAAGCTCTCAAATTTCACTCCTTGATCTGTTTTTGTAAATTTTAAAAATTCCATAAAGTGTTATGAATATCCAAAAAACCTCTATCAAAAAAGAGCCTAGATTAAAATGCACAAGAAGCGAGATGATAAGCAGTATGGCTCCAGCTAAATTTATAAGCTGATAGCTTAAATCAGCGCTTGTCATCTTGCCGATCTGAAGTAAAAAATATGCAAGCACGATGCAAATCATGCCCAAAAATCCGATAAATTGAAAAATATCCATAAAATCTCTCTGCTCAAAATCAAAACTAATTGTAACATATTAAAAAAATTCTAGTTTTAAAAATTAAATATTTTTTACGCCAAATTCCTGTAATATTTTAAAATATATTTTAAATAAAATTTAAATAATTTTTATTATAAGGAGATTTTATGAAAAATACCATTTTGCTGATGGCTGTGCCGCTTTTAGTAAGCAACTCATTTGCGTTTGACGCGGCTAAAGATAAGGCTAAAAGCGCTTATCCATTTGAAGTAAAAGTTCAGGAATTTAGGCTTCCTGTGGGAATTGACGAAAACGGTGTCATAGACGAAGCTAAACTTGGCGACTCTCCTTATGCAAAAACCGTTATATTTGGCTCAAAGCTATTAAACGAGACCTCAAGATACCTTGGTCCTATGGCAAAAGATGAGAAAAAGCGCTTTGCGGGCAATAACCTCTCCTGTTCAAGCTGCCACTCAAAGGGCGGAGTTGAGCCCGGACACTCTCCTTTCGTAGGAATTACGGCTAGATTTCCTCAATATAACTCAAGAGCCGATCAGGTCGTAACTCTTCAAGACCGCATAAACGGCTGCTTCCAACGCTCAATGTCGGGCAAGCCGATCCCTGCAAACTCAAAAGAGATGCGCGCGATGGTAACTTACATGCACTGGCTATCGACAGGATATGAAGTGGGCGCAAAGGTTAAAGGTCAAGGACTCGTTAAGGCCGAGTATATAGACCGCGCGGCAGATCCTAAAAAAGGTAAAGAAATTTATGCCGCCAAATGCGCATCATGCCACGGCGAAAACGGCGAAGGCATGGTAAATCCCGACTTTGCAAACGGCGGAGATTACTATGTATTCCCGGCTCTTTGGGGCAATGATAGCTACAACACAGGTGCCGGCATGTACCGCCTCATAAAAGGCGCTCAATACGTCAAATCAACAATGCCTCAAGGCGATGCGACCTTAACTTGGGAAGAGGCTTACGACGTGACAGCCTATATGAACTCGCACGAAAGACCGATCAAACAAGGCCGCGAGAAAGACTTCCCTGATCTTGACGTTAAGCCTATGGATATGGACGTGGGGCCTTACAACGACGGATTTGACGAGAATGCTCATAGATTTGGACCTTACAAACCTATGCTTAAAAAATAAATTTTTCTTTGAATAGCAGTATTAATACTAATTTTGTCTTTAAATTTAGTATTAATACGCTAAAATCCCCCTCAAATTTAAATAATTAGGCTAAATTTTATGGATTTTGAGTTTATCAAAGAATTTTCGCCGATGTTCGTAAAAGCAGCGTTTTTAACGCTAAATTTGGCTTTTTGGGGGATTTTACTCTCCATCATCATTGGCATCATCTGCATGGCTATAAAATTTTACAAGATCAAGCTCTTAATCCCTATCGTAAACGGCTATATCGAGCTTTCGCGCAACACTCCGCTTCTTATACAGCTATTTTTCTTGTATTACGGTTTGCCAAAGCTGGGCATAAATATAAGCTCGTTTTCATGCGCGGTGATAGGGCTAGCGTTTCTTGGAGGAAGCTACATGGCTGAAAGCTTTAGGCTTGGGCACGAGTCGGTAAAAACCTCTCAGATCGAAGCGGGTCTTAGCATAGGACTAAGTCAAAATCAACTTCTTGCCTATGTAATCACTCCGCAAGCCTTTAGCGTGGCACTTCCTAGCATAAGCGCAAACATAATCTTTCTACTTAAAGAGACATCAATAGTTAGCATAGTAGCACTTGCTGACCTTGTATATGTAGCAAAAGATATCATAGGACTATACTATATGACTGATGAGGCGCTATTTATGCTAGTTATTAGCTATCTTATAATTATTTTGCCAACTTCACTTCTTTTAACTTGGCTTGAAAAAAGGATGAAACGTGCAAGGAGCTAGCATCTTATTTGATGTCCAAAATTTAATGCGCCTTGGCGAAGGACTTATAGTAAGCCTTGAAATCTCTATAATATCGATAGTTATTTCGGTATTTGGCGGTTTATTTATGGGCGTTTTAATGAGCTCAAAAAATAAATTTATATATTGGATTTGCAAATTTTGCCTTGAAATAGTCCGTATCATGCCTACTATAGTATGGTTATTTATATTTTACTTCGGAGTAAGCAGAGCTTTAGGGCTTCATATCAGTGCGTTTGCGGCTTCGCTTTTAGTATTTAGCGTTTGGGGCATATTTGAGATGATGGATATAGTAAGAGGAGCTATTGCTTCAATACCTAAACACCAATTTGAAAGCGCATCATCATTAGGACTAAATAAGGCTCAAATTTACATATATGTCATCATCCCTCTTGCCATGCGCCGTTTGGTTCCGGGTGCCGTAAATTTACTAAGCAGGATGATAAAAACAACCTCAATAGTCGTATTAATAGGAGTGGTTGAAGTCGTCAAAGTCGGTCAGCAAATAATAGAAAACCACGTCTTTACAAACAACATGGCGCCGTTTTGGATATACGGCTTTATATTTTTTCTATATTTTATCATCTGCTATCCGATCTCAAAGCTCTCAAAGAAGCTTGAAGATAGATGGAATTAGGAGAATTCGTGAATAAATACATACTTCAACTTAAAAATTTACAAAAATACTATGGCGATACGCACGCTCTTAAAAATATAAATTTAAACGTAAAAAGTGGCGAAGTTGTCGTTATATTAGGACCTTCAGGTTGTGGTAAAAGCACTACACTTAGATGTATAAACGGTTTAGAGCATATTGCAAGTGGCGAGATAATAATCCACGATCAAGTTATCACAAAGGATTTTAAAGAGTGGATCAAAATCCGCCAATATGTAGGAATGGTCTTTCAAAGCTATGAACTTTTTGATCATATGAACGTAATAGATAATATCCTATTAGGGCCTGTAAAAGCGCAAAAAAGAGATAAAAAAGAGGTAGAAAAAGAAGCTGACATCTGGCTAGCAAAAGTTGGTTTAAGCGGTAAAAAATACTCATATCCAAAAGAGTTAAGCGGTGGTCAGAAACAAAGAATAGCAATAGTAAGAGCACTTTGTATGAATCCAGACCTAATGCTATTTGACGAGGTTACGGCAGCCCTTGATCCTGAAATTGTGCGAGAAGTGCTTGATGTGATAATAAATTTAGCCAAAGATGGCATGACAATGCTAATTGTAACGCATGAAATGGAATTTGCTCGTGCGGTTGCAGACCGCATAATATTTATGGATGCCGGTGAAATAGTAGAAGAAAATACACCTAACGAATTTTTTACAAGTCCGAAAACGGAACGCGCAAAGAAATTTCTAAATCTATTTTCATTTTAATTAAGTATTTGTTAGTCAAATTTATTGCATAATTTACCTTATTTCAATCAAAGGAAAAAGAATGAGAAATTTTATGCTTTCATTTTTGGCAATCTTCGCCACTGTATTTTTAACAGCTCAGGTAGCTGAAGCAAACGACGCTTTGGCCAAAATAAAAGAGCGTGGATATGTGCGCATAGGAGTTTTTAGCGATAAACCCCCATTTGGATACGTCGATAAAAACGGCAAAAATCAAGGATATGATATTTACTTTGCAAAACGAATAGCAAAAGATCTGCTTGGCGACGAAAGTAAGATAAAATTTGAGCTTGTAGAGGCCGCTAGCAGGGTTGAATTTTTAGTTGCTGACAAAGTTGATATTATTCTAGCCAATTTTACACATACAAAAGAGCGCACTAGAGTCGTTGATTTCGCGCTTCCTTATATGAAAGTATCGCTTGGCATAGTTAGCCCTGAAGGCAAAGTAATAAAAAATATAAACGAGCTAAAAGGCAAAAAATTAATCGTAAATAAAGGCACTACAGCTGATGCATACTTCACAAAAAAACATCCCGATATTGAACTTTTAAAATATGATCAAAACACAGAGACATTTGGCGCACTGTTAGATAAAAGAGGTGCGGCTCTAGCTCATGATAATGCCCTACTTTTCGCATGGGCTAAAGAAAATCCTGGCTTTATAGTAGGTATAGAGTCGCTTGGTGATGTAGATGCAATAGCACCTGCAGTCAAAAAAGGCAACAAAGCTCTACTTGAGTGGATAAATAATGAAATAATCGAACTTGGTAAGGAAAAATTCTTTCACAAAGCATACGATGCTACACTTAAACCAATATATGGCGACAGTGTAAATCCGGAATCTCTTGTAGTAGAGGGTGGAAAATTATAGATTTTTAAGAAAAGAATACATAAATTGATTCCCCTTTGTTTGTTTACAAAGAGGAATTTTATTACTGGCAGCCTACATCATTCCACCCATGCCACCCATTCCGCCCATATCAGGCATTGCCGGCATTGCAGGTTTATCCTCTTTTAACTCGCTTATAGTAGCCTCAGTTGTAAGAAGAAGGCTTGAAACGCTAACCGCATTTTGAAGTGCTACACGCTCGACCTTAACAGGGTCGATAATGCCCGCTTCAAACATATTTACATACTCGCCAGTAGCTGCATTAAACCCGAAATTTGCATCTTTGCTTGCGCTGACCGCATTTGCAACCACGCCAGCATCAAAGCCTGCGTTTTCAGCTATTTGGCGAAGTGGTGCAGTTAAAGCGCGTCTTACGATAGCAGCACCTATCGCCTCATCACCGCTTAGATCAAGCTTCACTCTAGAGCTTGCTTGTATAAACGCAGCGCCACCGCCGATTACTATACCCTCTTCAACAGCGGCTTTTGTAGCGCTTAGTGCGTCATCTACGCGGTCTTTTTTCTCTTTCATCTCAGTTTCGGTTGCGGCACCCACTTTGATAACAGCCACGCCGCCACTTAGTTTTGCAAGGCGCTCTTGAAGTTTTTCTTTATCATAATCACTTGTAGTTTCTGCTATTTGAGCTTTGATCTGAGTGATTCTAGCATCGATTCCAGCCTTGTCACCTGCACCGTTTACGATCGTAGTATTGTCTTTATCTATAACAACAGTTGAAGCCTGTCCTAGGTCGTTAAGCGTAGCTCCGTCAAGAGTTCTACCAAGCTCTTCGCTTATCACTTCACCGCCTGTTAAGATAGCGATATCTTCAAGCATCGCCTTTCTTCTATCTCCAAATCCCGGAGCCTTAACGGCAGAGATATTTAGCACGCCTCTAAGTTTATTTACAACCAAAGTCGCAAGAGCCTCTCCCTCGATATCTTCAGCTATGATTAAAAGCGGCTTGCCGGTCTTTTGAATTTGCTCTAAAATAGGCAATAAATCTTTTAAATTTGTAATCTTCTTATCAAATAACAATATATAAGGATTGCTTAGCTCTACTTGCATTTTTTCAGCGTTTGTGATGAAGTATGGGCTTAGATATCCACGGTCAAACTGCATACCCTCAACCACATTTAGCTCATCATGGATTGATTTTGCTTCTTCAACGGTTATAACGCCGTCTTTGCCTACTTTTTCCATCGCATCGGCTATCAATTCACCTATCGTAGCGTCTGAATTTGCCGATATTGTAGCGACTTGAGCTATCTCTTTTTTATCCGTTACTTTTCTAGACATAGCTTTTAGCTCGGCTATGATAGCAGCCGCCTCTTTATCCATTCCGCGTTTTACTTCGATTGGATTTGCGCCCGCAGTGATGTTTCTAAGACCCTCTTTAAATATAGCGTTAGCTAAAACCGTAGCAGTTGTAGTTCCATCACCAGCTTCATCAGCTGTTTTACTTGCTACTTCTCTTACAAGCCCTGCGCCCATATTTTCAAGTGCGTCTTTTAGCTCAACCTCTTTAGCTACGCTAACGCCGTCTTTTGTGATGGCAGGAGCGCCGAAACTCTTTTGGATAAGTACGTTTCTACCGCGTGGTCCCATAGTTACTTTTACGGCGTCGTTAAGTTTTCTAACACCTTCGTATAGTCTATTTCTAGCTTCATCTGAAAAAAATATCTCTTTTGCCATTTTCTTTTCCTTAAGTATTAATTTTTAAAATCAAATTTTATTTAATAACGCCCAAAACGTCATCTAAATTTAACACAAGATAAGTTTTACCTTCAAGTGTTATCTCCGTTCCGGCATATTTGCCAAACACCACGTCATCGCCTGTTTTTACGTTTTCTATTTCGCTTGATACCGCTAAAACTTTACCGCTTAAAGGTTTTTCTTTTGCATTATCGGGTATAATAATACCTGTTGCTGTTGTCTTAACGTCTTCAAGGCGTTCAACTAAGATACGCTTGCCTAATGGTTGAAAATTCATAATTCATCCTTTGGTATAATATTAATTTTTAGCACTCTTGTTTTTTGAGTGATGAAATTATATGATAGTTTTTTAAATTTGTCAATGATTTCAGCTAAATTTATAATAAACTCTTAGTTAGTTAAACTCAACTTATGTGAATTTATAAATTAAATTTAAAGGATAGTTATGAAAAAATTTTTAGTAGTTTTGCTCGGGCTAATAGTCATTTTGATTATCGGCGCCTATACTGTTTTATTTACTGACTTTGGAAACGGTATAGTAAAGCCTTATGTTGAAAATATTATTAAAGAAAAAAGCGGATTTAACGTCAAATTTGATAAATTTCAGATAAGACCTACAACTATTGATATAGCAACAAATATAAATAGCGAAATAAACGCTAAAGTAGAGGGGGAATTATCCTTATTTAGCCAATCTCTTGATCTTAAGTATAGCGTAGTGGTGGACAACTTAGTCTCTCTTGGCGTTGAACTTAAAGAAAAAATGCTATTTTCTGGAACAGTTAAAGGTAAATTTAGCGATTTTAACGCAAATGGAGCTGGAAATTTACTAGGTTCCAATCTTAAATTTGCAGCAAACTTAAAGGATTATAAACCGCTTGCACTTATTTTAGATGCAAAAAACATAGAGCTTGATAAGGCTCTGGCTTTAGCAAATCAGCCGATATACGCTAACGGAAAAATAGATATCACAGCAAATATAGCGAATGAGAGCGGCAAGCCAAACGGAACGGCAAACATCGATATTTTAAACATTAAAACAAATAATGCTTTAATCGCAAAAGACTTTAATGTCACGCTGCCTTCAAATTTTGGTGTAAACGGAGCGATAAAAGCAAATATAAAAGATTGGCTAGTAAATGCTAAAACAGCCTTTGTTGCGCCTATAGCTGTGGCGGGAAGTGAAAATACCATATATGATATCAACTCACAAACACTAAGCAGTGATTTTAGAGTAATGATAGATGATTTGACCAAATTTGAACCTATAATCAAACAAAAAGTCGCAGGCGCATTAAATATCAAAGGCAATACAATCGTTACTAAAAACCAGCTAAAAAATTTTGAAGCCGATATAAACGGCTTTGGAGGCAGTGTCAAAGCCGTATTAAATAACGATAAGCTAACAGCTAAAATAAACTCTTTAAAGCTTGAAGAGCTTATCAAAGTAGCTGCGATGCCGGCCTTTGCAAGCGCGGTTATAAGTGGCGATGCTATACTAAACGATATAAAAAATACAAAAAATATCTCGGGCGGTATTAAACTGACAGCCAGCAACGGCAAATTAAATCCAAGCGAGTTTAAAAAGCTTACAAATTTAGATATTGCTAGCGGGGTAAATTTCAACCTTAATGCAAATGCAGATGTTAAAAACGGAGAAGCGAAATTTGACGCAAACTTTCTTTCTAATTTGCTCAATTTAAAAGACCTAAAAGGCACCTATGATATTGATAAAAAAGCCCTTGCAAGCAAATTTAGTCTAAACGTAGAAGACCTTGCAAAACTTGAGAGCATAGTTGGGCAAAAGCTATCCGGAAAAGTCGATATAAACGGTGATGTAAGCACGATTAACAATCAATTAAAAAGCCTAAATATTGACGGAAACGCGCTTGGCGGAAATATTAAGGCGAATTTAAAAGATGAAAAACTAACCGCAAATCTAAATTCGCTTTTACTTAAAGATATCTTTATCTTGATAGGCTCTAAGCCTTTAGCAAATGCTACAATAAATGCGGATGTGAATCTAAATGGGTTTGATATGAAAAATCTAAACGGAACAGCAAAAGTAAATATTAAAGATGGCCTGATATACGAAGCTGAAATGAGCAAAATGCTAGAAAAAAAGCTTCCGGCAGGGCTTAAATTTAGCGCCAACACAGATGTAAATATCCAAAAAAGCATAGCAAATTTTGACGTGACAGCAAATTTATTGGCAAATGACAGCAAAAATCTTCTTGAAGTAAAAAATACAAAAGGAAGCTTTGATATTAACCAAAATAGACTCAAAAGCATATTTGAGCTTGATATACCAGAACTTAAAAATATAAGCTTTTTAACAGATCGCGTTCTATACGGACCGATAAATTTAAAAGGAGATGCTCAAAAACAGGGCGAAAACATAACGGCAAACGTGACATCAAAGCTATTTAACGGCGATCTTAAAGGAAATCTACAAGATAATAAACTTGTAATAAATTTAACTAAATTTACAGCCAAAGGGCTAACAGATATGTTAGGTTTTGCCAATATATATGATGGGGTTGGCGATATGACTGCTGATTATAACCTTGCCACACAAAGCGGTAAATTTAATGTTTTAGTAGATGAGGGAAGGCTTGTCAAAAATAATTTTACTCAGACTATAGCGACATTTACCGGCAGGGATATTACAGGCGAAATTTATAGAAACAGCAAAATTTATGGAACTATAGAGAAAAACTTGATAGATTTTAATGCCGATATGAACGCTACTAGAAGTCAAATTAATGTCACAAACGGCAAATTTGATACAGCAACCAAGGCTGTAAATATTCCGGTAAAGATGAATTACGAAAAGACAGATATAGCTATTAATGTAACAGGAACAAGTGATAATCCTAAATACAATGTTAGCTCGGATTACATAAAAGGCAAGGCATTAAAAGAGCTGGATAGATTTTTAGATAAAAAGCTTGGCGGGTCAAAGAGTGATAGTAACGAAACAAACTCTACCGGTGGCGCAAACAAAAACGATGTGATAAAAGGACTTATAAAAGGTCTATTTTAATAAATTAGAAATTCGAGTGAATTGAACTCACTCGAATTTTGATTTGTATGTTATTTTAGTGTATTAACTGTATTGCAAGCCTGCTCATTACCGTATTTGCAGCCTTTTGATAAAAGATCCTTGGCTTTTTGCAAATCTTTGGCTACCTTATCTACACCTTTGCTATAGATAAGACCACCTTTTAAGCAAGATACATCATCTCCATGCTCACAACCCTTCTCATAAGCCTCAACCGCTATTTTCACATCTTTTTTGATAGACTTAGTGCCGTTTTCATAGATTCTACCTACGGCGCCACATCCAAAGCCTAGCTTGTTTTCACAGCTCTTTTTATAAATTTGTAGAGCTTTTTTCTCATCCTTTAGCACCCCTCTGCCATTTTCATAGAAGTTAGCTAGATTATAACAGTTAAACATATGTCCTTTTTCGCAAGATTGCTCAAAAGCTTTGGCTGATTTTTCATACTCTCCGGACAAAACAGCCTCATCCAATACAGGCCCCACATGACTATCAGAACCCATAGAAAAGGCAAACGAACAGGCTGCCGCCAAACAAAATATAGTTTTTTTCATCTACTCTCCTTGTAATTTATTAAATCTTATTCTAAATCTATATTTTAATCATACAGGCTTGATTTTAGCAGAGATTTGATAAATTTAAAAGCAAATTTATAAGTTTTGTCTAGAAATATTAATTACATTAATGATTTAAGATTAATGCCTATCTTTTAAATCTGTCAAAAAACCACATAAAGGCAAAGAGTAGTCCGGCAGCTTTGACTCTATTTTGATCATACATAAAATCTCTAGCCTTATTTACATCTATATAGACAAGCTCGATATTTTCGCCATCTATGCCACCACCTTCACCTATTCTCATACTATCATTTATGGTTGCATAAAACATGGTTTGAGAATTTCCGCCAAATCCAAGGGCTCCATGGGTTACAACTATCTTTTCGGCATCCTCTATCTTAAACCCAACCTCTTCCATAACCTCTTCTATTATTGTCTCTTTTTCGCTAAGCCCTTTATCCATAAGTCCTGCGCAAAGCTCGTATGTATAGCCCATTTCATCATAGCTCTTGCTATCTTTATGTAAGTTGTACCACACAGCCGGACGAAACTGCTTAACTAACAAAAACGCATCCTTTTCCTCGTGATACAGCAATATAGACACACTATTATGAACCTTTACACAATCCCAGTATTTTCGAGTTCCGTTTACGGAGTATCCTAAGCGATAAGGCTTTATGAAGTTGGATTCTTCTAAATTTAAAATTTCAATATCTTTTATAACAGTATCCATTTAGCAAGTCCTAAAAAGCTGAAAAATCCTACAACGTCGGTGACAGTAGTAAGCAAAACGCTTGAGCCAACGGCTGGATCTATATTAAATCTCTTTAAAGTTAAAGGTATGACAGTTCCAAAAAAGCCGGCAAAAAAGAAATTCATAAGCATGGCAGCACCTATAACCACGCCAAGCATCGGTCTATCAAACCAAAACGAAGCCACAATACCTATCAAAACAGCAAATATTACACCATTTGTAAAGGCTATGCCAAGCTCGCGCTTTAAAGCATTCTTGGCATTTTTAAACTCAATTTCGCCAAGAGTTAAACGCCTAACAGTAACAGTAAGTGCTTGAGTACCTGTATTTCCACCCATTGATGCAACTATAGGCATCAAAATGGCTAGTGCAACATAGCTTGCAATAGTGTCATCAAAAAGACCTATTATACTGGATGAAACAATGGCTGTAACTAGATTTATAAGTAGCCAAATACCTCGAGATCTGGTAGCTTTTAATAGGCTATCATCTTCTTCTTCATCAGCATCACCAACGTTTGCAAGATTATAAATTTGCTCCGTTGCGCTATCTTCTATAAAGTCGTGCACGTCATCTGTCGTAATACGTCCTAAAAGCACACCCTTGCTATCAACGACAGGTATAGAGTTTAAGTCGTAGTTTTGTACTCTGTCTACGACATCTTCTATAGGCTCACTATCCATAGCTACGTGTGGCTTATACTTATCCTCTTTGTTTTTTTGAATGATCTCTTCAAGAGTTTTGTTAAAGTCAAAAAGGATCAAGTCTTCAAGAGGAATGGCAAATTTTAAAACCTGATCATCGTCTATTATAAAAAGCTGAGAAACATTTTCTAATTCACCGTTTTCTTTCTGTTCTCTTAGTCTATTAACGGCTGTTTGCAGCTTCTCATTTAAATTTGCGCTAAAAAGCTCGGTCTGCATATATGCACCGGCTTCATTTTCATCATAGCTTCTAATCCTTAAAATTTCCTCTTGATCATCCCTGTCAAGACTGTCAAAAACCTCTTTCGCCTTTTTCTCGTCAATATCTTCTATGTATTCTAAAAGCTCGGCAGCATCGTCACTCTCTAATTCTTCTATAGCCTCTATAATCTTATCCGTAGGCAGAGTCTCGATAACATCTTTAAGCATATGATCAGGAAGCTCTATGGCCACATCACCTAAAATTTCAGGTTCAAGCTTCTCTATATACTCGGCAAAAAGTTCCTCGTCATGCTGCCTTACAATCTTTAGATGCTGGGCTATATCAGCGGGACTCAGCTCCTCTTCGATAGTATCGTTTAAATGCGAATCTATGAGCTCTTTGGCTTCGGCTAATCGATCATTTTCATTCATTTCAATCCTTAAAATTCCACAAAGTTATCAAACGACTCTTCTTTTTCCGATACTACTTCTTTATCTAAATATTTTTTTATTTTAGAGTCATTTTCAGCCATAATCTTTTTAAATTCAGCGCTTACAGAGCTCTCTACACTACTCTTTTTTACTTTTAGCATATTTTCCGGATTTATGGCCTTTTGATTTTTATACAATCCAAAATGCAGATGTGGTCCGGTACTCATTCCGGTATTTCCTACGTAGGCTACAAGTTGATTTTGCTTGACTTTTACACCTGATTTTATGCCCTTGGCAAAGCCGTTTAGATGCGCATAAAGAGTTTCATATCCACCGCTATGTCTTATTATAAGGACTTTTCCGTAGCCGCCTTTTCTACCTACAAATTTTACAGTCCCGTCACCGGCGGATTTTATAGGAGTTCCCTTGGGTGCGCCATAATCAACTCCAAGGTGGGCTTTATATCTTTTTAATACCGGATGATACCTCTTAAGTGTAAAAGGCGATGTTATGCGAGCATTTGCAATAGGTCTGATAAGAAAAAATTTATCATTTTGCCTGCCGCTTTTATCATAAAATTTATTCTCAACTCTATATACGTCATACTTTTTTTTATTCACCTCAATCATTGAAGAGTGAATTTCAGGCACACCAAAAACTCTACCAAGCCTTCTTTTTTGAGTGTAAACGATGATAAGCCTATCGCCTTTTTTAATCTTTCTAAAATCCACCTGACCGCTCATAGCAACGCTAAAAGCATTTGCAAGTGCTACATTACCGGTATGATCTAAAATATCTTGATATGGAGAAATATTTATCTTGATGCTTAAAACTAGATCTTCTATCTGATATGATATTGGAGTTAACTGCACTTTAAATTTATCATTCACATCTTTATATATTTGAATTTGAAGCTCTTCGTTTATAGGGATTAAAACCTGTCTAATGCCGCCCTCGTCATCCCTTAAAATTTGATATTTTACGCCTGCCATTATCTCGCTTACAGCTTCTTTATCCTCTCTATCCAAATTGTAATAGATAGATAAAGGTATAAAGTTGCTTTCAAGGAAGGTTAAAAATGTAGCGCCATTTGGCCATATAAGCTCTTCTACACTAGGTTTTGCGGCAAACAGCTGTAAAAAAAATGTCATAAATAATATTATTTTTTTTACCATAAGCTCCCTTGGATAAAGAATGGATTTAATTATACTTTGAACTTACTTATATTTTGCAAAACTAAAGCGGTTTTAGGCTATAATCCTTTAAAATCTTAAAAATTTAGGAGAAAATTTGAAAAATATAGTAGCCTTTTTAGTTATTTTTATATCATCTTGTTTTGCGGCACAATTTAGCATGAATGAGTATAATACTCCGCTAATAGAAGCAAAAGACGGATACGGCACAATAATAGACAGCCCTGATATAGTTGTCGGCTCAAGTGGTATAGTAATGCATAATTTTGGTCCGTCAAAAAGATCAATAATAGCTCGTGCGAGCGTAACAGAAAAAAGTGGTGGGTTTGCCAAAGTTCGCTTTGAAGTATTTGACTCTTTGGAGCAAAAGGCTATGCCAATACCCGGAATTCTTCCTGCAAGAGGTGATACTATCATACTAAACTACTTATATAACCGTTCTTTAATAGTAGTTCCAAATAAGGAAATTTATGATGAAGTAGTAAACTCTTTTAAAAGCATGGAGTTTATACATCCTGATATTGTAGGCTCATATTTAAGCTACGAATATAAGCCAAATCCTAGTCGCAACGACTTTCGCAAAATGTGCTCTCAAAGTGCGGCCGGACTAATATTTATAGCGATGAACAACGAAGCCTTGTTTGCAGATTGTCAAAGCTTTGAAGTTTTAAAGAGATTTAAAAGCGGTTCGGTAAGCTACTATCAACTACCGTTTTATACTCGCGTTAAAGACATAGATACCGTATTTTGGAAATTTGGCTCAAGTAAAATAAGCGACTTTGATCGCCACTACAAATCACTTTTGAAAGAGAAATAATGGAAAAAAGACATATAGATTTTTTTACTAGACTACTAAATCAAGACAATGCATATTTTGATAAGGCGCACCTGCTTGCTTACAGCTATGACGCAACAAGAAAGCGCCATCTACCGGACGGAGTGCTTTTCCCAAGGGATGAGAGCGATGTGAGTGCTATTTTAAAATATTGTAACGAAAATAAAATTCCTATAATCGCACGCGGAGCTGGAAGTGGCTTTACTGGAGGCTCTTTGGCTATAGAAGGCGGTATAATTTTAGCCTTTGAAAAGCATATGAATAAAATTCTTGAAATAGATATGCAAAATATGGTTGCAGTAGTGCAGCCAGGCTGTATAAATATGGATTTGCAGCGAGCTGTAGAGGCTAAAGGGCTTTTTTATCCACCAGATCCTGCCAGTCAAGACTACTCTACCATAGGTGGAAACGTAAGCGAAAACGCTGGAGGTATGAGAGCCGCGAAATACGGAATTACCAAGGATTACGTAATGGCACTTAGAGCAGTGCTTCCAAACGGAGAGGTCGTAAGAGCTGGTAAGCGTACTATAAAAGATGTCGCAGGATACAATATAGCTGGCATTTTAATAGCTTCAGAGGGCACTCTTGCCGTCATAACCGAAATCACTCTAAAGCTAATCGCTAAGCCTAAATTTAGAAAAACCGCTATGGGTGTATTTGATAGTGTAAATTCAGCAATGAACGCCGTATATAAGACCATGGCTGCTGGAGTAACACCTGTGGCGATGGAGTTTTTGGACAACTTAAGCATACGCGCGGTCGAGGAGAAATTTAATAAAGGCTTGCCTACAAATGCTGGCGCGATTTTAATAAGCGATGTTGACGGCGATATCGAGGCCGGCTTAGTGCAAGATCTAGAGATAATACAAAAAGTATTTAAGGAAAACGGGGCTAGCGATTTTAAAATTGCACGAGATGAGGCCGAGAGAAATGATATATGGTTTGCGCGCAGAAACTGCTCTCAAGCGATAAACATATATGGAACCTTGAAGCTAAACGAAGATATTACAGTGCCTAGATCAAAGCTTCCTGAACTGTTGGAAAAAATTAGCGAAGTAGCTGCCAATTACGGAGTGCAAGTACCTTGCTTTGGGCATACCGGAGACGGAAACGTACATACAAACGTAATGGTGGTAGACAAAACCGATCCTGCGCAGGTAGAAAACGGACACAAGGCGATAGAGGAAATTTTTAAAATCACCGTTGATCTTGGAGGCACACTTAGCGGCGAACATGGCATAGGTATAAGCAAGGCCGAATTTATGCCGCTTGCATTTACAGATGTGGAGATGGCTCTATTTAAAGAGATAAAAAAAGCCTTCGATCCGAATAATATTTTAAATCCGAATAAGATGGGGCTATAGGAAAATTGAAATTTACGAAAGACGACTTAAAAGCATATATTAAAATCGCATTTAGCATCAAAGACAAGCAGCTGCTTCACTACGCTTCAAGCCTTAGCTTTCATACTATGCTTTCGATTATCCCTGTGCTTTTAATCTCGTTTTCGATATTTACTCAAATGCCCAGCTTTAGCGTATATTACGGCAAGATAAAAGAATTTATATTTTCATCTTTACTACCTTCAAATCAAGAAATGATAACAGAACATATAGAGACCTTTTTACAAAACAGCTCGGCCTTAGGAGTGCTTGGTCTTGGCGCTATTATCTTTACTTCGATAATGTTTTTTATGGATTACGAATATGTGATAAATAAAATCATGAAGAGCGAAGGAAGAAATTTTTGGAGCTCTCTAAGTGTATATTGGACGCTTATTACACTAGCTCCCATAGGGCTTGGGCTTAGTTTTTATCTATCAAATATGCTTCAAAACCTACTAAACTCAAACTCATACACGAATTGGATAAATTTTTTAAGCATATTTCCATATCTAATAATTTGGGCGATTTTTTGCATCACATATCTCATCTCAGTAAGCCGTCCAATAGCTATAAGAAACGCTCTTTCTAGTTCATTTGTAGCCTCACTTATCTGGTATTTTGGCAAAAATATATTTGTATTTTACGCAGTTAATAACAAAACCTATCTTAGCATCTACGGCTCTTTTTCTGTCGTTCTTTTGTTCTTTTTGTGGGTTTATGTCTCTTGGATAATATTTTTATACGGAGTCAAGCTTTGTAGCTTTTTAGAGCAAAGAGATAAAGCAAAAGAGATTGGAAAAAACGAGCAAGAGGGCTAAATTTCTATTTTTTATACTAATTAGGCTTAAAATATTATAGATTAAAAAGAGATATAAACTTATATCTAAATTCGCACTATCCATTCTTAGCTCTAAGAACCAAATTAAATTTTCATCAAAAATCCCACCTAAATTTAAAAGATGAAGCACTAAACTAAGAGGGTAAAATATCAAAAAAATTAAACTCAGAGGCAGCACGGCAAATTGCTGAAAGCTAATCAGAGGGAAAAAGTATAAAACAGGGATCATCATAGCTAAATACACCCATAAATTTAACACAATAAGATGAGTGAAGTTTGAAAATTTATCCCCAAAATGATGCAAATAAAGATAGATATAAAATACGCCTGCACAAGAGAGATAAAAGCCCACGCTAAAAAGTAACGATGGCATAAAACTAACCGCAAGGGCTATCAAGATAAAAAGGGCTTCAAAGCTTATAATCCGCAAATTTCTACTAAGCATATAAAAAATAAGCAAGCTCATTAAAAATGCGCGCAAAAAAGATGGCACGAAGCCAATCAATATAAGATAGCCAAATAAAAATATAAAAATAACTACACTTAGATCAAATTTCTCGCTTCTAAAAGGAAAAAATCTGGCTTGAAAATAGCGGTAAATCGGACGAAATACAAAATATAAAAATCCAAAAATAATCCCCAAATGATAGCCACTTATGGCTATTAGGTGAGCTATCGCGAAGTGATTTACATCGCTTCTTAGCTCCTTGGATATAGTAGTGGCCAAAAAAAGCGCGGTATATAGCTCTTTTGCCTTTGATATTTCGTGTTGATTGGATATAAAATCATAAATTTTATCTCTAAATTTATCCAAATACCCGCCATTTTCATTATATCTTATCTCTAAAACTCCAAAATTTGGCAGATAAAAACTACGGCTTAAATATTTAGTGAAATCAAGTTTATTTTTGATAGGACTAAGCAAGATATAAGAATTTATCTCGGGCTCAAAATCCACTTTGGCGGTCGTATACAGCGTAAAATTTCTTGTTTTTAGCCTTAAAACTCGGTAGGTTTTACTTCTATCATTTGTCTTTAGATAGCTTTGAAGCACCTTGGCTTGCAAAATTTCATACCTGTCTGCCTTAAAGCCTTTAAATTCATAAAATTTGATAGCTAAATTAAAGGCTAAAACAAAAAGACAAAAAAGGCAAAACAGCCCTATTTCACGCTTGCTTTCAAAAACTTTATTACTATACATAAAGTGTTAAATTGCAAATTTAGCAAACGACCAAAACCCCATCAGCCGGTAAATTCCGCCATATGAATTGCACCAAAACTCTTATCCACAAAGCGGGTAAATTCCTTCTGAAATATTACATCAACCGTGCCTACGGGTCCGTTTCTATTCTTACCGATTATTATCTCTGCATCCTCTTCGATCTTGTTTGGTATAAATTTAGGCACATACTCTTTACCTTCGGCCTTGGCTCGCTTCTCGCGCTCCTTCTCCTCCTGCTCCAAATAGACCTCGTCACGATACACAAAAAGTATCATATCGGCATCTTGCTCTATGGCTCCAGACTCCCTTAGATCGCTTAGCATAGGACGCTTATTTGCACGCGCTTCAAGGCTACGATTAAGCTGAGATAGCGCTATAATAGGCATATCAAGCTCACGTGCAAGAAGCTTTAAACCACGTGAAATTTCAGCGATTTGTAAATGCCTATCTGAGTAATTTGAAGTGGCCATCATAAGCCCTATATAATCGATCACACAAAGCGAAATTTCAGGATGACTCGTCTTTAGCTTGCGCATCTGGGTTCTGATCTGATGGATATTGACATATCCGCTATCATAAACGAAAAACTTCTTATGAGACATATCTTCGCAGGCATCGCTTAGCCTACTCCACTCCTCGTCATCCATCTTGGCGGTCATGATATTTTGAAGAGGTATGGAAGTCTTAGCGCTTAACATTCTTAGCATAATCTGCTCGGCAGGCATCTCAAGAGAGAAAAACACTACCCCGTTGCCACCCTGCAAAACATTACTCATTAAATTTAAGCATATTGTAGTCTTTCCCATACCCGGACGAGCGGCGATTATTATAAGATCGCCATTTTTAAAACCCTTTGTCATCTCGTTTAGCTGCTTAAAGCCTGTATCAATACCAACTATATCCTTATCTTCAAGAGTCTTTTGCTTCTCAAGATGAGCCAAAACATCAGATATAATCTCCTCGCTATCTTTTATCACGCCGGATCCAGAACCCTCAACAAGCGAATAAAAGCTCTGACTTAGCTCATCTACCATATCGCGACTAGGTCTATCCTCGCTTACCTTATTTGGGATCTGGTGAGCTATCTGCACCAGAGATCGCTTTATCGATTTTTCCCTAAGTTCTGTTGCATATTTTTTAATATCTAGAATAGAGTTTGTGCCGATAATATTTGCAAAAATTTCCTCATCAAATTTATTTCCTAGCTTTGTCTTTAAAAATGTCGTCTCTATCGGCAAATCCGCATTCATACACTCGACCATAGCCCAATATACGTCCGCATGTCCTTTTAGATAAAAATCCCCGGCAGAAATAGTGTCAAAAATTTCAGCTAAATTATCTCCGCTATAGATGATAGAGCTTAAAATCGACCTCTCCATATCGAGGTCATAAAGATTATGCATATTTATCTCGTTCTTAGCCACGGCTCTTTATCTCCTCGTCAAGCTCTAGTAAAAACCTATCCACAAGCTCGCTCTCTTTTAGCCTGGCTACCACTTCGCCGCGGCGCATTATAAGCCCACTTTCTTTGCCAAAAGCTATCGCCACGTCAGCACCCTTAGCCTCGCCTATCGCATTTACCACGCAGCCCATAACAGAGACGTTAAGCGGCTCTTTGATATGCTTTGTCTTTTCCTCAACTATCTTAATCGCCGCCATTAGATCGCTTTGAAGCCTCCCGCAAGTAGGGCAAGATATGATATTTAGCCCCTCTTTTTGTCTTCCGCTATCTTTTAAAATAGCCTTTGCGACCTTTATCTCCTCTTCAAGCTCGCCCGTGATGCTCACTCTCATCGTATCGCCGATTCCTTCAAGCAAAAGCCCCCCAAGCGCAATAGACGATTTTATAGTCGCGTGAAAAGTGGTTCCAGCCTCGGTTACTCCTAAATGAAATGGATATATAACCTTTGGGCGAAGTTCACGGTAAGCCTGCATGGTGCGCTCTACATCGCTTGATTTAAGAGAAATTTTAATATCGGTAAAATCAAAATCCTCAAGCAAATTTATGTTATAAATCGCAGAAGCCACCATAGCCTCAACCGTTCTACCATATTTATTCTCAAACTGCTCCTCTAGCGAGCCTGAATTTACACCGATTCGTATAGGCAAATTTCGCTGCTTACACGCTTCAACTACAGCCTTTATACGATCTTTTGAGCCGATATTGCCCGGATTTATCCGTACGGCATCTACAAATTCACTGACTATGAGCGCATATCGGTAGTTGAAGTGTATATCAGCTACCACAGGAAGCGGACTTTGCCTTACTATCTCGCGCAGAGCTGCAGCGTCCTCTTTATCAAGTACCGCACAACGCACTATATCGCATCCTGCAAAATATAGCCTGCTTATCTGCTCTAAGGTGCCTTTTATATCCCTTGTCTTAGAAAATGTCATCGACTGCACCGAGATGGGAGCATCACCCCCTATTAAAACATCACGAATTTTTATCTGTTTAGTTGGATATCTTTGCAAAATTTGCCTTTTAATTTTTTGGGTAATTATAAGAAATTTTCACTTTCAAAAGGCTCAAATTTAAATTATAAACCAAATTAAATTTAAACTGACACAAAACATCTAAGCATATAAGCATACATGCAATTTAATACTTATTAAGCTTAAAGTATATAAAATTAACAGCTGTTTTACTATTTATAAAACTTGATCAGGAGCTTAATATGAACTCGAAATTAGCAAGAAGCGTTACGGTTTTAATCTCATTTCTACTTGTAATAGCGCTAAGTATTTTTTCTTTTGTATCTTTTAACATAACAAAACAAGAGACAAAAACACTTATATCATCATCTCAGTATAGCATAGTAAAAGATGCCATAGAGTATATGCAAAACTACATGGATTCAAAGCTAAGCATAGTAAAATCAGTAGCTTCTTATATAGAGAGTTCGGAGTATAACGAAGATAATTTTGAGCAGATATTAAAGGTAGGTAGCCAATCTGGTAAATTTGTCTCTTTGTATGCGGGTTTTGAAAAAGACGGCAGGATGCTAAGGTCAAACGGCAACCACCAATACCCAAGCCTAAATGGATACGACCCAAGAGCAAGAGGATGGTATAAACAAGTCATATCGGCTAAAGATGCCGTTATCACAGATCCTTATATCTCGACCAAAGATCAAAAACTAACTATATCATTCGCAGCCCCTATTAAAAAAGGCGGCAAACTATCAGGTGTTGTATCATCAGATATTACTCTTGAGAAATTAAGCGAAGTAATATCAAATATGAAACACTACCAGGATGATTATATTCTTCTTATAGATAAAAATGCAAAAAGCATCATAAATCCTAATAAAGAGCTTTTGATGAAAGAGTCTGAGGTAAATAAAAATTTACTCAACTTCTTTAAGGATAGTTCTACAAAATCAACAACATACGCATTTAACGATAATAACAATGATATGGTTGCAGCGTGCCTAAAAGATGATATTACTGGTTGGTTACTATGCTCAGTAACCACAGCAAAAACATACAATCAAAGCATAGACAATCTATTCATATATCAACTCATCCTATCCATATGCTCTATACTGCTTATAGTGACCACTTTGGCTGTTGTATTAAATTTAAAACTAAAACCTCTATCCAAGATTAAAGAGGGGCTGTTTGAATTTTTTGCATATCTAAACGATAGCTCTAGGGAGTGCAAGCAAATAACAGTAAAATCAGACGATGAATTCAAACAAATGGCGGATCTTATCAACGAGAATATTAAAAATATAGCAGACGGTCTAAAAAAAGACACTAAAATGATAAATGATGCTAAGATGGTCTTTAAATCAGCATCTACAGGCAATCTAGGGCAAAATATTAACCAAACTCCTAATAATAGAAATTTAGAAGAGTTAAAAGACCTTATTAACAATTTTGTAAATACGCTAAAAACCGATATTCACGGCGTTGTTGAAATTTTAGGACTTTATACGAATAATGACTTTACAGCCAGAATCGATCTTGGAGATTCTAAAAGCGAAAAAAGAAAGCTTGGGGAGGGCATAAATTTCTTAGGTGAAGAGATGAGCAATATCCTTAGAAATTCACTTGAACAAAACAAAATGCTAGAAGAGAAATCTCAGGTGCTAAATTCATTTGTTCACAACCTATCCGAAGGCACAAACAAGCAAGCGGAATCTGTTCAAGAGAGCGTGCTAGCGATAGAAGAGATAAATAACTCAATGCACTCGATAAACGACAAAGCAAATCAAATCATAAACCAAAGCAACGACATAAAAAATATCGTCAGCATCATAAGAGATATAGCCGATCAGACAAATTTACTAGCTCTTAATGCGGCGATCGAGGCGGCACGAGCAGGAGAGCACGGACGCGGATTTGCCGTAGTAGCGGACGAGGTAAGAAATCTAGCCGAAAGAACGCAAAAATCACTATCAGAGATCGAGGCAAATATCAATATGCTATCTCAAGGCATAAACGATATGAGCCATAGCATATTTGAGCAGACCAAAGGCATAGATCAGATCAATCAGGCCATAGTCGAGATAGATAATGTAACAAGAGAAAATATTAAGATAGCAAAAAATACTAACGAAATTGCCTCACAGGTAAACGAAGCGGCAAAAATCGCTACGCAGGATGTGCGTAAAAAGAAATTTTAATTTTATTTGCAGGATCCGATTAGGAGAAATTCATCGGATCCATATCCACATCAAAGCCGAAATTTGAGCAAATTTTACCCGCTTTAATAAGAGCTATATGAGAATTTGACCTTAGTAGTATCTCGTATCTATACTTGCCGGAAATCATCTCTATAGCGCATTTTCCATGCCCTACTATCTGCAAATTTGACTCTTTGCCAGCTAGATTATTTAGCTCTTTCAGGCACTCGCCTAGTCTATCTTTAGCTAAATTTTCATTTTTATCACTTATTACCGCTCGCAAAAGCCTAGTAAAAGGTGGATATAGGCTTTCTCTATATGACATCTCGTCAGTCAAAAACTCGTCATAGTTATCTATATAGCTTTTAAAAAACTCTTTTTGCAAGCTTTGTATCACGACTCTACCACGCCCTACTCGTCCCGCCCTACCCGCAACCTGCATAGCCAGAGCCAAAGTCCTCTCGCGCGCTCTAAAATCAGGGAAATTTAAAAGCTCATCTACACCCATTATTACGGCTAAATCCACATTGTGATAATCATGCCCCTTACTTAGCATCTGAGTTCCGACTAAAATTTGCACTTCGCCGTCATTAAAGGCTTTTAGACTCTTTTCTAGCTTATTTTGTGTGTTTATCTCATCTCTATCAAATTTAGCTATTTTGGTATCTTTAAAAGCCTCCTGAAGCTTAGTTGCAAGCTCATCCGTGCCGATCTTTTTAGCTTCTATCATCTCGCTTTCACAATTTTCGCAAGTTTTTAAAACAGGCATTGTAAAACCGCAGTATTGACACTTTAACATATTATGCCTCTTATAAAAGCTCATTCCAACGCTACAGAACGGACACTTTATCGTGTGACCGCAATCCCTGCAGACAAGATAGCGAAAATTTGCCCTTGTAGGTACAAAGACCACAGCTTGCTTGCCTATACTTATACTTCTTTCAAGCTCTGATAAAATTATTTGGCTTAAGCCGGTTTCGCTCTCATCGTATATAAACTCTTTTTCACTCTTATAAAATGTGCCCTTTAGTCTAAAATTTGCTTGCTTAGAGTAAGTTACAAGACTTGGAGTTGCAGAGCCTAAAAGCACCTTTATATCAAATTTACTAGCTAAAAATAGAGCCAAATCCCTAGCGTTATATCGCGGATTTTGAGCAGATTTATAACTCTCATCGTGCTCTTCGTCAACTACTATCAAGCCTAAATTTGTAAATGGCAAAAATAGAGCCGAGCGTGCACCAGCTATCAGCCTTATCTCTCCACTTAAAAATTTAGTCAAAATTTCATTTCGTTTTTTTTGTGTAATTTTAGAGTGCCAAAGACCGAATTTATCACCAAAATAGCTCTTAAGCCGCTTTTGCATCTGAGGAGTTAGTGAAATTTCAGGCATGAGAAACAAAACCTGATTTCCTTTATTTAAATACTCTTTGATTAAAGATATGTATACTTCGCTCTTACCGCTTCCGGTATCGCCAAAAAGCAGGCTAGTCTTATGCTCTTTAGCAAATTTAAGAGCTTCTTTTTGATCATCACTTAAATTTGGCTCTTTGTTAAATTTACTATCCTCTAAAATAGGCTTTATACTATTGTCAAAAGGAGTAAAAAGTCCTGCGCTAACACATAAATTTGAGATATAGTAATATGAGATGAAGCTTAGAAGCGAAATTTGAATATCGGTTAGTTTAGTAGGTAAAACTTCTAAAATTTCAAGAGTTTTAAACTCGGGCTTTGGTATTTTTTTAAACACATAGCCAAGAGTTTTTTTGTTTTTTATGTTTATGAGAACTTGCGTATAAGGAGAGATTTCATAGCCACTATGATAGGTAAGCGGCTTATAGTTTAAGCCGCTTGGTATTATCTCGTAATAGTTCATTACTCCGTTAACTGTTTGCAAAGATCTTTGTTGGTATCGTCAGAGCAACCAAAAGAGCCGTTTGTTTTATCGTATTTAAATGTTACAGTTTTTCCGGCTACAGTAAAAGTATAGTCATCTCCGCTCTTTTTCCAGCCTGAAGTGCCGCCATCACCTTTAGGCTTTATTCCGTCTCGTAAAACATTATCGAAAAGATTAGTGCTGGTAGCGCTTTTTTCAAGATCGGGATATGTAAAAGTTCCAGATAGCATATTTGTATTTCGTATATTTACTATAGCACTTCTAATAGACGAGATATCGGCTCTAGCCCTAGTAATAATAGCATCATCTCTAGTAACAAAAAATCTAGGAACCGCAATAGCAGATAAAATACCTATAATAACTATAACCAATACAAGTTCAACCATTGTAAAAGCATGTTTCATAAATAATCCTTTGTAGTTTCAAAGATTATATCTTATATAAACTTAATAATTTTAGTAGTTTTAAGAGTTAAAAATAAAAGAGCTAAATTGAAAAAACCCAAGACTTAGTTTTTAAGCCTTGGGTTTAATATCAACTAATTTTAATAATTAGAACTTAATTGTTGTAGTGCTTCCTATAGCGATACCATCTGTTTCAGAACCACCTTCAGGTGTAAATTTTGCCTCAAGCATAGATTTAACAGTTGACATGGCCACAACTCTAGGGCATATAGTACCAGGCGTGTCAGCCTCATCTCCTTTTGCAAAAGTTATATATGCAGGAGTAGTAGCAGTAGCAGCAGTGACAGTTACTTTAACACATTTTTTACCAGCAGAATCTATAATACCAGTCAAATCTGTTGGTGTTGTTATAAATTTAACATTTGTCATATCGCCTAACTTTGCAGCTAATGCGGCTTGAGAAACATAATATGAACTAACATCACTAACTAAAACACTCATAGTTCTAGCAGTTTTAACGGCTTCAGCATCATCTCTAGAAGCAGCAAGTCTTGGAATAGCTATAGCAGCCAAAATACCTAAAATAACGATCACGAAGATCAACTCAATCATTGTAAAACCTTTTCTCATAAGAGACTCCTTAAATGAATTCTACATACATTTATGTAGTTAAACGAATTATATGTTTTTAATACTTAAATAGATATAAATTTATACTAAATTTTTATAAAATCTTATATAAACAGAAAGAAATATTAAATTTTTAGCTATTTAAAGCCATATTGGCAGCCTTGGTCAAAAAGGCGGAGCAAATTAAGATGACTCTATCCATGACTTCAATATCGCTTTTTATTTATATCTAAGCGTATTTAATAACAGAGTAGGATACTACGAATAGAGCTATGACTATACACAGAGTCAAAAATATAGTCGCCATTTTATTTCCTTTCTTTTAAATCGGTTAGTTCTTTAATCTTTTTATTTATCTTCTTAAAAAGTACAGATATTATGATCGATAATATAACTACGGCTATACCGACTAAGATTATATCTAAATTTTCCGCTTTTTGTCTGATGGTTACTATCCAACCTATAACAGCAAATAGAGCGGTAAGGAAAAATATAATTAATGATTTTAAAAAATCTATATCAGCTTTTAATCCCTCATTCTTACTCATAAATACCCTTAAATTTTATTTGGATTATAACATATTAAAATTTACTACAATATGGATTTTATAATATAAGTAATGATGTTATTGTGGGTTTGATACTAAATTTCAGCTTATCTCTTGGCTGAGTTTTTTAGCAAGATTTTCCAAATCACGTTCTTGCTGGTAGTTTTCGTAGCATTTTTGCACAAAGGCGCTTAACAGCTCTTTCACATCAAGATATTTCTTACCTCCCAAAAACACCTCCCAGTCGCGTTCAAAGCTCCTAGCAAAGTCATCTTCAAGGCTTATAGTATAATCTCTTGATGCGATTGTAACTGTTATTTTTTTCATTATTTACCTAAAACGGCTTCGATTTTGCGGACTATATCGTCAGATTCTATATTTTTATTTTTGAGTTCATCTTCAAGGCGTAAAATCTGATTTGTTTTGGCTTCGTTTTGAGCTTTAAGCGCTATAAGCTCATTACGTAGCGCTTCGTTCTCATCGCAAATTTCATTATATTTGACAAGCAGGTCGTTTACTTTATCCGTAAGAGTATTTAATACTTTTTCGTTTTCAAACATAAGATCCCTTTATTTGGTATAATTTCCTCGAATTGTAACATAAAATAAGCTGTTTTTTAAAGAGGACAAATGAAAAATTTTGAAATTTCATCCAAATTTAGCCCAAGTCCTGATCAGACAAACGCCATAGATGGAATAGTAGAGTCTATAAGATCAGGCTCTAGCTATCAGACCCTGCTTGGGGTTACGGGTTCGGGCAAGACCTTTACTATGGCAAATGTAATAGCAAAGCTAAATATGCCGACTCTCGTAATGACACATAATAAATCTCTTGCAGCGCAGCTTTATAGCGAATTTAAGGGCTTTTTCCCAAATAATCACGTGGAGTATTTTATAAGCTACTATGATTACTATCAGCCTGAGGCATACATACCAAGAAGCGACCTGTATATAGAGAAAGATAGTTCAGTAAATGAGGAGCTTGAGCGGCTTAGGCTCTCTGCTACGGCAAGCCTATTAAGCTTTGACGATGTGATCACGATAGCTTCGGTATCGGCAAACTACGGCTTAGGAAATCCTAGCGAATATCAGGGTATGGTGCTATATCTAAAAGTCGGAGAAGCTCTAAATCAACGCAAACTGCTTAGTAAACTCGTAGATATGGGCTATAAAAGAAACGATGCTTATTTTGACAGAGGAGATTTTAGAGTAAATGGCGATGTAGTCGATATATATCCTGCATATTATAACGACGAGGCACTTAGGATAGAGTTTTTCGGAGATGAGATAGATGAGATGTATCATTTTGACGTTCTAGACAATAAAAGGCTTAAAAGCATAGGCAAATTCACGCTTTACGCCACGAGTCAATTTATAGTCGGGGAGGATAGGCTAAAAATCGCCATTAAGCAGATTGAAGCGGAGTTAGATGAGAGACTAAAGGAATTTAACGAGCAAGGCAAGCTCGTAGAGGCTCAGAGGCTAAAACAAAGGGTTGAATTTGATCTGGAGATGCTAAATTCTACCGGAATGTGCAAAGGTGTAGAAAACTATGCTAGACATTTAACGGGACAAGCTCCCGGAGAGACGCCATACAGCCTATTTGACTACTACGAAATAAGCGGCAAGGACTATCTAGTAATAGTCGATGAGAGTCACGTGAGCCTGCCGCAGTTTCGCGGAATGTATGCGGGCGATAAAAGTCGTAAAGAAGTGCTCGTAGAGTATGGGTTTCGTCTGCCGTCCGCACTTGATAACCGTCCTTTGAAATTTGATGAATTTATCAATAAAAGAGCTAAATTTTTATTTGTATCGGCTACTCCAAACGAGCTTGAGCTTGAGCTCTCAAAAGGACATGTGTATGAGCAAATTTTGCGCCCTACTGGACTTCTTGATCCGCAAATAGAAATAAAAGATAGCGATAATCAAGTGGAAATTTTATTCGACGAAGCAAAGCGAGTAATAGAGAGAAACGAAAGAGTTTTAGTAACGGTGCTAACTAAAAAGATGGCGGAGGAGCTAAGCAGATATTACACGGAACTTGGCATAAAAGTAAAGTACATGCACTCCGATATCGATGCAATAGAGCGAAACGAGATAATAAGAGGGCTTAGAGGCGGTGACTTTGATATGCTAATAGGCATAAACTTGCTTCGCGAGGGGCTTGATCTGCCGGAAGTTAGCCTAATAGCTATCATGGATGCCGATAAAGAGGGCTTTTTACGCTCTACTACAAGCTTAATACAAACAATGGGGCGAGCTGCCAGAAACGTAAACGGCAAGGTAATGATGTTTGCCAAAAAGATCACCAAATCCATGCAAGAGGCGATGGATACTACAAATTCTCGTCGCAAACTACAAGAAGAGTACAATAAGGCTCATAATATCACTCCAAAGAGCGCAAGTAGAAATATCGAAGAGAGCCTTCACATAGAGGACGAGGGCGAACTATATAGAAAAAATAAGAATTTAGAAAAGATGCCGGCTGCAGAGTGCGCTAAAATCGTAAAAGAGCTAAGAAAACAGATGCTAGAAGCTGCTAGTAAACTTGAGTTTGAAAAGGCCGCTGCTTTGCGCGACGAGATAGCCAAGATAAGAAAGATATAAATTTAAGGAATTTGGGCCAAATTTAGCCCAAATTTTAGCTCTCTTTGAGCAGTTTTGAAGCTATATGCTCTCTTTTTGCATTGTCATTGTCTTTTTTAGTGGTTTTATAAATTTTACTTACATACTCCTCAAAGATCTCTTGAGAATTTATGATATTTTCGCCCTCTTTTACCTTTGTTTTATAATACTCTCCGTCTTTATGAAGCTCGAAAGCAAGCTCGTTATCGCTTAGTTGGATTCGTAAAAACTCTAGCAATCTATCTTGTAAATTTTGCTCGTAAATAGGTGTCATAAGCTCTAATCTACGCTCTAAATTTCTAGGCATCCAGTCCGCACTAGAGATATAAAGCTGCGGTGTAGCGTGCTTAAAGTATAAAATTCTAGCATGCTCTAAGTATTTGCCAATGATTGAGCGCACGCGGATATTTTCGCTAACACCCTTTATGCCCGGTCTTATGCAGCAAATTCCTCTGACGATAAGATCTATACTAACCCCTGCAGCGCTAGCCTCGCTTAAAGCATTTATGATATCGCTATCTACAAGCGCATTCATCTTGGCTATTATCTGGCCCTCTTTGCCCTTTTTGGTCTCATTTTTTATCATCTCCAAGACTCGCTCTTTAATTTGCATCGGAGACATCGAGAGGGTATTTAGTCTGCGATTTTTAGAAAATCCCGACAGGATATGAAAAAATGTGGTACTATCGTGAGCAAACTCGCTTTTGCTAGTAAAATAGCTCACATCGGTATAAATTTTAGCCGAACCGCCATTATAATTACCTGTGCCAAAGTGCATATAAAACTTAAGCTTGTCTCCTACTTGACGGATTACTTGGCTAACTTTGGCATGAACCTTAAAGCCTGCGATTCCGTATATCACGTGAGCGCCGGCATCCTCAAGAGCCTTAGCCCAGTGAAGGTTATTTTCTTCATCAAATCTAGCCTTAAGCTCTACCATCACAGTTACTTGCTTGCCGTCACTTGCGGCATCTATTAAAGACTGAATTATAGGTGAGTTTTTATCCACTCTGTAAAGAGTCATTCGTATCGAAATTACCTTAGGGTCTTTGCTCGCCTCTTTTATAAATTTGACAACAGGATCAAAGCTCTCGTAAGGGTGCAAAACAAGCACATCTTCCTTATCTATCGCATCAAAAATAGGCATATGTTCGCTAAACGGCAATAGGGTTCTAGGCGTATATGGCGGAAGTGCAAGATGAGAAAATTCCTTATTACTTACGATCTGCCAGAGCGAATTTAACGTGAGTGGAACCGTGTACTCATAGATATCTTTGTAAAAAATCTTCATGTGAGTGTTTAGAAACTCGACTATATCGTTATCAGCATCTTTTTGAATCTGCATACGAACAAAGGCGCCTTTTCTGCGAAGTTTAAGCCCCTGCTCCAATATCATCATAAAGTCATCAGCCTCTTCTTCCTCTATGATTATATCGGCATTTCTAGTTACTCTAAACGCCGCAGAGCTAATGAGTCTATACCCCGGGAAAATTTCTTCGGCATGCTCGTGGACTATAGTTTCAATAGGCACATAGACATTGTCCTGCGCTTGATAAAATCTTGGCAACACTCTAGAAATTCTTATCATTCCGTATTTTAAAACCTCAGGATGTTCGCTGTCTGAAAGCTTAACAGCCAGCGAAAAGCTAAGATTATTTAAGTGAGGGAACGGATGGGTCGCATCTACTGCGATTGGAACTATTACGGGAAGAATATTTGAGAAGAAATAGTCATCGCATTTTTTTCTAAGTGGTTCTGAAATTTCACTATAGTTTTTTATAAATAAATTTTGCTCTCCAAGCTCCTTTAAAGCATCTTTATAGTGTTTTTCTACCAGATTAAGCTCGTCTTTTATATATTTTCTAATCTCCCTTAACTGCTCTAATGGAGTCATCTCATCACTTCCACTGGCAACTATACCTGCGGCAAAAAGCTGCTTAAGACCAGCTATCCTTATCATATAAAACTCATCTAAATTTGTCATATAAATGGCTATAAATTTAAGCTTTTCAAGCGGCGGGATCGGCTTTTCGCACTGAGCTAAAACACGAGAGTTAAAACGTAGCCAGCTAAGCTCTCTATTGATAAAAATACTTTCCTTATCACTCATCATTTAATCCTTTTGAATAATATTAATTTTATACAAATTTAATTTTATTAAAGCTTTAATCTCAATATTTTTAATAATTTTATTTTTTATTGTGTATAATTATTTTGAGTGAAGTTTATCAAAAGGAATAAGATGAACGAATATGTTCTAGCAATCGGACTTTTAATAGCTGTTATGATAGTTTTTTTTATTCTTAAGAAGATATCGATAGATTAAAATTTAAAAACCCTGCCTCAAATTTAAACAATTAAGGCAGGGTTTGGTAGATTAGAGTCCTTTTTCTTTTTTATACTCCAAAATCATAGCATAGGCTTCATCTTTTAGTCTTAGTTTTTCGCGTTTCATCTCTTCAATGCGAATGTGATCCAAGTGACTTCTGCCCTCTTCGGCATCTATGATTTTTTGATCCAAATCATTATGCTTATCAAAAATCGAAGCAAATCTCGCATTTGAGACTTTTAGCTCAGTGATTATATCCCTGTATTCGTGTAACATCTACCCTCCTTGAAATATTTATATAATTTTAGCAACTTAACTCTAATAAATGGTTTAAGAGCGATAGTCTGCGTTAATACTTACGTATTTATGACCCAGATCGCAACCGTAAGCACTAAATTGTGCATCTCCGACATTTAGATTGCAACTTATCGTATAGCTTTGTTTTTTCATTACCTGATGAGCTGCGGCTTCTCTTTTTTCATCAAGCTCTTTATGAAATTTATCATAAACCAAGACATCATCGTAATAAATTTCAAGCCTATCTTCATCGCACTCTACTCCGCTTGCGCCTATGGTGGATGCGATTCTACCCCAGTTTGGATCCTCACCAAAAATAGCGGTTTTAACCAAAAGTGAATTTGAAAGAGCCTTTGCGGCATGCTCCGCCTCTTTTAAATTAAGTGCACCGCTTATATTAAATTCGACCACCTTAGTAGCTCCTTCTCCATCTTTAACAAGCATTAAAGCCAGCTCTTTAGTAATTAGTTTTAAAGCCTCTTTAAAAGCCTCTTTATCATAGACCCTGCTCTTTCTTGAGGTTAAAAGCATAACGGTATCATTAGTGGATGTATCGCCATCTACGCTTACGGCATTAAAACTACTCTCGCAAGCCTCTTTTAACAGCTCATCCATATCGGGTTTTGAGATATTGGCATCCGTTAAAATAAAACATAGCATAGTAGCAAGAGACGGATTTATCATACCTGCACCCTTACAGATAGCGGCGATTTTAAACTCTTTTTTATCATCAAATTTCACGCTTACGGCTATCTCTTTTTTAAAGCTGTCTGTCGTCATTATGGCACCGACAACTCCATTGGAATCTCTTGAATCAAAATCGAATTTATCAAACGAGGATATAATTTTTTCTTTTTTAAGGCGATATCCTATGACTCCCGTAGAGCTCATAACGGGATTTACTAAATTTATATTTTTACTCAAATTTTTAAAAATTTCATCTATATCGTTTATGCCCGCTTCTCCTGTCATTGCATTTGCGTTTTTAGAGTTTAGCAAGATGAAATTTGTTCTAAAATTCTGCCCCTTTTTTAAAAAATGCCTGATTGGGGCGGCTTGAAATTTATTGCTTGTAAAAACGGCACTTATATCAACAGGCTCACTTGATCTTATAAATCCAAGATCATTACCCTCTTTTTTAAAGCCCGAATTTGCCCCGCCAAAATAAAATCCATCTATATTCTCAAGTCCATTTTCAAGACGCTTTATCTCATACATATTTACACTCCTCAGGCTTATGCTTGCTTTTTACTACTTTTTTGGTCATTCGTATAGATTCTGCGGTGCCTATGACAAGCAGCTTCGTACCTGTACCTATCAAGGTGTCTCCTCTTGGCATAGGAATAAATTTATTATTCATATCCCTTATGCCGACAACATCCGCATTTGTAATATTTCTTAAATTGGTCTCCTTAAGACGCTTAAATCTTATCCAAGAGTAATCAGGCACACTGATCTCTTCGATATCTATAGGGGAGTCCTTTTTGTATAAAAATTGCTCCAATAAATTTTCCATATCCGGGCGCACACTCATCGCACTTAAACGTTGCGCTACTAGTTTGGAAGGGCTTACGACATTATCTGCACCCAATTTTTTAAGGCGCTCTGTATCATCATCATTATCAGAATTTGTCATTATAAAATATGGTTTTTTTCTACCTATCTCTTTTTCATACAGTCTAACAGTGGCGATGAGAGCGATATTATCAGCGATATTTGGACTAAGAGTAATAAGCCCTTTGGCGCTTGAAAGATGAGTTTTTAAAAGTGCGATTTGAGTATGAGGCTGAGACATTATATAATAAGGATATTTATATTTTTCGGCTATCTCGTGCATATCTTCGCGCGGATCAACGACAACAAAAGGGATATGATTATCTCTAAACTGCTTACTAAGTTCTATCGTATATAGACTATGATAGCAAATTACAAAGTGATTTTTGAGTCTAGCGATCTTATAGAGCATTCGCCTCTCCTTTAAAATATTTATCAAAGAGCCTTTTTTTAAAACTTCCACTAGAATACCGATAGAAAATGTAAAAACGCAAAATCCAAGCAGAATAAAAGTGATAGTAAAAAGGCGACCGGCGGGTGAAATTGGAGCAACTTCAGTAAAACCTACCGTAGTAAAGGTCATTCCGGCCTGATATATAGCATCAATAAGACTGAAATTATCTATAGCAACATAGCCCAAAGCACCGACCATCATCATTAAAACGACTAGGATAAGCGGTAGGCGAAATGGGCGAAGTTGTTCGTATAATTCTGTATTTAAATTTATTTCCGGTTTAGAGAAGCTAGACCAGTTGAGGAATTTTTGGATCTTTTTTATAAAAGACATAATCCCTCTTTATTTATAAAGCTTGCAAATTATGAACGCGATTGCTTTCTCATGGTTCTAAGCGTAGAAGCGGCTACCTTAATTCTTCTCGTTGTTCCATCTTCGAGCATTACTCTAATAGTTCTAAGATTTGGCAAAAATCTTCTCTTGGTTCTATTTTTAGCGTGGCTTACATTGTTTCCAACCATAGGGCCTTTGCCTGTGATATCGCATATTTTTGACATATTTTTCCTTCAAAACAAAAATTTCTGCTGATTTTATCCAAAAAAAGCAAAATATTAACTTAAATAAATTTTAGAATATAGGTTATCTTAAAATTATTATATGCAATATTTAAACTCATTTTATGAATATAAAGGATAGAATATTAAAAGATTATTTTTACAAAATTGGCAGATAGATACGATAATGATAAAACAAGAAAGTATAGATGAGTTAATCGCTCAAATACCTGCGATTCCGGCTATTTTAAAATCATGTGAAAATACTCTTGCTTCCGGAGATTTAGCCAAAGCAGCTGCTATTGCCAAAAACGATTTGGCATTAGTAGAATATATGCGCTCTATCATCAACAAGCCGATTTTTGGATTCAAAAAAGAGATCAAAGATATATCTCAAATCTTTTCCGCTCTTGGCGCAGATAGAACTACCGATATTTTATACTCTTATTACGTATTACTAACAACACCTAAAAAATGGAAAATTTTCAATCTAGACACACAAAAATTTGCAAATTTGCAAGCCAATTTTATGATCGATTGGGGAAAGATATTAAAAGAAATAAAGGTAGATAATAAGGATATTTTTAAATCCATAACAATAATACCATCAAGCATATCCGTATGTGAAAAAATATTCTCGGAAAACGCAGAAAATTTAAAACACGTATTAAGAACTAGCGGACTTAGCTACAATACGATTTTAAAGAGAGAAATAGGTTTTGATATATTTGAAATATGTTGCAAGATAGCTGAAAAATGGCAGCTAAGCAACATTGTAGTAGATATTTTTCAAAATTTATCCAAACAAGAGGAGCAAACAACAATAACCAAATATATACATTTGCTAATATCATACGAGCTATCAAAGCCGGAATTTGCAAATTCCGGCTTTGGAGAGATGTTTGAGTTTAATTGTAACGCCTCACCTAAAGAGTTTGAGACTTTTATAAAAGCGATAGGGTATGAAACCAAAAATTAAAGATAATGTAGTCATATTCTATCCTCACGGCTTTTTAGACGGAGATGCCTCAAAATATGAGATAGACTTGGCAACCAAAGAGTTAATCTTTTCAAAAAAAATAGAATGCATACTAATATCACTTAAAAAAGTTGTCTATTTTAACAAAATAGGCATTAACTCTATCTCGTTGACAATGTATGAAATGGCAAAAAAAGTTGATGCCAATGTGGCATTTTGCGACTATGACGAGACAAAATTTAAAGCGTTAAGAGAGATGTCTCCTCAAAGCCTAAATCTATCATTCTTTGATAGTGAAGAGATAGCCATGCTATTTTTTGGAAATACCGAAAAATCAACCAAAGAAAAAAAGATAATCCTATTTCACGAAAATCAAGAGCAAAAAAATCAAATTTCACTAAAGCTTGTCGGAAGAGGCTACATAGTCTATACAGCAAAAGATGCAAACGAGTTTAAAAACTCGGCTAAAAACTACAATATAAAAATTCATTTAACACATATCAATATAAATGAAAAAACCATAGCCGTACAAGTAAGAGATAATGTCGTTATTTATAAGCTTACAGGCTTTATAGACTCAAATTTTGCCGAAAATTTCGACATGTCGGCTCACAACAACTCTCTTAAAATAGGGTTTAAATTTTTCGTATTCGATGCAACAAAAGCAAGATCGGCCAATATTCACGGTGTAAGCTTTTTAGCCAAACTATCTATATCGAGTGCCGAATACGGTGCCACTATTGCGATTTGCGGACTTAGCGGCTCAAATACA
Organism: Campylobacter sp. RM16189; assembly: GCF_012978815.1. Taxonomy (NCBI): domain Bacteria; kingdom Pseudomonadati; phylum Campylobacterota; class Epsilonproteobacteria; order Campylobacterales; family Campylobacteraceae; genus Campylobacter; species Campylobacter sp. RM16189. The sequence goes on along the minus strand of NZ_LIWR01000002.1, from coordinate 80,816 downwards.
TCTGAAGCGCTTAGAAACGACTTGGAAGATTCGGGAATTTTACTATATAATAACATCGAAGATTTTTTCAATGATGACGGAAGTATAAACGGCGGTCCCGGAATGAAAGAGTCGATGCCACATAACATCACTAGAAATTTGGTTCAATTATTGCCTATCATTTTAGAAACAGCTATAAACACCTTATCCTCTATGGCAAAAATTAAAGTAGAGCGCGGTGAAATTTTTGTTAAAACATTTGACTTCGATCAAAAAGCGCTAACAGGATGCATAGGCTTTTACGGCGATATTGACGCTAAAATTTTACTCTCCCTTGATAAAAGTATAGTACAAAAAGCTTGCGCTATACTTTTGCAAGATGACAAAGAGGCATCATTAAACAGTGCTTTTGGTAATTTTATGATAATAATAGGAAATAAAATTCTATCCTTATTAGAGTCAAAAAAGATAAAGGTAGATATTACGATGCCAAATGTTTTTGAAAACTATATTCAAGACGGCGATACCGTTAGCAAAGGCGCTTTTATTGAGCTTGTTAGTGATGGAACAAAGGGCGCTTTATTTTTAAGTAGATAACAAAGGATTTATATGTACGTTGCTCCGAGTATTTTATCGGCTGATTTTGGAAATTTAAGAGCGGAGATAGAAGCGATCTGCGAAGCGGGTTGCGATCTTGTGCACGTTGATGTGATGGATGGGCATTTTGTGCCGAATTTAACCATCGGACCGCTTGTGGTAAGTGCAGTTGCAAAGGCTTCCACAAAGCCTCTTGATATACACCTGATGGTGCAAAACAACACATTTTTTGCCGATCTTTTCTTGCCACTTAAGCCTAAATTTTTAAGCTTTCATATAGAGGAAGAAAAGCACCCGCTAAGGCTCATAGATCATATCAGAAAAAACGGCGTAAGCCCTGCTATCACGCTAAATCCGCACACGCCTATTGAAACTCTTGAATACATCATAAACGAGATTGATATGGTGCTTTTAATGAGTGTAAATCCCGGCTTTGGCGGACAGAAATTTATCCCTTCAGTGCTTGAAAAAGCTCGCAAGCTACGCGAAATGATAGAGTGCAAAAATGCAAAATGCCTCATAGAAGTTGACGGAGGAGTAACGGGACTAAACGTAGCCGAACTCGATGAAGCTGGCGTTGATATAGTCGTTGCGGGCAATTATATATTTTCATCAAACTCTTACGCGGAGGCGATAAGAGCGCTAAAGCTTGAGTTTTGAACCAAAAGCTAGAAAATCTCATAAATTTACTCTGCAAGCAAAATTTAAGCTACTACGAATTCATAGCAAAAGCAACCCAGATAGAAGAATTAAGCTCGATATTTGACGTAAGAGACCTTGTTATGTGGCAAATTTTAGGGCTTGACATTAAGCGAAACGGCTCAAACGAGATAGAGTTAAACACAAGAAAAAGAAATATAGACGATCAAACTTTTTGCGTCGTAGATATAGAAACGAGCGGCGGTATAAACAGCGGACAGATCATAGAAATCGGCGCGATCAAAATAAAAGACGGAATTGAGCTTGATAGATTTGAAACTCTCGTGTATGCAAGCAATATACCTGAAAACATCTCCGCGCTTACGGGCATACGAGTAGAGGATCTCAAAGGCGCTCCAAGCCTTGCAAGCGTGCTTGAAAAATTTAGACTTTTTTTAGCCGAGTGCGTTTTCGTAGCGCACAACGTGAAATTTGACTACGGATTTATCAGCACCAGCTTTGAGAAATTTGGACTTGGCACCATGCTAAATCGCAAAATTTGCACCATAGATCTAGCCCGAAGAACAATCCCTTCGCTTAAATACGGACTTGGCGCACTAAAAGAGGTTTTAGGCATACAAAACACCCATCATAGAGCGATGAACGACGCTATAGCCGCAGCTGAAATTTTTAAAGCCGCAGTTAAAAATACTCCAAGTGTAGTAAGATACACGGAAGATCTTATAGAGTTTAGCAAAACCGCAAATACGCTCAAAAGACCGACAGTTAGCGCTCAAACCGTGATAAAATTTGAAGAGTGATTTTTAAGCTCTACCTGCTCAGAATTAACCTAAATATTATAAAAGCTTAAATTTTATAGTTTGTGGGCTTTAGCTCTCGATTTTCTCGCCGTTTAACCTAACTACTCTAGCCGGTATACCGACCACCGTTGCATTATCGGGCACATCTTTAAGCACGACGGAATTTGCACCTATTTTTGAATTTTCGCCTATTGTTATAGCTCCAAGCACCTTTGCGCCTGCTGCTATGACAACACCGTTTTTAATAGTCGGATGACGCTTGCCTACTTCTTTACCTGTTCCGCCAAGAGTTACTTGATGATACATCGTAACATCATCTCCGATCTCGGCGGTTTCTCCGATAACTACCCCCATTCCGTGATCGATAAAGAGCCTTGAGCCGATCTTTGCGCCCGGATGTATCTCAATGCCCGTTATAAATCTTGAAATTTGAGAGATAAATCGAGCAATAAAAAAGAATTTCTTCACGTATAAAAAATGCGAAAATCTATGAAAAACCACCGCATGAATGCCCGGGGTATTTATAAGCACCGCCCAAAAGCAGCATCCGTTTGCGGCGGGATCTTTCTCTCCGACAGTGGAAACGAGCTCTTTTATCTCTTCAATTATCTTCAAATTTTAAGCCTCGTATAACGCCGTGCTTAGGTATCTCTCACCGTTATCAGGTGCGATAAACAGCACTTTTTTGCCCTCGCCCAGCCTTTTTGCCGTGCGGATAGCTACTGCAAGAGCGGCACCTCCGGAGATCCCAAGCAAAATTCCCTCGCTTTTTGCCAAGGCCCTAGCCGCCTCAAAAGCCTCTTCATTACTAACTAGCTCTATTGTGTCGATTAAAGAAGTATCAAGTGTATCAGGGATAAATCCAGCTCCTATACCTTGAATTTTATGCGCACCTGCCGGATTTCCGGAAATCACGGCGGAATCCTTTGGCTCAACTGCGATTATCTGCATATCATAGCCATTTTCTTTAAGCACTTTAGCAACACCGCTTAGCGTCCCGCCCGTACCGACACCGGCTACAAAAGCGTCAAGCTGCTTAAAATCACTCATTATCTCAAGTGCTGTAGTTTTTACGTGAGCTTGCGGATTATAGGCGTTTTCAAACTGGCTTAGCATCACGTATCCTGGCTGTTTTGTAAGCTCATTTGCCTTTTCTATCGCGCCTTTCATGCCTTTTGCACCCTCGGTTAGCACAAGTTTGGCTCCATAAGCGGCTAAAATTTTGCGCCTTTCGATACTCATCGTCTCAGGCATAGTTAGCACCACCTCATATCCAAGCGCGCTTGCCGTCATGGCTATGCCGATGCCTGTATTTCCGCTTGTGGGCTCTACTATGATATCACCCTTTTTTAAAGCGCCGTCTTTTTGCATCTCAAGAATCATATTTGCAGCGATCCTATCTTTTACCGAGCCGCCCGGGTTAAAAAACTCAAGCTTAGCGTAAATTTCTGCCATGCCTGCTTGCTTTAAACTATTTAATTTTACTATAGGCGTCTTTCCTATCGTTTGAATTATATTCTCATATATCATTTTATTCCTTGATTAAATTTTCCAGTTATTTTAACACATCAAGCAAAGCAACCCCTGCTTCGTCAATCTTCTTTCCCTTGAAGTGAGCTTTGCCAAATTCCACTATCTTGCCGTGATAGCGCGCAAAAATTTGATTTAGACTAAGCTCTTTTCCGTAAGCTTTGCAAACCGCGCTTGTATCGATATCCTCAAACCACTCGCGCGCCTCTTCGTAGCTTTCAAATTCATATCCGAAATGAGCCAAAATCCTAAGTGCGTAGCTATCCACGCACATCACCTCGCGCTCGCAAGCATAGCAAAGTATCGCGTCACAAGTCTCGGCACCTATGCCTCTAATGCCAAGAAGCCACTCTCTACTCACGTTTTGCTTAAAGCTCTCAAAGCTGCCAAATTCCTCGTATATCGCCTTGCAAAGCGCACTTAACCTCTTTGCTTTGGTGTTATAAAATCCGCTTGGCTTAATCATAATCGCAATCGTTGCCACATCTAAATTCGCCAAGCGTTCAAGAGTTAAATTTCCGCTATTTTTTAGATTATCAAGCGCCTTTTGAGCGTTTTTCCATGCAGTATTTTGCACTAAAATTGCACCGACAACCACTTCAAAACTGCGAGAATTTGGCCACCAAAGCTCATCTTGCAAATCCGCTTTAATTCCCGCATTTAAAAGCGTTATTAATAGTTCTTCGCTTCTCAAATTTCAACCTATCTATCAAATTTAAGTGCCTTTTGCAGCTGCATATCATCTATGCCGTCTATCACTCTAACCTTAAAAGCATCCACACACCTGCCCTCTTCGCACTCAAAAACTATCATCTGAAAGATCCGCCTGCACTTTTCATTTACCTTAAAAGAGTGCTTAAAGCCCGTTAAAAAGGTCTTTATGGGAGCTTCTTTATCCATGCCGATAACTCCGTCAAAAGCTCCGCTTAAGCCAACATCGCTTGCATAAGCGGTGTAGTTTAAAATTTGCAAATCATCAGTGCCGACATGAGTATGCGTGCCAAATATCGCGCTAACTTGTCCGTTTAGATAGCCAAATATAGCGTTTTTCTCGCTCGTGGCTTCAGCGTGAAAATCAATAAGTATGTTTTGGCTCTCACACCCCTTTAGCGCGTTTTGCACCTCTAAAAAGGCGTTATTTGTGTGAGGCATAGCGTAATGTCCCATCAAATTTATGACACTCAGGCTTGCTTCTCCTCTTTTTAAATTTATCACGCCTTTGCCCGCAGTGCCTGCGAAGTGGTTATACGGACGAATGATCGGCAAGCTGTCCATAAGCGAGGCGATCTCTTTTTTATCAAAGCTGTGATTGCCACCAGTTATCGCGTCTATCCCGCACTCTAGCAGTTCGGCTGCGTTTTGAGCGCTTAGTCCAAAGCCGCCGCTTGCATTTTCGCAGTTTGCGATGACAAAATCAAGCTCAAATTTATCCCGCATCTTTTTAACGTTTTCAGCCACAATCTTACGACCCGCTCGCCCGACGATATCGCCTATAAATCCCGCTCTCACAAAAGCTTCTCTTTATAAGATAGATAAAACTGCTTTGCGGTTCGCCCCGATCTACTAGCCCTAAGCGCGGAGTAGTTTTTAGCAAGCTCGTGAAGCATCTGCCTGTCGCCCGTGTAGTCTTTAAAATAAAAATCCACGATCTTAAGATACTCGGCAAAGCTTCCCTGATAGAAACTTATCCAAAGACCGAAGCGATCAGATAGCGAAATTTTTTCATCCACGCTTTCTGCGTAGTGGATCTCGTCACTAGTTACGCTTGTGCCTTCATTGTCGCTTTTTAGCTCGCTGATTAGATGACGGCGGTTTGAAGTGGCGTAGATGAGCACGTTTTTAGGGGCTTTTTCTATCGAGCCTTCTAAAATCGGCTTTAAAAATTTATAGTTCGTATCTCCCGCTTCAAAGCTTAGATCATCGCAGTAAATAATAAATTTATAATTGCTTCTGCGAACCTCATCGATGATATCAACGATAAATTGAAGTTCATCGCTTCTAAGCTCTATGAGTCTTAAGCCCTCGTTATGAAATTTAGTAAAAACAGCCTTTACCAAGCTACTTTTGCCACACCCTCTTGCACCCCACAAAATGGCGTTGTTAGCCTCTTTGCCGTCTATGAAATTTTGAGTGTTGGCTATTAACTGCTCTTTTTGTTTTTCCATGCCGACAAGGTTATCAAGCTCAACAAAATCAATCTCATGCACAGCCCTTAAAGCCCCTATCCTACGCCTAAAAACAGCAGCGTGACTCAAGCTCCAATCAATCATCTTGACGCCTTTCTTAGATGGATTAAAATTTCATCTATTATATCGTCATCATCTTTGCTTTTTGATTTTAAAACCGTTTTCTCGTCGTTTAAATTTGTAAGAACGATGTTTTGACCGCTGTTTGAGATAAGCTTAAAGCCAGCTTTTGCGGCTAAAATTTTAATTATTATAAGCGATAAAAACTGCTTGGTATAAATGTCAATCTTTCCGAATCTATCCTCAAGCTCACCCTCTATGGCATGCACTTCGCTTACCTCTTCACACTTGCTAAGACGGCGGTAAAGCTCGAGACGAAGCCTGTCTTCACGGATAAAATCTTGATTTAAAAATGCGTTTATACTGAGCTTGAGATCAACTTTTTTACTCTTGAAATTCTCTTTATTTAAAAGCTTATTTATCTCGTCTTCAAGCATTTTAATATAAAGCGAATATCCGATAGCCTCGATATGCCCGCTTTGAGCCTCTCCGATTAAATTTCCTCCGCCCCTAATCTCTAAATCATGATAAGCAAGCACGGAGCCCGAGCCTAAAAACGAATTGCTCTCAAGTGCGACAAGCCGCTTTAATGCCTCGGGCGTAAGCTCACTTCTATCCTCAACCAAGAAATAACAATACGCCTGCTTATCACTTCTACCCACGCGGCCTCTTAGCTGATGAAGATCCGCCATACCGAATTTGTTTGCATTTTCTATGATTATCGTATTTACGTTTGGCAGGTGAATTCCGCTTTCAACAATGCTTGTGCAAAGCAAGATGTCGTATTCGCCCGCTTTAAATTTCATCATCTCGTCTTCTGTGGTATTTGCATCTATCTTTGAATGAAGTATGAGGATGCGCAAATTTGGCAAAATTTTCTTAATCTGCCTTTTTGCCTGATCCATAGTGGCGATGTGATTGTGGATATAAAAAATTTGCCCGCCTCTTCTTAGCTCCCGCAAAATCGCCTCTTTAATCACCTTTTCGTCCCACTCCCTTACGCTCGTTCTCACGTCTAAACGAGAGCTTGGCGGAGTTTGAAGCACGCTATAGCTTTTTACGTTGCTAAGCGCCATATTTAGGCTTCTTGGGATAGGTGTCGCGCTCATTGAAAGGATATGCGAGTTGCTTGAAATTTCTTTTAACTTCTCTTTTTGCTTAACGCCGAATTTATGCTCTTCGTCAATTATAATAATGCCTAAATTACGAGCCTTTAACCCCAAAAGCGAATGAGTTCCCACGCAAACGCAAGCAAGCCCCTCCTCAAGCGCTCTTTTAACGGCTGATTTTTCTTTTGCCGAGCTAAATCTATCAAGTCTAAAAACTGGAATTTCAAATTTGTCAAACCTGTCTTTTAAGCTCTTAAAATGCTGAGCCGAAAGCAACGTCGTAGGCACGAAAAATAGCGCCTGAAATCCTGATTTAACACATTTAAATATCGCATTCATCGCGATTTCAGTCTTGCCAAAGCCGACATCTCCGCTTAAAAGCCTATCCATAACCTTACCGCTTGCAAGATCTTTTGAAATTTCGCTTGCAGCCTTTTCTTGATCTATAGTATAATCAAAGCCCGCATTTTGCAAGAAATTTAAGTATTCGGCATCATCTTTTTGTATAATTTCGGCGCGAATTAGCTCTCTTTTAGCGGCAAGTTCGATGATCTTGGAAGCGATTATAAATAGTTTTTGGCGAACTTTTTCTTTTATCTTGGCAAAGCTAGCCTTACCAAGCCTATCAAGTGCCGCTATAGAGCCGCTTTGAGCTATGTAGCGATCGATTAAATTTATATTTTCGACAGGCAAAAGAAGTTTGTCGTCGTTTTGATAAACGATAACTACGAATTCGCGCATGCTTCCTAGCACGGTTATCTTCTCAAGTCCCGCAAATCGACCTATACCATACTCTTCATGCACGACGTAGTCATTTATCTTAAGCTCATCGATTACTAAGCTCGCTCGCTTTGCACGCTTTTTCTTCTCAAATTTATTAAGAGAGATGATTATCTCGCTAGCGGAAGTTAGATTTACAACAACGTCACTTTTAATAAGCTCTATATTTTTGTATTCGCTCAAATTTAGCGAGTTAAAAAGTCCGTCATTTCTCGAGATAACCTTGATATGCCTGTTTGCATTAAGCTCGAAAAAATCTCTGCTCGGTGTTACGGACAGATCTTTATAAATTTTTGCTTCAGGGATTACGGCAAGATCATGAAGCGCGCTTGTATCTCTTTCAAAATCCTCAAATTTAAACTCTTTTGCAAGGACGGTCTTAAACTCCTTGCTATAGTCTATAAAACCATCAATCGCCCAAAAACCAAGCGAGTTAAGGTCATTTATCAGAGCCTCGCTTTTTAGCTGTTGCGCTTTTTGGCTTGCTTTTTCAAATTCATCCTTGCTAAGCGCTGCGATAAATGGTGAAATTTCAACGCTTTCAAGTTCGGTTTTGTTTGAAATTTGAGTGCTGGTTGAGTAGTTTCTGATACTTTCTATCTCGTCGTCAAAAAGCAAAATTCTATGAGGTTCATCGCTTCCTATGCAAAATATATCAATGATATCTCCGCGCAAGCAAAACTCGCCCTCGCCCTCAACGATATCCACAGGCTCGTAACCAAAGCGCATAAGCTCGTCAGCTAGCTCGTTTAAATTTAACTTATCGCCAAATTTCAGAGTAATTTTTTGTAGATGTTTTTTGCCGGGAAGTTTGTTTAAGATGGTTGAGATGGGGGCTATAAGAAGCTTTTTGCCCTCAAATTCGTAAAATTTATAAAGTTTAGCCGAAAGCTCGTAAAGCTCGGCACTAAAAGAGCGCAGATCATCGCCGAAACGAGCCCTAAAATCAGGCAAGCAAAACGGCTCAATACCTGCAAATTTAACCGCATTTTCGATAAGCAAAGCCTCTTTATCATCCTCGCAAACGATGATCTCCGCTTCGTTTGGCTTTAAAAGATACTCATATATCCTAGCTTGCATCAAACTGCCTTAAAAAGGCCTCAACTAAGAAAAATGAACCAAAGGCTAAGTATTTTTCTTTACTCTTTTGCGAATCAGTGAATTTTAACCCCTTAAAATCGCTATAAGCAACACCCATATCATCAAGCACCTGCTTTATCTCATTTGTAGCAAGCGCCCTTTCTAGGCTTTCGTATTCATAGATAAGCACATCTTTTATGATAGGCTTTAATGCTTTTAAGACAGCCTTAAAATCCTTATCGGCAAAAGAGTTATAAATAAGCGTTAGCTTCTTTCCTCTAAATTTCTTGGCTATCGCAAGCGCGGCAAGCTCGTTGTGTCCCACATCAATCCAGACGTTTGATGCGACCTTTTCGCATCTTCCTTGCAAATTTAGCTCTTCTAGATCATCTATCTCAAATTTGCCTAAAAGCGCCTTGCTAGCAGCTCCTGCTAAGGTCAAATTTGATGCTAAAAACTCAGGCAAGCTAAATTTCAAAGCGTATTCGGCTATGGCTTCTTTATCCGATTCATTTAAAATTTCGCTTGCAAATTTTACTCTCGCCCTTTTTTCTTTGGCGATCTGCCTTACTATCTCAACGCTTCTTTTGTCCATATTATCGCTTAAAAGTGCTTGAGCTTCATATCCTAAAGCCTTAAATTTAGTAGTTGAAATCTCCTCTATATTGTTTCCAAGCACGCCAAGATGATCAAGTCCGATCGGAGTAAAGACGTTAAAGAGTTTGTCATATACATTTGTCGCGTCAAGCTCACCGCCCATACCAGCTTCGCAGATGAAAAAATCACACTTGTGAAAAAGCACCGCCGCAAGCAAAGTAGCATACTCAAAATAGCTGGTTTTAACTTTAAACTCATCACTTAGCATAGCTTGCAAACTCTCGTGAGCAGACTCTAAAATCTCGCTTGAAACCACATCTCCGTTTAGCCAAAATCTCTCACGAAATTCAAATATATGAGGGCTTGTATAGTGTCCTACGCTCTTTCCTTGAAGGTGCAGAATTTGAGCTAGAAACCTTCCCGTTGAGCCCTTGCCGTTTGTGCCTATGATGTGAATAATCTTAAACGGCTTTAAATTCGCCTTTATGCTACCCCATGCACGCGGCATACGAATATAATCTATCTCTTTGTAAAAAAGCGGTTTGTGGCTTAAAAATTCATCCAACTTCATATAATACTTGGCATAACCTGATTTCTACCGTTTTGTTTAGCGGTATAAAGCATCTTATCGGCAGATTCAAGTGTTGATGATGAAGTTTTATTGGAGCTTCTTAAAGCTACTCCGCAACTAATAGTAACATCTATTCGTTCGTCTTTATACATAAATTTTGAATTTTCTATAATATCACGAATTTTATTTGCGAAATTTACACTATCTACTAAAGAAATTTGAGGAAGCAGCATAACAAACTCTTCACCGCCATATCTAGCCACAAAATCAATCTTTCTTGAGTATTTTCTAAGCATCTTCCCAACGCTTGCTATGATGACATCGCCTGCATCGTGGCCGTAAGTATCGTTAATCTTTTTAAAATAATCTATATCAAAAAAGCAAATAGAGTAGTCCGCATCATAGCGTCTATATTTATCTTCCATGCGATCAAGCTCTTCTATTAATGCTCTTTTTGTGGCGGTTTTGGTTAAGAAATCCTCTTTGCTCTCGGCTTTAACCATAGCCAGCTCACCCTCAAGGCTACTAATTCTATCCTGAAGCTCTTTTATTTTTTTTTGATCACTGCTAACCTGCAATGAAAACCGTTGTGTTTCGTTGCCTAAAGATTCAGCTATGATAATAAGCTTATCTCTAATAAATTCAAAACTATCTTCTTTTAAATTTATTGAGTTTAGATCCCTTTTGATATCTTGCATCTTGGCTCTGCTGGTAGAGGAGCTACTCATCATATTTAAAAGCCTGGTATTTATCCCTTCAAGCACATCGTTTAAAACTGAAACTTTGGTTGAAATTTCAGCCCTATCAAGCTCTATACGCCTTTTAATCATTTGTTGTATATTATCTTGAGTTTCATCTAATTCTAATAGTTTAGGATCACTCTTTAAACTAAGCTCAAATCCTGAAATTTCAGCATTCATGCTTTCAGATATAGAAGGCGTAAGAGCACATACCAGAAGAGGAATCATCTTTTGGCATAGATAAGCGGTATCACCTGATCTTATAGAGGCATTATCAAGCTCTGTAATTGCTGTTTGCAAATCATCAAAACTCTTAACACCATAAAAACCAAGTCTTCTAATAAATAGATCATCATAATCTGTTAAAAACTCAAACCACTTGTCTCTAATCAGGTCGATAGACGATATGTCAAGTTTTTTATTAAGAGTATCTATGCTTAATTCTGCTAGTTTTTTAGCCTCTTTGTTATGAAGCATAGTCACTGCTTGAAATACTCTCTTACTCATAAAAACAAGCGAGTGTATAAGCTTTGCCGATTCATTAATATTTGACGAGTTTAATTTAGCCGCCATAAATGCAAATAACTCATCTATATTTTTAACTCTTTTTTGTTTAAGTTGCTCTACAAGATCGGCATTGAGTCTAGAAAGATACTTTTCAAGCTTTTGACAATCAGGGCTTATGTATCCATTTTTTTTCGCTATCTCACAAAAAACTTCTGTGTAGTTATCGGGAGTAAGTATTAAATTCCTCTCCTTAATAGTGCTAATGGTATCTCTTATAATCTTAGTGATTGTTGCTGACATTTTTAAACCCTTTAACCGCAAGAGCTGCTAAATATTCATCAAAAGCCTCTTTTGAAGCCTCTTTTATCGCATTATATCTATCTGTTTCACTGATTACGCTATCTGCATAGCGAATATCTTTTATTTTTTGAGAAATAGTAAAATCATATTCACCGGTAGTTACACTCTTATATATCTTTCCGTTTTCAAATTTAGTATCAAACTCCATTTTTAAAATAGCTTTATATAACGATACATATCCATCTTCATCATATAAAAGTGCTTGTAAACTTACAGATTTTACAGACGCTATTATCTTTGTTTTTGCATTTTTATCACTACTAAGTTTTCTGTTAAGCCTTGATACTATGCCCTCTTTTATACTATCGGCTATCCAAACACTGCTTTTTGGATCGGCTCTATCTATAGTCACATGCACGTAGATATCATCCCCAATCATATCTTTTGTGATCTTTGAAACAGGCTTATACCCGCACCCGACTAAAAAAACAGCGATAAAAACCGCAGCTATAAATCTCATATCTAACCTTTTACAACCAAATTTACAAGCTTTCCTTGCACGTAAATTTCTTTTATAAGCTCCTTGCCTTCAATCCATTTAGCGACATTTTCTTTGGCTGCTTTTAAAATTTCAGCTTCACTAGCGTCGCTTGGCACTTCAACTTCGCCTCTTCTTTTTCCATTTACGGTAATGGCTAAATTTAGGCTATCTTTTTCAAAGACCTCTTCTTTGATATCAATATGCGTGAAATTTGTTCTGCCAAATAAATTCTCGCTTAGCTCATTTGCTATATGCGGCACGATCGGCTCAAGCAAATTTAGTATTATAAAAAACGCTTCAGTGGTTACATCTTCGTTATTTTGCGCATTTACCGCGTTTAAAGCCTCCATACACGCAGCTATTAAGGTATTAAAAGTAAAGCTTTGCGTATAGACCTCTTGAGATTTTTTAAGAGCCTCATAGACTTTAGCTCGGGCGTATTTTTCATCCTTAGTAAGCTTTGTGTGATCTATATCATGGATTTTAGAACATTTTTTAACGCCCACAGCCTTATCGTAAAGTCTATTTAAAAATCTAAACGCACCCTCAACTGCGCTATCGTTCCACTCAAGCTCTTTTTGAGGAGGCGCAGCAAAGAGTATAAACAGCCTTGCAGTATCAGCTCCATAGTTTTTAATGATATCATCAGGATCTACGACGTTTCCTTTACTCTTACTCATCTTTTTACCGTCTTTTAGCACCATTCCTTGAGTTAAAAGCCTCTCAAAAGGCTCATCATCGCGCAAATAACCAAGATCTCTAAGCGCTTTTTGGAAAAATCTCGCATATAAAAGATGTAGTATCGCATGCTCTATTCCGCCGATATACTGATCGACGTTCATCCAGTAATTTACGCTCTTTTCATCAAAGGCTTTTTCATTCCAAGTCTTATGATCGCTTGCATATCTAGCGAAATACCAGCTACTTTGGAAAAATGTATCCATAGTATCGGTCTCTCGAACTGCGTCAGCGCCGCATTTTGGACACTTAGTATGCTTCCAGCTTGGATGTTTATCAAGCGGATTTCCTTCGCCCGTTATCTCAACATCATCAGGCAGAGTAACAGGCAGATTTTTTATATCTTCGCAAACTACACCACATTTATCACAATGAATCATTGGAATAGGCGCACCCCAATATCTCTGGCGAGAAATTCCCCAGTCGCGAATTTTAAAATTCACAACTCTTTTTCCGATCTTTTTGCTTTCAAATTTCTCTATAATCTTAAGCTTTGCATCTTCGTTATTTAACCCATCTATAAGCGGAGATTTTATACAAATTCCACTTTCCGTAAATGCTTTTGAGTCATCAATTTCACCGTCAATAGGTCTAATCACTTGCTTAATAGGCAAATTAAATTTGCTAGCGAATTCAAAATCTCTCTCATCATGTGCAGGAACAGCCATAACAGCACCGCTTCCATAATCAGCCAAAACAAAATTCGCAACCCAAACAGGTACTTTTTCGCCGCTTAATGGGTGGATAACATAAATTCCTAAAAATACGCCGTCTTTTTCTTTAGCTTGACGCTCTCTTGGGCTTTGATTTAGCATAGCTTTTACTTTTTGGCTTGCCTCATCACTTAAATTTCCGCCATCAAGTAGCTTTTTAACTATCTTATGCTCAGGCGCAAGTGCGGTATAACTAACTCCATAAATCGTATCGGGGCGAGTGGTAAAGACTTCAAAGCCGTCCGCTTCGCTGCCTAAAAGTGCTTTAGAAGCCTCATCAAGACTAAATTTAAACTCTAAACCAAAGCTCTTGCCGATCCAGTTTTCCTGCATTGTGATTACTTGATTTGGCCACTTGTCTTTTAACTTTTCAAGATCAGCCAAAAGCTCCTCGGCATAATCGGTTATCTTTAGATAATACCCAGGCAACTCGCGCTGAATTACGCTATTTCCACATCTCCAGCAACAACCATCCTCAACCTGCTCGTTTGCAAGAACGGTTTGATCGTGCTCACACCAGTTTACTATGGCATTTTTGCGATACACAAGCCCTTTTTCATACATTTTGATGAAAAATTCCTGCTCGTATTTAGTGTAAAGCGGATCAGATGTGGCAAATTCTCTATTTTTAGAAAACGAAAAACCAAGCGATAAAAGCTCAGCTCTCATATAATCGATATTTTCATAAGTCCATTTTTTAGGATGAATTTTATGCTGTATAGCCGCATTTTCAGCAGGCATACCAAAGCTATCAAAGCCGATAGGATGAAGCACGTTATAGCCTTGCTTGCGGTAATATCTTGCCAGCACGTCACCGATTGAGTAGTTTCTAACATGACCCATGTGGATACGTCCGCTTGGGTATGGAAACATGCTTAAGATATATTTTTTAGGCAGGTTATAATCATCTTTTGGTTCAAATTCTTCGTTTTTTAACCAAATTTCTTGCCATTTTTTCTCAATTTTTAAGGCATCATACTTCAAATTTTCAGCCATTTTATCTCCTAAAATTCTTCTTGGGTCTTACTTGCTTCAACTAAAACAAGCGAAAGTGAAAAAAAGTTTGCAATAGCAGCACCGATTGCAAGTGAGTAAACAACAGTCATGTTTCCCGTTGTTTGAAGCACTACAAACGCAGGTATAAGGTGTAAATCAGCTACAAGCGAGCTAGCAAAAAGCTCAGCCGATAAAATATTTTTAACACCGATTTTAAGTAGCGTAGAGACTAAATTTATGCTAGCTGCTACAAATAGCGCTATCTCATTTTTATCATACAAAAAACCCGCTGTAGTCGTTAGACTCATCAGCGCAAAAAAGATATAAACAACCTTACCCCAGTTCATAAACCCTCCTTACACCACGCCTTTTTCAAACATAGCTCTTTGTCTTTCGCGCTCTTTTTTCGCTTTCATCTTTTCAGCCTCTTTTGCTCTATATTTCTCCACGCTAAATTTAAACCAAAGAAGCATCAGAGAAGCTATGTAGATAGAGCTTAAAGTTCCTCCGACTATACCCACTAAAAGCACCAAAGAAAAGCCGTGTATCATATCTCCACCATATAAAAATAGTGTTAAAACAACCATTAAAGTAGTTACAGATGTAAGAATAGTTCTTGAAAGTGTCGCGGAGACAGATTCGTTTATAATCATATCAAGAGCCGAATTCTTACTTGTGTTTATGCTCTCTCTAATCCTATCAAAGATAATAATCTTATCATTTAAAGAATAGCCTATGATCGTTAAAACCGCAGCCAAAATATCCAAATTTACATCAATCCTAAATAAGCATATAGTACCTAAGGCTATCACTACATCATACGCTTCGGCAAATATAGCAGCCATCGCAAATCTCCACTCGAACCTAAAGGCAACATAAAGCAAGATACCCAAAAGAGACATGGCTATAGCCATCATTCCTTTTTGTCTAAGCTCGCTTCCTACCTTTGGTCCCACGACATCCACACGGCGAACTTCAAAGCTGCCAGTATCTTTGAGTAATTGAGATACGCTAGAGCCGATATCACTACCCAAATTTGAGCTTGAGCCCGAAAAACGTATAGTAATCTCCTCCTCTGAACCAAATTCGGTCACAGAGGCATTTTTTAAAGTCTCATCTTTATACAAAGCCTCTCTAATCTTATCAAGAGGTGCTTTTTTATCATACTTTATCTGGATCAGCGTTCCACCAGAAAAATCAATACCGTAATTTAGCCCTTTGGTAAAAAGCAGAAAGATTGAGCCAAAAAATAAAATAGCAGCTACGGCAAGGGCGATATGACGCTTACCCATAAAATCATAAACATGTGCTTTTGAAAAAATTTGCATTATTACCCTCTCTTGTATCCAAACCAAATTTTGGTATTTCCGCTCTTCTCTATCTTATCCATTATAGTATCAAACATGCCTCGAGTACCTAAAATAGCAGTTAGCATAGAAGCCACTATACCTATACTCATGGTTACGGCAAAGCCCTTGACAGGACCCGTGCCGTATGCATACAAAACAACAGAGGTTATAATCGAAGTTAAATTCGCATCTACAATAGCACTCATGGCATTTTCATAGCCCTTTCTCACACTTAAGGCTACACCCTGCCCATCTCTTAAAAACTCCCTTATACGCTCATTTATAATTACATTCGCATCGACAGCCATGCCTACCGTAAGCACTATACCAGCCATTCCAGGCAGAGTCAAGGTAGCTCCAAACATAGCCATAACCGCAACCAAAATAAGGATGTTCGCGACTAAGGCTAAATTTGCCAAAATTCCTGCAAACCCATAATAAGCTATCATGAATAGCACCACAAGAACACCTGCACCTGCGAGAGCCATCATACTTTGATTGATACTATCAGCACCTAGGCTTGGTCCGATACTTCTCTTTTCAAGCATCTTTACCGGAGCTAAAAGTGCACCGCTTCTAAGCGCAATAGCAAGATCATGAGCCTCTTCTACACTAAAGCCTCCGCTTATCTGGCCACTTCCACCGCCTATACGCTCATTTATCACAGGTGCTGAATACACTCTACCATCAAGCACTATAGCAAGTCTTTTTCCTACATTTGCACCCGTAAAATCTCCAAATATCCTAGCTCCTTCGGCATTTAACGTAAAATTTATAATTGGGGCGTTAGTTCGCTGATCAAAAGCCACTCTAGCATCCGTTAGCATTGAGCCATCAAGCACGGGAATATTTTTTACGGTATATTTCATTTGATCGCTTTTAACATCCGGATAAACGATTACACCATAGCTTTCAGCCTCTGCTGCGCTTAGAATGTTTGCCCGCAACTGTCTTTTTTCATCAAGCGCCATCAGCTGCAAATGCGCAGCCTTAGCGATCAGCTCTCTTGCACGTTGCTCGTCAGCCTGAGTTTTCACGCCCGGAAGCTCGACTAAGATATTTTCTTTACCCTGCCTCGCGACCGTTGGCTCGGCCAAACCAAACTGATCAAGCCTATTTCTAATAGTCTCAACGGCTTGATTTATCGCATACTCAATCGTATGAGACTGCTCAGTCTCAGTTAGTCTAATAGTGTATTTGAGTCCTTCTTTTTGGACATCAAGCCCCTCAATCTCTTTCAGCATCCCATCTATCTTATTTTGATCATCGTTATCTAAAAGTTCAAAGCTTACATGCTCCTCTTTTATTTTAAAGTTATCTATCAAAATATCTTCTTTGCCCGCATAGTAATTTATACCAGAGGCCACGGATTTGACTTTGGAGTGTATGGCCTCTTGTGTTTCTACGCCAAGAAGCATATATAGACCTCCTTGAAGGTCAAGTCCTAAATTTATCTTAGATCCACCATCTGTCTGTAAAAACGAAGGAGCTGAAAAACCTATGCCAAAAATTAGAGCTATTAGAAAGATAACGAGTCTATATGTTACCTTGGCGCTACGCATTTACTTTAGTCTCGATTTTTCTAGCGACAAACTCGCGTCCGATACGCACTATTACATCGTCATTAAGTTTAACTTTGATAAAATCATCTTCAGGTTTGATAACTTCGCAGTAAAGTCCGCCCGAAGTAATAATCTTATCGCCTTTTTGTAGGGCTGCAAGCATCTTTTGATGCTCTTTTTGCTGTTTTTGCTGCGGTCTGATAACCAAAAAGTAAAAAATCGCGAAAAGCACGATCAGAGGTAGTAATGAAGCTAAAAAATTGCCTTCTTGCATTGTATTCCTTAGTGAAAAATTTTTTAATCAAATATTTTAGCACTAAAATTATAAGAAAAGCCTTTTTTAGTGCTTTTTTGATATCAAATTTTATATTTGTCTCGATTTTTGAATTAGCAATATTAAATTTCATATCCCCTTTTCTTGCCATTTACGGATTTTATACGCTTCTTAAATTTAGCAAATATGAATTTTTTACGACAGGATTTTTTGTAGGAATTTTATGGTTTTATTGGATTAGCTTTAGCCTTGCGTATTATGGATTTGGCTATCTTATTCCGCTTGAAATTTTATTTATAGGCATTGTGTATGGATTTATGTTTTTTATCGCGGCAATTCCTGCTCAAATTTGGCTTAGAGCTATTTTGCTGATTTTAATTTCAAATTTGCACCCGTTTAATTTCAACTGGCTAAATTTTGAGGCGATATTTATAGTTGGAATTTTTAAACCGAATTTATACGGGCTTATCTTTATATTTGCTGCGATTTTATCACTATTTTATATAAAAAAAAAGCTTAAATTTTTAGCTTTTATCGCGCTTTTACTTTTTGCGGTTCAGTATAACGATAACAAGGCTAAAATTTTGCCTTTTGAAGTTGCTCTTACAAATACAAACGTACCTCAAGCTTTAAAGTGGGAAAAGTCGCTTAAAAATGAGTTCATAAACCAAAATTTAAAGATGATAGATGAAGCAATAAACGAAGGCAAAAGAGCTATAATCATGCCTGAGAGCGTATTTCCGACATTTATGACGCACGAGCGAAATTTAGTAGCTGAGCTTAAAGAAAAATCCCAAAAGATCGCTATCGTTGCAGGAGCACTTGCCTATGAAAACGGGCAAAGTTACAACTCGACTTTTTTATTTGATAAAGGTGAGATGAAGCGATTTGATAAATTTGTGCTAGTACCATTCGGCGAGGAAATTCCGCTTCCAAATTTTATGAAAAATTTGATAAACGAGCTATTTTTTGACGGCAGCAAAGATTTCAAAACTGCAAATTCGGTTAGCGACTACGAGATAGAGGGAATTAAAATTCGCAATGCAATCTGTTATGAAGCTACGCGAGATGAACTGTTTAAAGGCGAATTTGACGTGATGATAGCTATTACAAACAACGGTTGGTTCGTGCCCTCAACCGAGCCAAATTTACAACGCCTTTTGATTAAATATTACACCACTAAATACAATAAAACAATTTATCACAGCGTAAACGGCTCAAAAAGCGAGATCATAACTCCAAAAGAGAGTTTGATAAAGAAAATTTTAGATAGTAGATCTTAATAAGTATGACTTGTATATGGATGCGAAAAATAAATTTATTCAAAACATAATCAGCGTAGTTTAAAAGAAATTTTCTTGCCTACAAAGGAGCATACAAAGTAGTATATGACTAAAGTAGGCTAAGAAAATTTATTCTAAATCTATTATTTATGTGGAATTAAAGCTTTAAATGTATCTATGGCGTCTAGCTTCTCCCACGGATACTTCGCATTTCCAACCTGCCCTTTTGCTGCAACTTTTGCGTATAAAAACGTATCTTTGCCGGGTTTATCAAGTCCAAATTTTTGAGTTATCCATTTTGGAGTTAAAGGGAAATTTTGCATAACGAAATTTGATAAAATATCATCATTCAATCCGCTTATCTGAGTTCCCATTGTATCTACGCTAATAGATGTTGGCTTAGCAAGTCCGATAGCGTAGCTTAGCTGAACGATACATTTTTTAGCAAGTCCTGCCGCAACGATATTTTTAGCTATCCATCTGGCAGCATATAGTCCGCTTCGATCAACCTTCGTATAGTCTTTTGAACTCTGTGCGCCGCCAC
Source organism: Campylobacter sp. RM16189 (assembly GCF_012978815.1). NCBI lineage: Bacteria > Pseudomonadati > Campylobacterota > Epsilonproteobacteria > Campylobacterales > Campylobacteraceae > Campylobacter > Campylobacter sp. RM16189. The sequence continues at coordinate 61,320 of NZ_LIWR01000002.1, read as the reverse complement.
CTATAGGAGCGTATCCGCCAAAGCTATCTACGATAAGCTTTCTGCCCGTTAGTCCGCTATCGTGAAGCGAGCTGTGATTTACATATCTGCCTGTTGGGTTTATATAAATTATTGTCTTATCTTTATTATATAGCTCTTTTGGAAGACCGGTATCGTCTATAAGCTCCCCAATAAGAGATCTAAGCTCTTCTATCTTCATACTCTCTACGCAAGGAGCTGAGACAACGATAGTGTGTATGCTTTGCGGTTTGCAGTTTTCAAAGTTATCCTTACTATTATAATCAATTGTAACCTGAGTCTTTATATCAACACCCAGCTTATCTGGATTTGCTTTAGCAAATTTATATACTTTATCACAAAGCATTCTTGCATAAGTAATGGCTGCCGGCATATATTCTTTCGCTTCGCAACTTGCAAAGCCAAACATTATACCTTGATCGCCTGCGCCTATCTCGCCGCTAGCTTGATCTACGCCTTGATTTATATCGCTACTTTGCTGATTTATACAAACCTTAACCTCGATATCATCAGGATGCAAGCACTGCTCTTTAGTAAAATTTGACTTACCATCATATCCGATTTTGGCCAGAGCGTTTTTGACTATACTTTCATAATCTTTAAAACTGAGCTTAACTTTTGAGTTTATCTCACCACCGATTACTATGTTTTTACCGGCTACAAATACCTCGCTTGCAACCCTACCGTTTGGATCCTGCATTAAAATACTATCTACTATACTATCAGCGATAATATCTGCGCATTTGTCAGGATGCCCCGGACTTACTACTTCAGATGTAAATAAATACATATCTTTCCTTAAATTTTATATTAAATTGTAAAATTGTAGCATTTCATAATAAAATTTATATTAATTTTTTGTTAAATTTTAAAAAATTTCAGAATCTTTTAGTTATACTTAAATCCAAATTTTAAATTTATAAAGGTGTAAAAATGAGTGGATTTAGCAATATCGCTAAGCGTTTTGCCGATGGAAATTTGATTGTTCAAATACTAATCGGTATCATTGTCGGTGCTATTTTTGGCTTTTGGGGGAATGCAAGCGGAAGTGAATTCGCCGACAAAATTCTAAACGGCATTTCCGTTCTTGGAAATTTATTCGTAGGTGCCTTAAAGGCTGTCGCTCCTATTTTGGTCTTTGTATTGGTTGCTACATCAATTATTACTAAAGAGTTTGGCGAAGCAAAAGGCATGTCAAAGATTGTCGCATTGTATCTAATTGGAACTTTTTTGGCAGCTGTAGTCGCAGTTGCAGCTAGCTTTATGTTTCCGGTTGAACTCGTTTTAAAAGGTGTAGAAACAGCAACTATGAGTGCGCCTCAAAACGTAATAGACGTATTAAAAGACCTCATTTTTAAAATGGTTCAAAATCCAGTACAGGCCCTAAGTACAGGCAATTATATAGGTATCATTACTTGGGCTGTGGGTGGCGGTATAGCCATGAGAGGCTGCTCAAGTGAGACCAAAAAAGTATTTATGGATGTAAGTGATGGCGTGACAAGAATTGTTAGATTCGTAATCCGCTTAGCTCCATTTGGAATTTTTGGTCTTGTTGCTATTAGTATCCACGAGACAGGATTTGCGGCTCTAGCGGGATATATGAAATTAATTGCGGTTTTAGTTGGTGCAATGCTATTTGTGGCATTTGTTGTAAACCCTATTATTGTATTTGTGGTAACCAAAAAAAATCCATATCCGCTTATAATGACTTGCGTAAGAGAGAGCGCCGTAACTGCGTTTTTCACAAGAAGCTCGGCTGCAAACATACCTGTAAATATGGCGCTTTGTAAAAAGTTAGGACTTAGAGAGGAGCTTTACTCTATATCCATACCTTTAGGGGCCACTATAAATATGGCAGGAGCTGCGGTAACCATCAGCGTTTTAGCCCTTGCTGCAGTAAATTCCATAGATCATATAACTGTTAGTTTTGCAGACGCCTTGCTTCTTAGCTTTATTTCTGCGATAGGCGCTTGCGGAGCTTCTGGAGTTGCTGGCGGATCGTTACTTTTGGTTCCTCTTGCTTGCGCACTTTTTGGAATAAATAACGATATAGCGATGCAGGTTGTTGCCGTAGGCTTTATAATAGGAGTTATTCAAGACTCTGTAGAAACTGCGGTAAATAGCTCTTCAGACGTTGTATTTACAGCTATAGCTTCAGAAACAATAAAATAAAAAATCAATTTAGTGTCCATTTTTTTGGACACTAAATTTGATAATCTCTCTCTAAAAATTTTAAATTTCATTAGATTTTGTGTAAAATATCCTAAAAATTTTAAGGATAAAAATGACAACATGGGATTTAACTCCACTTTTTAAAAACGAAAAAGAGCTTGAAAAGAGCGCACTAAGCCTAAAAGATGAGTGCAAAAAATTTGAAAAAAAATATTTGGAAACCTTTTTAGATTTAAGCACAGATCAGTTTTTGCAAGCGTTTGATGAGTATGAGAAATTACTATCGAAGCTATCAAAGGTAACAACTTATGCATTTTTAGTATTTGCAAAAGATACAAGTAAGGGTGCTTTTTATGCTAAATTTGAAGAGATTGCAACAAAGGCTCATGAAAATTTACTATTTTTTGAGCTTAAATTTAATGAATTTGACGACAAAAAGCAGCAAGCTATAATCAAGGCATCAAAAAATAACGGATATTATCTAAGCAATGTAGCCAAAACCAAGACACACCAACTAAGCCTAAAAGAGGAGCAGGTTTTACTTCGCACAGCTAGCACTGGAGCAGATGGATTTGCAAGGCTATTTGACGAGACTATGAGTAATATGAAGTTTAAATTTCAAGGCAAACTTTTAAGCGAAGAGGAAATTTTAAGCAAGCTTCACGACAAAGACAGAAATGTAAGAAAAGCGGCCGCCAAAAGCCTGAGTAGCGAACTATCTCGTCACCAGCATCTGCTTGGCTATATATACAATATGATAAAAACTAATCTAAAAACAAGTTGCGAATTAAGAAATTTTAGCTCTCCTGAAGAGCCTAGACACGAAAGCAACCAGATAAGTAAGAAAAGCGTGGACGCACTTATAAAAACAACCGAGGCGAATTTCTCTTTGGTCAGTAAATTTTATGATAAAAAACGCAAAATTTTAGGCTTTAAAAAACTATATGACTATGATAGGTATGCACCGCTCGATGAGGGTAGAAAATATGAATTTAACGAATGCAAAGAGATAGTCTTAAAGGCGTTTAACGACTTTAGCCCGAAATTTGGCAAAATTGCTCAAAAAGCTTTTGATGAGGGCTGGATAGATGCTTATCCTACGACAAATAAAAGAGGTGGGGCATTTTCACACTCAGGCTCATTAGATGCTCATCCTTACGTGCTTTTAAATCATACGGACGGAAGAAGAGATCTATTTACTCTAGCTCACGAGCTGGGTCATGCCATACATCAAAATTTATCTTACAAAGTTGGTTATCTAAACTCGGATACGCCGCTTACTACGGCTGAAACCGCTTCGGTATTTTGTGAAATGCTAGTGTTTGATTACGTTAAAAAAGAGCTAAGCGACAAAGATAAAATTTCGCTTCTTGCAGGCAAGATAGAAGACATTTTTGCCACGCTTTATCGCCAGATAAATTTTACCACCTTTGAGCGCAGAGTCCATTCTCACGAAGGCGAAATTTCGCTTGATGAGCTAAATAAAATTTGGCTTGAAGAGAGCAAAAAGATGTTTGGCAAAAGCGTTACTCTAAATGATTATTATAAAATTTGGTGGAGTTATATCCCGCACTTCATACACACGCCGTTTTACTGCTATGCCTACTCTTATGCGCAGCTTTTGGTCCTTGCTATCTTTGGGCTTTACAAGAGCGGCAAATGTAAAAATTTCGTGCAAATTTACACTGAATTTTTAAGTCTTGGCGGAAGCCAAAGCCCAAAAGATATGGTTGCGAAATTTGGCTTTGACATAGAGGACTCAAAATTTTGGAACATAGGAATAAATGAAGTTAAAAAATTAGTTAAAGAATTTGAGGAGTTATAATGCTTGATAAAATTTTAGATGATGAAAAATTTGCACTACTTATGAAAATGCATGTTTACGAGTGCATAGACTATTTGCTTCAAAACAAGCATCCGTTTTCGGTAATGACAAACTCGGACTTAGTAAAATTTGAGCCGGAGCTTCCAAAGAGTATAAGCTCTACTTTTACATCTCCGGTAATTCTTTTTACTCTTGACGGATATACATTTTCTAGTGCTAAATTGATGCAAGACAGCCTTAGTTTTGAGGCGGGTTTTGGCAGTGATGATTTTGCTTCGCTTGTTAGCTTTCCACTTGGAGCAGTAGTTCAAATTTTAGTAGAAAATAGCCCAATTCTGATCAATTTTTCTATTCACAAAGCAAAAGAGGCTAAAAGTAAAACTCAAAAATCAATGTCAATCTTTATGTCAAATCCAAAAAATAAAGATTTTTTCAATAAATAAAAACACTTTTGCAGACATAGAATCACTATGTCTGCTATAAATTTTTAAAAATTAAAGCTATTTTTTATCTTTAAAAAGCTATTTAATATGTCTTCATTCTCTTTAAGTACCGCTACATAAACTGAGCGCGTAAGCTTTATTCTATTGATTTTGATCTCAAAAAGTTTTTCGTTTTTTAGATGATCTTCTATTAAAAATTTAGGCAAAAAGGCAACATAATCTTCAGCAAAATTATTTAAAATTGCTCTTTTTACCATTATTGAACCGTCTAATACATAAGCACTTTTTAAATCATTGTAATTTATTCCGTATTTTACGAAAATATCATTAAGATAGTATTTTGTGCGATCTTTTATCAATTTGTATTTATAAAGCTCTTCGGGCTTAATAGAGTCAACCAGTTTTTTATTGGAAACTAAAATAATCTCATAATCAAAAAGCTTTTTAACTATCAGATTTTCATCATAAGACTGATCTAAAACCATTGCAATATCGCTTCTTCTATCCTTTAAATGTGGAATTAGATCGTTTTGCTCTTTTATTCTTATGTCAAGCTCCGCATCGGCAGTTTGCGAAATTTTATCAAGCAATAAAGGCACAAAAGTTTCTCCGATAAGCTGAGTGGTTGATATTATAAGTGGAGCTTTGTCATTTTTGATATGAGAAATTTCATCTTTAAATCTAAACATTGCACTTTCAAATCTAAGACAAAGTTTATAAAATTTTTCACCCTCTCTAGTTAAAATTATTCCATTTTTTTTACGCATTATTAGAGTTGCTTGTAAAATCTCTTCTAGTTTTTTTATTTGAAGCGTAACAGCAGGCTGAGATATACCAAGAGTCTTTGAAGCCTTAGAAAAGCTCCTCTCTTTAACTATCTCCATAAAAGTGTAAATTTTGCTAAAATCATTAATCATATTTATCCCCTCTTTGATAAAGTAATATATATATTACTTTAAGTTATAAATTATAGCGGATATAATTATATTAATATATACTAAAATTTTACTGAAAGCGAAACGGTAATATTAATTCATGTAGGCGGGGATTTTTAAGCTTATTGTGTTAAAATCTATAAATAATATATTTTTGGAATTTTAATGCGAGATATCCTAGATAGTTTAAACGAAGAACAAAAAAGAGCTGCCACTCATTTAGATGGAGCTATGTTGATTTTAGCAGGTGCCGGAAGTGGAAAGACAAAGACTATAACGACAAGGCTTGTCTATCTAATAAGCGAAGTTGGAATAGATCCCACTAGTACGCTTACTCTTACTTTTACAAATAAAGCCGCTAATGAAATGCGAACCAGAGCCATTAATATGCTATCTGAAAATAACAAAAATTTTACTCCATTGCTCTGCACTTTTCATAAATTTGGACTCTTGTTTTTAAAATTTTATATAGACAGACTCTCTCGTAAAAACAGCTTTGTCATAATCGACACCGATGATAAAAAAAGAATACTAAAAAGCTTTGAAAGCTCAATCGCAACATCGATATTATCAAGTGAAATATCAAATTTCAAAAACTCCCTTTTAAGCGTAGAAGATGTTATCTCGAGCACCAATTTATTTGGCAATAACGAAAAACACAAAGATGGCTATTACTCAAAAATAGCAAATATATACAAACGGTATGAAGAGTATTTAAATACAAATAATTTAGTCGATTTTGACGATCTGCTCTCGCTAACTTATAAAATTTTAGACGAAAACGAAGATCTTGCAAATGAAATTTCACAAAGATATCGCTATATAATGGTAGATGAGTATCAAGACACCAATGATTTGCAATACAAACTTCTCAAAAAACTTTGCAAAACTCACGAAAATATCTGCGTAGTAGGAGATGACGATCAAAGCATCTATGGCTGGAGAGGCGCAAAGATAGAAAATATCCTAAATTTCAAAGACCAATTTAAAGATACAAAAATAATCAGGCTAGAGCAAAACTACCGCTCAACAAACTCTATCCTAAAAGCTGCAAATGAGCTAATTGATCATAATAGAAACCGTCTTGGCAAAAAGCTAATTAGCACCAAAGAGAGCGGAGAAGATATAGTATTTATGGAATCATCCGACGAAACCATGGAATCCGGCAAGATAGCAAAAAGCATCAAAGAGCTACTTGCAAAAGGCGTAGATGCAAGCCAAATAGCCATATTATACCGTATAAACGCACTCTCTCGCTCCCTTGAAGAGGGTCTTAATAAGGAAAAAATACCGTATAAGATGGTTGGCGGTGTAAAATTTTATGAAAGAGCGGAAGTAAAAGATGTTATTAGCTATCTTAGGCTAGTCGCCAACGAAAACGATGACTTTTCGTTAAAACGCATAATAAACCGTCCAAAACGCGGTCTTGGTAAAGTAAGCATAACCAAGATTGAGAAGATAGCTTATGAAAATAAAATTTCTCTATTTGAGTCAATATCTACTCTGGATGAAAAAGATGAAGCCTTTAGCAAAAAAACAATATCTGCTCTAAACGATTTTACAAGCGGTATAAAAGAGCTAAAGGAATGCGGCTCTTTATATGAACTAATTGATAAACTAGAGTCTAAATTCGGTATTAAAAAATATTACGAGAGTCTTCCTGACGGTGCTGAAAGAGTAGCAAATATCGATGAATTTTACGCGATGATCAAAGATCAAATCAAGCAAAATCCGGAATTTGAACTAGAAGAGTTCTTAAACGAACTTGCTTTAGCCAGCGAACAAGACGCCATAAGCGATAAGGCTATCTCTATAATGAGTATTCACGCAAGCAAAGGGCTTGAATTTGATCATCTTTTTGTAATCGGGCTTGAAGAGGGATTTTTCCCGCTAATAGGAGACGGAAGCGATATAGAAGAGGAGAGAAGATTGGCTTACGTGGCAATAACAAGGGCTAAAAAAACTCTTGTTCTAAGCTGCGTAAATTCAAGATTTTATAAAGGACAAAGAACAAGACTTGAAAGAAGCAGGTTTTTAAGCGAGGCAGGAATCTGCACAGGAAGCCTAATTATCCAGCCTCAAGCCACGAGCGAATATAAAAAAGGTGACTTGGTAAAACACAAGATATTTGGCATAGGACGAGTCACTGGCATAAGCAAGATCAAAAAAGATCTAAAGCTAACTATAAATTTTGGCGGTATAGAGCGAGATATAATGTCAAATTTTGTAGAAAAAGTTGTATGAACGCCCTATTTGTAGCAAATAAACCAATCGCAATCAGTTCAAATCACTTTCTAGGCCGTCTAAAAAGAAAATATTCAACTAAAAAGGCAGGTTTTTCAGGCACCCTAGATCCATTTGCAAGTGGTTGTCTTATAGTGGCTCTTGGTAACTATACAAGGCTTTTTAACTACATTAGCAAATCACCTAAAATTTATGAAGCCACGATGTGGATAGGGGCAAAGAGCAAAAGCGGAGACAACGAAAATATAAGCGAGATTGAAATTTTAAACCCTCTTGATTTAAATACCATCAAGCTTGCCAAAAAATCCTTACTTGGCAAAATCAGCTACACTCCGCCAAAATTTAGTGCAAAAAACATAGACGGAACGAGAGCTTATAAGCTGGCTAGAGCTGGAGTGGAATTTGAGCTTAAAAAAGAGGAGATGGAGGTTTTTAGCTGCGAAATAATGCATTACTTCCATCCTTTTTTAACGTTTAAAATTAGCGTGGATGAGGGCTCGTATATAAGATCATACACTCAAATTTTAGCTAAAAAACTTGGGGTAAATGCAACGCTTAGCTCTTTAAAAAGGCTAAGTGAGGGCAAATTTAAATTCGAAAAAGAGAAGTTTTTAAATCCTCTTGATTTTATAGACTTAGAAACTAACGAATATTTAGGTGATTTTAAAGATATTCTTTTTGGCAAAAAACTTGAATATACAAGCTTTAAAAAGCGTGAAGATGGAATATATTTAATAAAATTTGATAAATTTTTTAGTATTATTGAGATAAAAGATCAAACGGTTTCGTACCGATTAAACAAGGTTGAATTATGCTGATACTTTCGCGTAAAGAGGGTGAGAGTATATTGCTTGGAAACAATATAAAGATCACTATCGCAGGGATTTCAAAAAGCGGAGTTAAAGTGGGCATAGATGCTCCAAAAAACATGATGATATTGCGCTCCGAGCTTGCAGACGAAGTCGCCAACGAAAACAAACAGGCTATAAATTTAGCCAGCGAGATAGAGCTTAGCGAGCTTAGCCAAAAAATAAAAAAATGAAAAGCTTTGCCAAGATAAATATATTTCTTAAGATAGTCGGCACTCGGGCAAACTATCACGAGCTAGTCTCTCGATTTATTTTACTAGATCAAATTTATGATGAAATTTGGTTTGAAAAGAGTGAAAATTTTAAACTTGTTTGTGATAGTGCAGACATAAAAGACAATATTGTATTAAAGGCCAAAAAAGCGCTTGAAGACGCTGGATTTAAAAATGAGCTTGATGAGTTTTTTAGCTCGCATAAAATAGTTTTAAATAAAAATATCCCTATGGGGGCAGGACTTGGCGGAGGAAGTTCTAATGCGGCAACCTTTTTAAATCTAACAAATAACGAGCTAAATTTAAAAATTTCAAAAGAACGCCTTTATAAGATAGCAGAGAGCATAGGTGCCGATGTGGCGTTTTTCGTAAGCGGATTTAAAAGTGCAAACGTGAGTGGTATAGGCGAGATTGTAAAAGAATTTGATGATGAAATTCCTAAAATTAAAATTTTTACGCCTGATGTTTTTTGCTCCACTCCAGAAGTTTATAAAGAATTTAGAAGAAATTTTATGGATAAAATAGATACAAATTTGGCAAATAAGATGCAACATATAAAAAGTAGCGAGTTGCTCGCAACTTACAAAAATGATGTGTTAAACGATCTTTATGCGCCTTGTTTTAAAATTTATAACGATATGAAAGAGTATAAGGATATGTTTTTAAGCGGAAGTGGCAGTACTGTTTTTAAGGTAATAAATGGGCAAAGATTTAGCAAAAAATAAAAAAGCTCTGCATGATTTTAGTATAATAGAAACTTACGAGGCTGGAATTGTACTAAAAGGAAGCGAAGTAAAGGCACTTCGTGCAGGACGGGCAAATTTAAAAGATAGCTTTGTGAGAATTATAAAAGGCGAGATGTTTTTACTAAATGCGCACATCAGCCATCTTAGTACGACACATTCGACATTTCGCCCTGACGAAAGAGCTCCAAGAAAACTGCTTATGCACAGAAAGCAGATAGATAAACTCTTTGGAGCGGTAACACAAGAAGGTCTTACTTTAGTTGCGCTGGTGCTTTATCTAAACGATAAAAATATAGTAAAAGCTAAAATAGCCCTAGCCAAAGGTAAAAACTTGCATGACAAACGCGAAAGTTTAAAAAAGCGAGAGGCCGACAAAGAGGCTCGTGCAGCAATGAAAAGATATATATAAAATTTAAAGGAATAATATGAAAAAAATATTTTTAGCAATTCTATGTGTGATTTTTTTAGTCGGTTGCGGCAAAGAGGACGAGACAGCAAAAGCTCCTGCTAAGGTAGAGGGTTACAAAACAGGCGAAGAGATCAAGCTTACTAGTGTATTTGGAAAAGAGCTAACCTTGCTTAGAACACAAGGTGGATTTGTCATAAAAGGCGATGAGAGCAAGGTAATAATGTTTGATATCTTTGGCACATTTTGTCCTCCTTGTCAAAAAGAGGCGCCTGAACTAATGGATTTTCAGCTAAAAAACAATAAAGATTTTACAATAATTGCATTAACTCACTTTGAAAATGTAACAAACCAACACGTTATAGAGAATTTTGCACAAAAATACAACGCATATTATTTCATCTCAAACGATATGCCTGTGAACGATAAGCTTAGCGCTCAAATTCTAGAAGATATCAAATATCCGCATCTTGAGTCTGTGCCTATAAAAATGGTGCTTAAAAACGGAATCTATCAACCACTAACAGATATTGCCAGCGGAAAATTTGGAGTACATTACTATCTGGGCGGGATTCACTTAGACAAATTGACTCAGGATTTTGAGAGAATCAAAAATGTCAACTAAAACTAGCGAAAGAACGCTGAAAAATACGAGTCTAAAAGAAAAAATTAAATTTCCTAAAAAATTTAAAGTTATTTTATTAAACGATGATGTGACAAGTATGGATTTTGTAGTAGATGTTTTGACGCAAATTTTTCATCATAGCGCACAAAGCGCCATTGCATTGATGTTAAAAGTTCACAACGAAGGAAGTGCTGTATGTGGGGTTTATATCAAAGAAATTGCTCTTAGTAAGCAAAATGAAGTTAGAAAAGCGGCTATCAGCGCTGGATATCCGCTAAGAGTAAATATAGAGGAGGAGTGATGCTGGATGCAAATTTAAGCTATTTTTTGGAAAAAGCAGGACAGTTCGCATACTCAAATTCGCACGAATATTTAACAAGTGAGCATATATTATTTGTATTAATAAATCTAAATGAAGAGAGTAGAGATATGCTTACTCGTGCAGGACTTAAAGATATTGAAGGATTAAGAAACGATCTTAAAAACTATCTTGCACAAAATAACGAACAAGTTACACAAAACAAACAACCTAAAATGACACTGTTGCTTGAGCAAATTTTCAAAGAACTTACAGATGAAACAAAGGCGCAGAATAAAAATATAGGAATTAGAGAGCTTTTGTATAAAATTGCGGTCAGCAAAGATAGCTTTTGCTCACAAATTTTAGATTTTTATGGGGTAGATGCACAAAAGATAAAAGAGGAAACAACGGCTGAGAGCGATAAATTTGAAAATTTAAGTAAATTTGCAATAAATCTAACAGTTTTTGCAAAAGAGGGAAAGATTGATCCCATTATAGGCAGGACCAATGAGCTAGAAAGGCTTATGCAGACCCTAAGTCGCCGCAAGAAAAATAATCCTTTATTAGTCGGTGAGGCTGGAGTAGGAAAAACCGCAATAGTAGAAGGATTGGCGCTAAAAATTTCTCAAGATGAAGTGCCCGACAAACTCAAAGGGTCTCAAATTTTCGCCCTTGATCTGGGGGCTATGATAGCTGGCACAAAATATCGCGGTGATTTTGAAAAACGACTAAAAGATGTCATAGATGAGGCTAGCGATCACGAAAATGCGGTACTTTTCATAGATGAGATTCATACAATAATAGGAGCAGGCGCTACAAGTGGTGGAAGTCTTGATATGTCAAATTTACTAAAACCAGCCCTTGCCAACGGCTCACTTAGATGTATAGGTGCAACTACATATACCGAGTATAGAAATTTTTTTGAAAAGGAGAAGGCTCTATCAAGACGCTTTGCCAAAATAGACGTGGAGGAGCCAAGCATAGAGGATAGCGTTGAAATTTTAAAAGGGCTTCGCACCAAATACGAGAAATTTCACAGCGTTAAATATAGTGACGAGATTTTAAAACTAAGTGTAGAGCTAGCTAAAAAATATATCAATGATCGCTTTTTACCAGATAGTGCTATAGACCTTATAGATGAAGTTGGAGCAAGGTTGGCATTAAAAGAGAAAAAAAATGTAAAAGTTAAAAAAAGCGATATAAGCGAAGTTTTAAGCAAGATTGCAAATATTCCTAATACAACCGATGTAAAGACTAATGACATTTCATTTTTAAAAGATCTTGAAAAGAATTTAAAATCTGAAATTTTCGGACAAGACGATGCTGTTAAAACTCTAGCCGATGCGATAAAGCGCTCGTATGTAGGGCTTAAAAACCCTAATTCACCTATAGGCGTATTTTTATTTACAGGCTCAAGCGGTGTAGGTAAAAGTGAGCTGGCAATATCGCTGGCTAGAAATTTAAACATCAATTTTGAACGCTTTGACATGAGCGAATATATGGAAAAACATAGCGTATCAAGACTAATTGGAGCGCCTCCCGGATATGTGGGCTTTGAAGGCGGAGGCATGCTTACAAATGCGATCAAAAAGCACCCTTATAGCGTAATTTTGTTTGACGAGATAGAAAAAGCGAATGACGAGCTTGTGAATGTCTTTTTACAAATTTTTGATAGTGCTAGTTTAACTGACAACACCGGCGCGAAAAGTGATTTTAGAAATACTATCATCATTATGACTTCAAATTTAGGCTCAAAAGAGGCTCCAAAAATGGGCTTTAGCAAAGATGAAAGCAGTCGAAGCGATAGTGCTGTAAAAAGTTTTTTTAGCCCTGAATTTAGAAATAGAATTGATGCAGTAGTTCATTTTAAGGATCTTAACGAGGATATTTTAGTTCGAATAACCCAAAAAATAATAGATGAATTAAACCTCAACCTAAAAGAGAAAAAAGTTACAATCAAAGCCGATACAAAAGCCAAAGAGTATCTTTACAAAAAAGGCTATAGCAACGAATTTGGAGCTAGAAATTTAAAACGCATAATACAAGATGAAATTTCAACTAAAATTAGTGATGAAATTTTATTTGGAACCCTTAAAAATGGAGGAGCGGTCAATATTGGCATAAAAGATGGCAAACTAGCGTTTAAATTTGAAAAAGCGCAATAAATATTTTAGCCTGGCGGGATAAAGTTGCAAAATAATTTTAAAAGAATTTATCACTTCCCAAACACCCGACTAGCTCCTGCAAATTCCCCTCTTTGTATGGGCGGTGATTTAAGCGTGGAAGCCTTAACTCAGGCATACGAAAAAGGAATTTTCCCTTGGTTTTTACCACATGAACCAATTTATTGGTGGTGCCCGGATCCTCGTGCAGTTTTATTTCCAAAAGAAGTTAGAATCCAAAAAAGCATAAAATCATCTCTCAAAAAATTTAGCGTTAAATTTGACCATGATTTTGCAGGATTTTTAAAAATTTGTAAAAAAGAGCGAGCCAACAAAGAAGATACTTGGCTAAGTGATACCATCGTAGAAGCCTATACGGCGATGTTTGAAGCAGGATTTGCTCATAGTGTAGAAGTTTACGAGGATGAAAAACTTATCGGCGGACTTTACGGGCTAATTTTTGGTAAAGTCTTTTGCGGAGAGAGTATGATAAGTCTAAAAACAGGTGCTTCAAAGGTCGCTATCATAAAGCTTTGCGAGGTTTTAGCTAAATTTGATTTTATGATCGACTGCCAAGTGATGAATGATCATCTAAAATTTATGGGTGCGCAGGCAATGGGGCGCGATGAGTTTTTAAAAAAGTTTAAAATTTTAAAAAAAGAGCCGAGCGGATTTGAAAATTTCAAAGATTTGGAAAAATTGCTTTGAAATTTAGAATTTTGGGAACAAATTTTGCTTGTATATCTAGTGAAATTTAAATAAAAAGGCTAAAGATGTTTGCAGGTATATCAAGTTCAAAGTCAAAACAGCTTGTAGAAAGCGCGTTAGCTAGCAGAAATTTACGCCAGCAGCTTATATCAAGCAACATCGCAAACATCGATACACCGTTTTACAAATCACGCGATATCGCATTTGAAAGAGCGCTTAGCGAGAGAGCTGCTGAAATTTACGGCAAAAAAGAGACTAAAGAACTTGAGCTTGCCCAAACTGACGCCTCTCACCTGCCAAAGGTAAAATTTCCTGACTCAAAAATGGCTACGATCTTCCTTCGTGACGGACACATGGCTAGAAACGACGGAAATACCGTTGATCTTGACGTAGAGACAACCGAGCTTAGCAAAAATGCGATCATGATAACCGCGCTTGATAACGCGATGAAACGCGATAGTGCAAATTTTAAAAGCGTGATCGAAGCAAGCAGTAAGATTTAAAGGAAGTTAAGATGAGTTATTTAAGCGATTTTGATATAAGCGGATACGGACTAAGCGCGCAAAGATTTAGAATGAACGTAATTAGCTCAAATATAGCTAATGCAAATACGACTAGAGCGGCAGAAGGCGGACCTTATCGCAGGCACGAAGTTATATTTAAAGCAGTTGATTTTGATAGCACGTTAAATGAGCAAATCGCAAAAAAAACAAACATGCTTGAGTATGAAAACCCGCTTGATGACAGCTTTTGGCAAAAAGAAGCAAAACCTGCTATAATGAGCGTTGTAGTTGATAAAGTAGTTCGTGATGATAAGGATTTCAAACTAAAATATGATCCGTCTCATCCGGATGCCAATGCAAAAGGTTATGTAGCATATCCTAATATAAATCCGGTCATCGAAATGGCTGATCTAATTGAGGCTACAAGAGCCTATCAGGCAAATGTTTCTGCGTTTCAGAGCGCTAAAGCTATCGCTCAAAGTGCAATAGAACTATTAAGAGGTTAATAATGACAAATATAGATAAAATCGGCTCGGTTGCTTCACCTTTTAAAAAAGAGAATCTTAATTCTACACAAAATATAGGTGAAAATGACTTTGCAGCTATGCTTGATAACTCACTTAAAGAGCTAAACGAAGTTCAAGTAAATGCCGATAAGGCTATTGCGGATTTGGCTACCGGAGAGGTAAAAGATCTACACCAAGCAGCTATCGCTATCGGCAAAGCAGAGACCAGCATGAAGCTAATGCTTGAAATTCGCAATAAAGCTCTTAGTGCATACAAAGAGATATCAAGGACGCAAATTTAGCCTTAAATGAACTCTAGAAAATCAAAAACTCTAATTTTATTTTCTCTAATCGTATTTGGCATTATCATATTTTTAATCGTAATATTTTATAGAGCCAACATAGAAAGACGCTTGCCAAAGCTTGAAACAAGCGATATAAATACGGCTTTAAGAGGAAATATTATAACCAAAGATGGATTTAGTATAGCAAGCAGCCAAAAACTATATAAAGCTATGGTAGACACAAGAAATATCGATCCTGATAAGAAAGATATGTTTATCAAACTTTATTCTTTATATAGCGGCGACAATCCAAAAAGAGTTAAAAAGATACTAGACGGAGCAAAAGGCATCGTAACATTGTCTTATAAGATTGATGCCAAAGGTGCCGCTTACTTAAAAGAATTAACTAGAAAACTATATAGAAAAAAAATTTTTATCCCTTATGAAGATCCAAATACCGGCGTTGCCAGTCTAAGAGGTATGAGCATAGTCGAAAGCGGGGAAAATAGACAATACATTTCAAAAGATGCTTTAACTCCAGTTATCGGATACGTTAAAAAAGTAGAAAAAGATAACATTACAAAGGTTGAAGGCGTAAAAGGGGTTGAAAAATCCTATGAATACTACATCTCAGCTATTCAAGATGCGAAACTTATAGGACCAAAAGATATAGGCAATAATATAATTTTGACAAGCGATTCAAATCTGGCAAATAGAGTCGATGGATACGATACGATCTTAAGCATATCGCTTAAATTCCAAACAATGCTTGAAAAGATCATTGACGAGAGGAAGGAATTTCTAAACGCAAAAGAGATAATAGTAGGCGTTATGGATTCAAAAACAGGAGAGATGCTGGCACTTGCCACAACCTCAAGATATGACCCGTCAAATATCAGAAAGCAAGATTATAAGGCACTAAATTCAAGCGCTACGGAATACGCATACGAGGCTGGTTCTGTTTTTAAGCCTTTTATGTTCTCAGTTTTACTAGCCAATAATAAAATAAATCCCTTAGAAATGATAAACACATATAACGGAAAATACCAACTAGGAAAACGAATAATAAGAGATACTCATCCGGAAGCCTATATGACAGCGGAAGATATTATAGTGCATTCTTCAAACATAGGTATGATTCAGATCGCTCAAAGGCTTGACGGGCATCAAATTTACTCGGGGCTTTTAAAATTTGGCTTCACTCAAAAGACTGGAATCGATATGCCGTATGAGCAGGTAGGGAATATGCCTCCTATAGTCAAGATGAATTCGCAAATTTATAAGGCTACGATTAGCTACGGTTACGGTCTTCAGGCAACTTTTATACAGCTTTTAAAAGCCTATAATGTATTTAATAATAAAGGTATTATGGTAACACCAAAAGTCGTTAGCTCACTTTATAAAAACGGTAAATTTTATATTGTTAATAAGCCCGAACCGGTAGAAGTTTTAACACAAGATGTGGCAAAAAGGATGAAGAGAATCCTAATAAAGGCCGTTGAAAACGGAACAGGGAAAAAGACAAAAACTGCCGGACTTGAAATAGGCGGCAAAACCGGAACGGCACATATCGCATCAAAAGATGGCGGATACGCCAATAACTACAACGGGTCTTTTTTCGGTTTTGTTAATGATTCGGAAGGAAACAGCTACACCATAGGAGTGCTAGCTAGAGAACCTAAAAAACCATACTACTACTTTGGTGCTCAAAGCGCACTTCCAGTATTCAAACAAACCGTTGATCTAATGGTGGATGAAGGATTTTTAAAGCCTAGCGATATAAACAGAACCAACGAAAATATCGTAAAATCCGCCACTCAAAAACAAAAATTATAATTTTTGCAGGATAGAGCTAAGAGGAGAACCGTTTTGGCTAGCCGATGATAATCTTTGTTGTTTTTGCAATAAAGAGTTATTTTGTAAACTTGCCAGCAGATCCTTTTTAAACTGCTCTAATAGATCTTCAAGTATATTTTTTAGTTCTAAAATTTCATCTTTGCCTTTATTTTTTAAGCCCTCTTCATCAAGCCCCAAGGTCTTTATCAGTTCCTCTTTTTTAGCAGCTATTTTCTCTTCGATTTTTGATTGATTTAATTGACTTAAAAATGTCGCAGCGCCTAGATTTATCAAATTTTGTTTAAATTTGTCTAAATCCATACTGATTTTTGAATTTATATTGTCAAAATTTGAGTTGGTATCTTTTAAATACTTTTCAAAATCATCATTATGACTTGATGAACTTTTGGCTAAATTTAAACCTTTTGCTAAATTTTTTAAAGATAAAAGATATGAATCTATATTTTTAGACTCCATTTACTTTCCTTATAAATAATTTTATAAAGGGAAAGCAAATTTTATTCCGTTTAAGTTCTAGTTTACAGTGTTGTTGTTTATATAACTTAAGCCGGTTTGAAATATAAATTTGGCAAATTCTTCACTGTCATTAAGACAAGGAACTACGTCGTAATACTCGAATTTAAGCTGATTGGCAACATCCTTATACTCTTTTACGAGCTCAAAAACAGTCTCTGAGTTGTCGATGCAAAACGATATGGGATAAACTAAAGCCTTTTTGTTTTTAATGCCTGTTAAGGCATCGCCTAAAGAAGGCTCCAGCCATTTTACCGGTCCGAGTCTTGATTGATAAGCTAAGCTAATATCCGCGAATTTAATCTCTTTATTGATTAAATTTGAGAGTATTTCTACATGAGATCTTATATGTTTTTCGTAAAGATCACCATTATCTATTGTTTTTTGCGGAAGAGAGTGAGCTGAAAATATCAAGGTAATATCATCAGTGTTGATACCTTTTACACTATTTTTTATACTGTTTAAAACCGCATCATTATATGTTTGATTTTCAAAAAATGGCTCCACAATTTTTACTTTTGACTTCAAATTAAGCTCATTAAACGCCAGATTAAAATCATCTATACTCGATGAAATGGTTGTCACGGAATGATGAGGATAAAGTGGAAAAACTACAATTTCATCAAAGTTTTCATATTTTTTTAACACTTCTTTGGCAAATGGAGGCGTGTAGTTCATCGCAAAATCAACCGCATCAAACTCACTGCTTAAATTTGAAATTTTAGAGCATAAACTAGCTGTTATTTCACAAAGAGGTGACTTGCCTCCGATTTGATTATAGTTGCTTTTAGCAGCCTTTAAACGTCCTTTTGCGATCATAAAACCCACGAATTTACGTAAAATTTTA
This sequence comes from Campylobacter sp. RM16189, assembly GCF_012978815.1. Lineage (NCBI taxonomy): Bacteria > Pseudomonadati > Campylobacterota > Epsilonproteobacteria > Campylobacterales > Campylobacteraceae > Campylobacter > Campylobacter sp. RM16189. The sequence goes on along the minus strand of NZ_LIWR01000002.1, from coordinate 43,144 downwards.
TTTTTGATACCAAGAATATACGGATCATTAAACATATTTTTTAAAAAAATTTCAACCTCTTCTATATTGTTTGGGCCACCCATATTTAATAGCAAAAGCAATCTTTTTATACGCATATTTCATATACCTTTAAAGCATCATCAAGCGATGCCAAATTATTAAATTTATCATTTTTACAAAGCTCAAAAAACTCCGAATGGGCCTTTTTAATAGGTGAAATATCACTATCTACTTTTAAATTTTGCTGTCCATAATCAGTGTATTTATTTAATTTCATACCTATCAAATCTCCAAAATATATTCCGCTATTTGCCGAAACTTCGATTATAAACCGATCTATAGGATAATTTATGGAGTTATGTATACTCACTAAAGTTTGATTTTTCATTTTCAGCTGACAAAGAGTATTTGTTGGATTCTTTTTATCCTCTTTATGAACTTCAAATTTAGAAAATTGCGCTATATCACTAGCCGCTACAAATCTTGCCAGATCAATATTTTGCAAGATTTCTAAATTTAAATTCCTGCTTAAACAAAAGCCTCTTGTAATATTTATCGAATAAATCTTCTCTTCTCTCTCAAGAGATTTTTTTAAAGATACTATCACAGGATTAAACCTATCAAAAAATCCAGCGACACTCATAACTCCACTTAGATTAGAGTAATATTTCATCTCATGAATTGCACCTGTATTTTTAGCTATAGGATGATGGATAAATATATGTTTGCAGGTTTTCACACACTTTGAAAAAAGCTCAAGATACTGTATTCCATCTGTTATTATAATAGCTTCCGGATCTGCGGATTCAAACAGCTCGTTTAGATCGCTATAAATTTTTATACGCCCAAAAGATTCGCTATTTTTTTGACAATACACACCGACAAGATCGAATTCATCGGACCTTCTAAGTTCATTGCAATGAAACTTTCCGACATCATTAAACCCTATGATAGCAAGCCGTTTTTTCATAAAATTTTTCCGAATTTATCTTTTTTATAGCGATTATAATACAAATTGGTAATTATATAATTAACTTACTTGAAAATTACAAAACACTCTCAATTTAATATTATAATTTTCCACACATTGCACAGTATACAGGTGTCTTAGAATTTATAATTTTTATGCTAAAATCAGAACTATTTTATAAATTTTAAATAGGAAAATTAATGAAAAATTGCGATACAAATATTTTTGATGTCAGAGAAGCTTTTTTAAATTTTTTCAGCTCAAAGGGACACGAAATAATACCTTCCGCTCCGCTTGTTCCAAATGATGCAACACTGCTTTTTACAAACGCTGGAATGGTGCCTTTTAAAAGTATTTTTACAGGTGAGATTCCACGCCCTACCCCGCCGATTCGCACAAGCTGCCAAACCTGCATAAGAGCGGGCGGTAAACATAACGACCTTGATAATGTCGGATATACGGCACGCCACCACACTTTTTTTGAAATGCTTGGAAATTTTAGCTTCGGAGAATACTTTAAAAAAGATGCGATAGCTTACGGATGGGAATTTGTAACAGAGATATTGAAACTACCAAAAGATCGCCTTTACGTAACAGTTCACGAGAGTGATGATGAAGCGTATGAGATGTGGCAAGAGCATATAAGCAAGGATAGAATTTATAAATTTGGAGATAAAGACAATTTCTGGCAAATGGGCGATACCGGACCTTGCGGACCTTGTTCTGAGATATTTTACGATCAAGGAGCAGAAAATTTTAACTCCGATGAAGACTACATGGGTGGAGACGGAGATAGATTTCTTGAAATTTGGAATCTCGTATTTATGCAGTATGAAAGAGGCGCAGACGGAAAGCTAAGCCCTCTTCCAAAACCTTCAATAGATACAGGCATGGGACTTGAACGTGTAACGGCAATAAAAGAGGGGAAATTTAGCAACTACGACAGCTCTCTTTTCATACCTTATATAAATGAGGTTGCAAGGCTTTGTAAAAAACCTTACGAGTATTCAACCGGAGCAAGCTACCGCGTAATCAGCGATCATATTCGCTCGGTTACTTTTTTGTTAGCTCAAGGAGTAAATTTTGATAAAGAGGGTAGAGGATACGTTCTGCGACGAATTTTACGCCGCGCTGTTCGCCACGGATACTTACTGGGTATAAAAGAGCCTTTTATGTATAAGCTAGTTGATAAGGTATGCGAACTAATGGGCGGACACTACGCTTATCTAAATGATAAAAAAGAGGCGGTTAAAGAGCAGATTAGATTAGAAGAAGAGAGATTTTTTGCAACTATAGCATCGGGTCTTGAGCTATTTAACAGCGAGCTTAAAAATACTAAAGATGTCTTTAGCGGAGAGATCGCGTTTAAGCTTTATGATACTTACGGCTTCCCACTTGATCTTACAGCCGATATGCTAAGGGATAAAAATCTAAAAGTAGATGAAGCAAAATTTGAAGAGCTGATGAATGAGCAAAAAACTCGTGCAAAGGCCGCTTGGAAAGGAAGCGGAGATAAGAGTGCAAAGGGAGATTTTAAAGAGCTTTTAGAAGAATTTGGAGAGAATGAGTTTATAGGATATGAAAGTTTGAGCTCAAAAAGCAAAATTTTAGCCTTGCTTGATGAGGATTTTAAAAGGGTTATGAGCTTAAAAGCCGGACAAAACGGCTGGGTTATGCTTGATAAAACTCCTTTTTATGCACAAAGCGGCGGACAATGCGGAGATACTGGAGATATTTTAAATTTTGCAAAAGTGGTTGATACGCAGAAATTTCACGGATTAAACCTATCATCTATAGAGCTAAAAGCAAATTTAAGCGCAGGAGATGAGGTTGAAGTAAAAGTAAGCGACGAAAGAAGCGAAATAGCTCGCCACCATAGTGCAACACACCTACTTCACTCGGCACTTAGAAGCATTCTTGGAACACATGTGGCACAAGCAGGATCAAGCGTAGAAGCTACCAAGCTTAGATTTGACTTCTCTCATCCTAAGGCTCTTACAAGCGAAGAGATAAACAAAATAGAAAATTTTGTAAATAACGCTATAGCCAACGGAGCCGCTGCAAAAACCGAGATAATGGATATAGAAAGCGCTAAAAACAGCGGTGCTATAGCTCTTTTTGGTGAAAAATACGATGACAACGTAAGGGTCCTTAGCTTTGGCGATGTTAGCAAAGAGCTTTGCGGAGGAACTCACGTAAAAAATATTAACGAAATTGGGGCATTTTTTATAACAAAAGAGAGCGGAGTGAGTGCAGGAGTACGTAGAATAGAGGCGATATGCTCAAAAGCTGCCCTAAATTTCGCCAAAAATTTAAGAGATGAACTTGAAGAGATAAGAGGCGAGCTAAAAAGCGTAGAGCCGATGACGGCGATAAAAAAGTTAAAGAGCGAGATAAAGAGCCTAAAAGATGAGCTTAAAAACGCTGGCGGGTCAAAGGCTATAAATCCAACTGATATCGGCGGAATAAAGGTTTGTGTAGAAATTCTAGAAAGCGGAGATATAAAAACCGCAATAGATGAGATAAAAAACTCAAATGAAAAAGTTGCTGCACTATTTATGCAGGTTAAGGACGAAAAAATAGCCATCGCAGCAGGCGTTAAAAACGCAAACATAAAGGCCGGAGAGTGGGTTAAAATGACGGCTCAAATTTTAGGTGGAAATGGCGGTGGCAAGGATGATTTTGCAACCGCAGGTGGTAAGGATGTGAGTCAGATAGATAGAGCCAAAAAAGAGGCTTTTGAATTTATTAAAGGAAAATTAGCTTAATGCCTGAATTTAACATAGCTTTTGCAAAACTTAGTCACATTTTGCCATTTTTACATACGGTTGCCACGATAGTATTTGTGGGATTTCAAGCCAACTTTTGGTTTATGGCTAAATTTTTTATGAAAGATATTGCAAACAATCACAAAAGATACATTCTAGTGATCTCTGCACTAAAATATCTTGGATGCGCGGTTTATATATCTTTGGCTGTGATTATCGCAACCAGCATGCTAACAGGAGAAGATGACTACTCTAAGGTTGCAGACCCTATGTTAAATACGATTCTAGCTACCAAATGGACGGTCTTTTGCTTTTTGTTGATAAATGTAATATATGTAACATATAGAATAAATAGAGCGGTCAAATCAATGAAAAAAGGCGAATATATAGAGCTTCATGAAAATTTGATAGTAGTTATATATTACTTTATACCGCTAAATGTCGTATTTGCACTGTTTGCAACCTATCTTGGTATAGCTTATAGGGCGTTTTGATGATAAATCTAGCATCAAGCTCTATCACAAGAGCTAAAATTTTAGAAGAAAATGAAGTTAAATTCAGGCAGTTTTCTTTTGATTTTGACGAAAGCGAAGTTGATAGAAATTTAAAACCCGCAAGTTATGTTTTAAAAGTAGTTCAAACGAAAAAAGAGCAATTTTTAAAAGAGCATCCAAATTTAAAAAATCTCCTTTTTGCAGATAGTGCAGTCGTGTGTAATGGTAAAATCTTAGGTAAGGCAAAAGATAAACAAGAGGCTTTATATATGCTAAATTTACAAAGCGGTAATGAAGCTAAAATTATAACAGCCATGATATTTTTAGGTGAAGAATTTGAACTTACCAATATAAGCTCTACAACATATCAATTTGCCAAATTTAGCCAAGATGATTTAAACGAATACATAAAAAGTAACGAATGGCAAGGAAAAGCTGGCGCAATGATGATAGAGGGATTTAATAAAAAATATATATTAAAAAAGATAGGCAATGAAAGCACGGCCAGAGGCTTAAATATAGAGCAATTAAAGGCCTTTTTATGATTAGATTTTTATCTTCACTTTTTTTTATAATTTTTGTCTCAAGCGGCGCAGCCTTTATATACCTATATTATCAAATTCAGCCCGATATAAGTGGAATAATAGAGTATAAGCCAAAACTTACTACACAAATTTATGACAAAAACGGAAATCTCATAGCAAATCTTTTTGAGGAAAATAGAATTTACGCCAGATACGACGAGATTCCTTCTCGTGTAATAGAGGCCTTAGTAGCGATAGAAGATACAAGCTTCTTTGAGCATGGAGGCATAAATCCTGAGGCTATTACAAGAGCCATTATAAAAGATATAAAGGCCGGCAAGCTGGTAGAAGGTGCTAGTACACTCACTCAGCAGCTTGTAAAAAATATGATACTAACCAGAGAGAAGAAATTTACTAGAAAAATACAAGAGATGATTGTGGCAATGAAGCTTGAAAAAGAGCTTACCAAGGAGCAAATTTTAGAAAGATACCTTAATCAAGTATATTTGGGTCACGGATATTACGGTATAAAAGCTGCGGCTAAAGGGTATTTTAGAAAAGAGCTAAACGAGTTAACCATAAAAGAGATAGCTATTTTAGTAGGCTTACCAAAGGCTCCAAGCGCTTATGATCCCACAAAGCACCTTGATCTATCTCTTGGTAGGGCGAACAATGTAATCTGGCGTATGAATATGCTTGGTTGGATAAATGAGGATGAGTATAAAAAAGCCATAGCCGAACAACCTATAGTATATGATGATACTTTAACTCAAAACGTCTCTCCTTATGTGGTGGACGAGGTTATTAAAGAAGCTTCAAAGATATTTAGCGATATTAGAGTTGGCGGATATAGGATAGAGACTAATATCGACCTCAAAGTTCAAAAGATGGCAGAAGATGCACTGAAATTTGGCTATAGTGAAATTTTAAAGCGCGATAAAGACGCCAATGCCTCGGTTTTAAACGGAGCCATCGTCGTAACGGCACCAAAAAGCGGTGAAATTTTAGCCCTAGTTGGCGGAGTTGATTACTCCAAAAGCAGCTACAATAGAGCTACCCAGAGCATGAGACAGCCGGGATCTAGCTTTAAACCATTTATATACCAAATTGCGCTTGATCTAGGCTACTCTCCGATGAGTAAAGTAGCCGACATATCAAGAGTTTTTAGTTCAGGAAACGAGCAAGACTGGAAGCCAAAAAATTATAGCGGTGGATTTCAAGGCTATATAACGCTAAAAAATGCATTAAGACAGTCAAGAAACTTGGCGACTATAAATTTGCTTAACGAAATTGGACTTGATACGACATATAAGCTCATTAGCGATATGGAATTTAAAAATATATCCAAAGATCTATCTATGGCGCTTGGAAGCTTTGGCATATCGCCTTTGGAATTTGCCAAATTTTACTCTATGTTTCCAAATGGTGGAGAGATAGTCGAACCTCAACTTATACGAAAGATTATAAATCCACAAAATTTAGAGACAGCATTTGAGACAAGGCGAATTCAAACAACAAAGCCGGAGCAAGCATATCTAATGGTAGATATGCTAAAAACGGTTGTAAATAGTGGTACAGGACAAAACGCAAGAGTAAAAGGCATTCAGATAGCTGGCAAGACAGGCACTACAAACAACAATATAGACGCTTGGTTTTGCGGATTTACTCCGGAAGTGGAAGTTGTGATATGGTATGGAAATGACAATAATACGCCTATGAGAAAAATAGAGGGTGGAGGAAGAACGGCTGCGCCGGTATTTAAGGCTTTTATAGAGCAATATATAAAAGAATTTCCCGAGACAAAGAGAAATTTTATAGAACCCGAAGGGATATTTCATACCATGTATGAAGGAAAAGATGAGCTATATACCAAAACTTCTCCGCTTCCTAAACAAGACGCACAGGATAATCTAATCAAGCAAGATAATGAAGGAATGATATTTTAGCCTACTCTACGAGCTTAATCTGCTCGGAGCATAGGCTTTTCCAAGAGCTTTCAAAATTTAGCCCGACGCACTCCTCTAGATATGGCTTAGCATCTTGTGGACGTTTTTGCTTAATGTAAATTTCTGAAATTTGTGCTAGTGCCCTTACTCTATCAACAGGCTCAAGCTTAGTTTCTAAAATACTTTTTAAATTATTAAGAGCCTCATCCAATCTATCAAGCCTATTAAGAGCGTTTATATAATCAAATTCCACTTTCGGACTAAAAGTATTGATATTTAGTCTTTTTTGCATATCTATTGCCTTCTTGGCATAGATTACAGTATTTAAAAAGTCTTTGTTCTTTTGTGTGATTTCAGACATCTTTGCATACACTTCAATAATCCTAAAGTCATTTTCCCTCAAATCCTCTATAGCCTTTATCGTAGCCATTGCATCAGGTATTCTATCCAGCTTTATAAGCGCATCAAAGCGGTCGAAAAATACAGGAGATACATCAGCATACTCCTCATTTGCAGCTATTGCCAAGACTTCATCGGCAACACGAACCACATCTTTATATTTTTGCATTTTAAGCAATACAGAACTTAAATTTACAAGCCACTCAACCCTATCTAACATATCTGGCGATGCTATATTCTCTTTAGCTAGCTCATAAGCACTCTGATGTCTAGACATCCTCATAAAGCAGTTAAATAGCTTAAATTTAGCCTCTATATCAGCTCTTATCTCATAGCCTTCCACTAAATCCACTGCGGCCTTGCAGTTATCCTTTCTTATCATGTCATTCGCCAAAGCAAGAGCTGCGAGGTTTAAATTTTTATCATTTTCAGTGTCGTTTATATCTCTTACGGCATTTGTATATCGTAATACATCATTAAATTTTTTCTCTTTCAGGTATAGAGCAACCTGCTCTTTTAGAGCCTTTTGACCTATGTCATTTTTGCCGTATTTATCCATAAGCAGATCATAGTGCTGATGAAGCTTTGTAGAGTTTGTTTCATTTAACTCAAAAAATAGCCTATCCATACCCTGCTTGACTTGAGCTATATATCCGCCCTCTCTAAACTCATTTTGATATTTTTGCAGATATTTATAAGCCTTCTCTACATCTTTTGTGCCGACAAGGCTAAGAGCTAAATTTTTAAGAGCTATCTCATATCTATCATCACTCTTTTTTAAATTTAAGACCAAAATTTCATATATCTTAGAGGCTACGTCATTGATATTTTTATCGCGAAAAATTCCAGCCAAATCCATCGATTTTGAGATATAGTTTAGCAAGTAATTTGGATTGGCGTTTAAAATTTTTAGCATATATCCTTTGGCAATCTCAAATTGAGAATCGTCTATGCTACTATTTACTAAGCTCAAAGACGCTCTACTTGCCACATCAATATTATTAGACGAATAGAGCACATCTTCGTACATCCTAATCGCATCTTGTCGCTTTCCTGTGTTATATATCCTGTCGGCAAACTCCAAGATCGCACTTTTAGTCCAGCTAGAGTCCTTATGCTCATTCATCAATATATCAAGTATATAGTTTGCATCACTTGTCATATCCTGCTTGAGATATGACTTCATGACCAAATAAAGCACTTCAGGATAGTTTTCATCTGAGGCGAATAGCTTCATCCAAGCCCTACCCTCATCTACCATATTTGCGGGCGATAAATTTTCATGGCTATCTTTTGTATCAAAAATTTTATCAAGCGCCCTTAATCTATATAGCATAAATTCGCTTGTAAAAATGCTGTTTTGATGCTTTCTAAGCGCGGATTCGCTGCTGCTTATAACATAATCATAATGTTTGCTTTCATACTCTTTTTTAATGCTAAGATATGAATTTATATCGTGACCATCTGGATTTTCGATAGGTGCTTTATTTAGATCAAGAGCTCCTACACTCGGATATTTCATATCTTTAAATGTCGGAGCGAAATTTATCCCATCCATTTTTGGCTTATCAAATTCACTAAAAAGTGGGTCTATGATGATAGAGTAGTGTTTGGATAAATTTTGATCCACCATTATTACACTATCTGTCTTAAATAGTGGTTCTTGATATGCGATTAGCCTTGAGTTGGCTCTTGGCACTATGGTTATCTTTGTTGAGTTTAAATCCTGAGTAAAGTTAATCTCGACCAAAGAGAGAATTTTGTCATCTATCTTTGGTATCGCTCTATCTTTTATTTCGCAGACGTAAATTTTATTATCATAAGCTAAAATTTCCTCTCTACAACCAAACTCACTATCGTTTTTTAAGTGAAGAATGCTATATGCCACTCCACCCTCTTTGCCGGAATTTAATACCAAAGCAAAGGCGAAAGCAAGTATCGGAGAAAATAAGAGTAAAAATGTTTTTTTCATATTGACATTATAAAATTTTTAAATTTAAAAACCACTTGCGATAACGAAACTTGCGATAAACTCAAGCAATGAATCCACCATAAATATCGCCCCTATGGTAGTTATCGCGGCAAACCCTACAATGGCTTTAAGTGCGCCAGAGGTATTTGCAATATAGAGGTTTTTATCACTTACTATTGGCTCTTTTAAAAACATCACAACAACGAGCTTTAGATAATAGTATATTGCTATCGCACTATTTAAAGCCATTACGACTGCTAAAACCACATGATCACCTGCAATAGCCGAAGATATCAGATACATCTTACCCCAAAATACGCTAAAAGGCGGAATTCCGGCTAAGGCAACCATAAAAATCGCCATTATCACCGCATAACTTGGAAGGGTCTTAATAAGCCCTGCAAATTTCTCATAAGGGTGTTTAAATCTTTTGTCCCAGCAGACTGTATCATCACATCTTGCAACCCAGAGCATAGAAAATGCACCCAAATTTGCAAACAAAAACATAATCCAGTATAAAAACAATGATACATTTGCTTGAGAGGTTCCTATAACTATAGCGCAAAGCACAAATCCGGCATGCGCTATAGAGCTAAATGCGAGCATTCTTTTTACATCTCTTTGAACTAAAGCCATAATATTGGCAAGAGTCATTGTCAAAATAGCAGAAATATAGAGCATATAATGCACCCAGTATATATTAGAATGCGCAAGTGCCTCAAATAGCCTTAAAGCTACTATAAATCCGGCTACCTTAGGCACTACAGACATATATCCAGCTAAAGGAGCATTGGCACCCTCATAAACATCAGGTACCCAGGTATGAAAAGGTATCAATGAGAGCTTAAACCCTATAGCGCCAAACATAAACACACATCCAAGAGTGGCTATCATACTGCTTTGTAGTCCGAATTGCTTTATCGCATCAGCTATTAAATTTATCTCTACACTTCCTGTCGCCATATAAAACATAGCAGCGCCAAATACAAAAAATCCAGAACTAAGAGCCCCCATCGTAAAGTACTTTATAGCAGCTTCTATTGATTTTATCTTATTATGAAGAGCGATTAGAGTATAAAGCGCCAAAGAAGAGGTTTCAAGTCCTATAAATATCAAGATAAGATTATTACTACTAACCATAAACTCAAATCCGGCTATCATAAATAAAAATAGCGCGTAAAATTCGCTTATTTCGTATTCAAAAAACCTCTTAGTGCTAAGCGAAAGCGGGATAAATAAAGAGGATGCTATAAGAATAATAATCTGAGACAAAACCGAAATACCATCAACCAGCAATAAATCAAAAAAACCCTTTGATAGTATGTAATGATCTATGACTATTCCTAAATTTAGCATGATAGCTATTAGAGAAAATATCGCATAAAAGGTCTTTGACAGATCTTTTTTAAATGTGCCTATACAAAGAATAAAAAGCGCAAAAAAGATCAAAGATAGCATTGAGGCGACAGAAGATATATTTAACTCTTCTAAGCTTACAAATATCAGCTCACTCATTATCTACCTCCGATTCTATTGGAATTTACAATAAACTCTTTTGTCTCGCTTTTTAAAGATTTATTATACATCTTGACCATCATTTGATTTACGCTCATATCTATAGGCTTTAACATAATATTTGGACTAACCCCAAGATAGATAACAAGCAGACAAAGAGGTACAAGGGTGACAATCTCTCTTAAATTTAGATCATTTAGCTTCAAATTTTCTTCTTTGTCGCATACTCCGTAAAAAACCTTTCTAAAGAGATTTAGCATATATATTGCACCGACTATTATGCCTATGCCACCTAAGAGAGCGTATATGAAATTTGCTTTAAAAATTCCAACTAGACTTAAAAATTCGCCCACAAATCCTATTGTAAGCGGAAGCCCTATGCTGCCAAGCATAACTACACAAAAAATCAAAGCATATCTTGGCATAACATTAGCAAGCCCTCCAAATTCCGCTATCATCTTAGTATGCCTTCGCTCGTATATTATACCAACCAGCAAAAATAGAGCACCGCTAACTATACCGTGGCTAATCATCATAAATATAGCTCCGCTAACACCCTCTATGTTCATAGCAAAAATTCCAAGCACTATAATACCCATATGCGAAATAGAGCTATAGGCTATAACCTGCTTCATATCGTCTTGAGCATAGGCTATTAGAGCCGTATAAATAACCATAATAACGGCTAAAATCGCGACTAGATTAAATAGCTCTACGCTAGCATCGGGAAACATAGGAAGAGAAAATCTTACAAAGCCGTAAGTTCCCATCTTAAGCAAGACCGCAGCAAGTAAAACTGAACCTATGGTAGGGGCTTGACCGTGAGCGTAAGGAAGCCAGGTGTGAAACGGAAACATAGGAGTTTTTACCGCAAAGGCAATAAAAAATGCTAAAAATAGCCAAATTTGAGTGTTTAAAGGTAGCTGTAAATTTTGCCAATCTAGTATAGAAAAACTCCAAAATCCATTTGTCCTATAGTGCAGATATGCCATCGCCAAAATCGCTACAAGCATAAAAACAGAGCCAAAAAAGGTATATATGAAAAATTTAACCGCGGCATAAATTCTATTTTCGCTTCCCCAAGCGCCTATTATATATAGCATAGGCAATAGACTAAGCTCCCAAAATATATAGAATAAAATCGCATCAAGAGCCAAAAACACACCCATCATCGTCATCTCTAAAAATAGGATCGATATGATAAGATGTTTTAAATTTCCCTTTAAATTTAAAGATATAAGCCCAATAAGAGTCATGAACGAGCTTAAAATAACCAAAAATAGTGAAATTCCATCAACTCCGACAGTATAGTTTACATTTAAAAACCCAACCAAAGAGAGATGATTTATAAGGCTAAATTCCTCAATGCTTCCACTAAAACTAAACCACATAAAAAGAGTCAACAAAAACTCTATAAAGGCTATACAAACCCCATAAACCTTAATGCTCTTCTCGTCTATCAAAAAACCAAGCATTGCAGCAAAAGCTGGGAAAAATATTATCAAACTAAGCATTTATAGCCTTTGTAAACAAAAATGCAAGGGTTAGTAAGATGGCAAATCCGAGCACCATCAATCTAAGCATTATACTTAGATCTCCGCTTTGCATATTATCTGAAAATTTAGCCAAAGAATGGATCGATTTTGCGATAAAATCAACACTTCTATCTATTATAGCCTCGTCAAATTTTCTGCATATCTTTGATATTGCCTGATAACCTCTTACAAAAAATCTATCATAAATTTGAGGTATATAGTATTGTCGCTCTAAAATTTTATAAACCCAAAATTCTTTAACATCTTCTTTAAAAATCCCTTTTTTATATGCAAATACGGAAAAAACGGTTGAGAGAGAAACTATCAAAAGCGTAAAAATTACCATAAAATTTCTAGTGCCGTCTTTAATATCAAATAGATAATCTGGCAAAACTATAGTTGAAACGATCTCAAATTTATGCTCTAAAAATCCTGCCAAAAATGACATTATCACAAGAGGCACAAGAGAAATTATAGTAGATCTGTTCGCCTCATGCGGATGGTGCTCAAATTTGCTATCTGTAAAAAATACAAGCATTATAAGTCTAAAGCTATAAAATGCTGTCATGGCGGCTGTGATTAAAAGAATGGCATATATGATAAAATTTCCTTCGCTAAACGCTACTTCTAAAATTTTATCTTTAGAGAAGAATCCTGCAAACGGATAAAATCCAGCCAAAGCAACAGAGCCGATTACCATAAATATAGCGGTTATCTTCATAAATTTATAAAGCCCGCCCATCTTTTTAATATCAAGCTCATCATTCATCGCATGCATTACATTACCAGCGCACAAAAACAACAATGACTTAAAAAAGGCATGCGTGGCAAGATGAAACAGCGCTATCCAGTAAGCTCCCAGCCCTGCGGCTACAAACATATAACCAAGCTGAGATAGCGTAGAATAGGCTATTATCTTTTTCAAATCTCTATTAACTATGGCCATTGATGCAGCAAATATCGCTACAAAAGCACCAAGATAGGCTATAAAGCTACTAATTTCTGGAGTAAGAGCAAAAATTTCATTGGCTCTAATAACCAAATAAACTCCGGCGGTTACCATCGTAGCGGCATGAATGAGTGCCGATACCGGAGTTGGACCCTCCATTGCGTCTGCAAGCCAAGTATGAAATGGAAATTGAGCACTCTTGCCCATCGCACCCACAAATAAACAAGCCGCAATTAGTATTATCAGATAAGAGTCAGCGCTTGAGACCATACTAAAAACCTCATCATATCTTACGCTTCCAAACTCTTGATATATCAGAAATATTCCTATTAGTATAGCCAGATCCGCTACCCTATTCATTATAAAGGCTTCATTTGCCGCCCAGCTTGCACTCTGCTTTTTATACCAAAAGCCAATTAGCAACCAAGAGCATAATCCCACGCCCTCCCAGCCTATAAATAGCCCGATAAAATTATCGCTCATTACAAGTATTAGCATAGAGAAGACAAACAGCCCAAGATAGCTAAAAAATCTATTAAATCCAGCATCATTATGCATATAGCTTATAGAATAGATATGCACTACACTTGCTACTATACCGACAACAGACATCATTATTACGCTTACTTCATCTATAATAAAGCTAAATTCGCTCTCAAATCCGCCCGCTACGATAAAATCTTTAAGATAAATCTCAATCTCTCCGCCAACTATTACCAAATTTAAAAATATCAACGAAGATACCGTGCTTAAAGCTATAAGAACAGAGCATATTACTCCCACAAAATTCATCTGTCTTGAGTGTGAAAAAATACCGGCAAATATTGCAGAGACAAGCGGTAAAAATAGCGAAACTACAAACAAAACAGCTTGATTCACGACCCTCTCCTCATGCTCTTCATGCTTGAAATCTCTATAGAGCCTGTCTTTTTATACCAAAGCACCAAGAGTCCAAGCCCTACCGCTAGCTCGCTAGCAGCAACAGCTATAATAAAAAAGGCAAAAATTTGCCCTGTCATATCTCCGCTAAATTTAGATATCGCGGCCAAAGCCACATTTGCTGAGTTTAATAAAATTTCAGTAGAAAAAAATAGCATTATTAGGTTAGTTCTTTTTATGATGCCAAAAATACCAAGTCCAAACATAATTGCCGAAACTATCAAATAGTGACTAAGCGTTATCATCGCTATCTCCCCTGTCCATATCTTTATGAGCGAGCACTATCGCGCTTACCATAGCAACAAGTAGCATTACAGCCGCCAATTCAAACACAATTAGATATTTTGTAAATAGCAAAATTCCTATTATCTCGACGTTACCGACATTTTCTACGATAGGATATTGAGCGTCTAAATTTGATGAAATGATCGGAGCTGAAAATATAAGCACCAAAATCAGAGCGGACAATACGCTAAGAGTGTATATTAGCCTGTTTGCCACCTTGCTTCTATTTTCCACTACGTCTTTACTGACATCAAAGAACATCATCGAAAATGCATACAGAACCATCACGGCTCCAGTATAAACGATTATTTGCACAACTCCTAGAAATTCAGCCCCAAGCAAAAAGAAAAATCCGGAAATAAAGATCATTCCGCCCGCTAATGCGCTCATAGCATAAAGAACATTTTTACTAAATACGCTTATACCAAAGCATGCTATCGAGGTAGCGGCGAAAAAATAAAAGGCTACTACTTCAAACATCTTTATTTTCCTTTGAAATTTCACTCTTTTTTTCTGGCTCATTAGAAATTTCATCTATATTTATATATGCATTTGGAGTTGCTTTGACAAATTTATCCGCATCCTCTCTTAAGCTGCCATATCCAGGGAATTCCACCTGTTCACAAAGCTTATCTTTTGGAGTTAAAAGATCCTCTTTAAAGCCAAAATAAGCTCTTTGCTCGCTTGCGTTTTCATATTCGCCTCCATGCACTATGGCAATTTCCGGACAAACATCGGCGCAAAGCCCGCAATATACGCATCGACCATAGTTTATAGAGTAATTAACAACTCTCTTACGTCCATTCTCATCAAGCTTAGTCTCCATAGCGATACAGTTGCTAACACAAATTTTCTCACAGAGTCCGCACCCTATACATCGTTCGTTTTCACTCTCTATAAATCTCATAAGCTTATGCACGGCCCTATATCTAGGGCTGAGCTGCATCTTTTCAAGAGGATATAAAAGAGTATGCGACTTACCGCTAATCATCTCTTTTAGAACTATCCAAAGCCCTTTAAAAAGCTCAAGTTTAAAGGTTCGCCTTACTAGCCTTTTAAATTTATCAATATTAGAGATCGCCGCATCATCTGTTTTTATAAAAATATAATCTTTCATCTCACACCAACACTAAACCGGTTATCAGGATATTTAAGACAGCCAAAGGCATCAAAACCTTCCAACAAAGCCCCATAAGCTGATCAACTCTAACATGAGGCCATGCAGCCCTAGTCCAAAGAAATAGGAAAAATATAAAACTAACTTTTAAAAGTATCATCAGTCCGCCCGGCAAAAACCAAACAGGATTAAATCCGCCTAAAAATACAAGACTTACTAAAAATGAAGCTGTTATCATATTGGCATACTCACCTATAAAAAACATGGCCCAACGCATACCGGAATACTCGGTGCCATAGCCGGCGATTAACTCCGTCTCATTTTCGGTCATACAAAATGGAGTTCTATTAGTCTCTACAAACGACGATATCAAAAATAGTATAAAAGCTAGTGGCTGCTTAAAGATAAGCCAGCCTCCAAGTCCGGTGTTTTGGTAACTATTAATATCTATTAAGGATAAAGAGCCGACCATCATGATTACGCTTAGAAGCGAAAGTCCCGTTACAACCTCAAAGCTAATAAGCTGCATAGAGGCCCTTGCCGCAGCTATAAGCGCATATTTATTATGGCTTGAAAGCCCTGCAAGAAGCGGAGATAGTACGCAAACTCCACCAACTCCGAGTACATAAAGCACTCCCACACCCACATCGGCTAAAATCGGCCTAATTGTGCGTCCAAAAAGTGTAAATTCAGGGAAAAACGGTACGACAGCTAGCGCCGCAAAGGCTCCAACAGCCGATATAATAGGAGCTATCATAAAGATAGGCTTGTTTGCAAACTGAGGAATGATATCCTCTTTAGTAAAGAGCTTTATCATATCTGCCACAAGCTGCAAAATACCTCCGGGACCAACCATACTTGGACCTATTCTACGCTGCATATAGGCTAAAACCTTTCGCTCGGCATACGTTCCAAGACCGGCAAGAGTGGCAAAAACGGATATAACAATAAAAGATTTAACGATAGTTTCGACTATAAAAAACCCGTCCATATCACGCCCTCTCTATCTTTAAATTTGCATATCTGCTTATAAAAAACGGCTCTATATCAATATGTTCGTCAAAATCTCCAATATAAGCCGCTACACCCTCTAAATAGCTATCCAGCTTTAACCTAATCGCCAAAGTTAAATTTTCATTTTTTAAATTTACTATCTCGCTATCCTTAAAGCCGTTTTCGTCTAAAAATCCGCTTGATACATACAAGGCTCCGGTTTCATTGAGCTGAGAAGCCATATTTGTAAATTTTGAAAATTGATGAATAGGATTTGCCCTATATATATTAAATTTAATCTCTTCGCTCTTTAAATTTTTAAAATCAAGCCTTGCTTCACTATTTATTTTTTGAGATTTTAAGAGATACCCTCTTTTGCAAGCTCCTGAATTTTCATAAAAATTATCAAGCTCATCAAACTCCACTCTTTCAAATTCATCAATATCTCCAAGCTTTAACGTATAGTCAATTGTCCATTTAGAACTGATTCCAAGCTCGTTTGCCAAATCGTTTAGAGTATAACCCTCATATTTTAAAGCCGCATTTGTAGGCACAACGCGCTTATCGTAATTACTAAAGGTTCCTTCTTGCTGAGTAAGCGCGGGCGCATCGATATCACCTTCGGAAATACTCATAGTAAAATCTGCCTTTTCGTTATATCCAAAACTAAACCCGCTCTCTTCATTTGATAATTTACAAATTTTAGCAACTCCGAGAGAATTTGTTCTAGGTGGGATTAAAATCACCTTAAACTTCGTAAATTTGGCTATAAGTCCTGCAAGAGCGGCTAAGGCAAGAGCATTTTCATGACAGTAAAAATCTTCTCCGATAATCAGTGCAAAGCTTTGCTTCTTATCGGTTAAAGCCTTTATTCTATCCTCATCAATGCCTAAATTTAGAGCAAATTTTGAAACTTCTACGCTTACTTCCTGTTCTTTTTTTTCATTAACCTGCTTTTTAACTACCTCTTTAATCTCTTGCGTTTCGCCGTTTTCATCGGTAATCTTCTTAACGATCTCTTCTTCTATCTCTTTTGGCTCTAAAATTTCTACTATTTTTTTAGAAGTTATTAAATTTTCTTTTAAAAATTTATCAAGATCACCATCTAAATTTTCTGCAAAATTTTGCAAAATCCAAAGCAGTATATCAAGCTCTAAACCCGCTTTATGATGAATAAAAAGCAAATTTTTAGAGTAGTTTTTAATAACCTTATCTGCTATTGCATGAAAGTAAATTACCGAGGATTTATTGATTTTAAGCGCGTTATTTAGGGCGTAGCTTATATTGGGACTGTCATATCTTAAAAGAGTTCCTACACTTATAATAAAATCCGTTTTATTTAAGCTTTCTACATCGCCGTTATATAGGCTCTCGCCGCTAAATTTAGCAAATTCGTTTAAAAAGTCCTGATATTTTTTAGCCTCGCTATTTACTAAATTTAACCCGAATTTTCGCCTTAAACGCTCTAAAATTAAGGCTTCTTCATTTGTGATAAAGCTATTAAATTTTATATTTTTTACTTCACCGTTTTTAAATTTATCCACTATCTCTTTAAATTTACTCTCATCTTTTTTAGCATTTTCATTGGCAAAATCATATCCGTATCTAGCTGCCGTATTTAAAGTGGTAAAGTGAAAATCGTTACTAACTCTATAAATTCTCTTTTTGCGATTTTCTATCCCGCTCTCTTTAATGTCGTAATACATCAATTCACAATCGCTTGAATGCGGATTTGAAGCAGGTATTTTGGTTAATTCCCATGCGTTTGAGCTGTATTGAAACTCACTTCCTACAAGAGCTCCAACGGGACATACGCTAGTGCACTCACCGCAAAACGAACAGTCCAAATTTGCTCCCACACTAGGCGCTATAAGACTCTTTTGAAATTTGTTCCAAACAGCAAAAGCATCTTTTGGCATACTGTCTTTTAACTCCTTAGCAGGCTGATCGCCGCCTCTTGGAGTAGTTTTTAGCGCACTTTCGCCGATCTTATCAGAGCATACGGTAACACACCTCTCACAAACTATGCAAAGAGAAGGATCGTAGTTTATCTTGCCCCAATTTTTATGAGGTTTATAAGTATCTTTGATGGCGTATTTTTGACTGCTTACTCCCATGAGCGTAGTGAAATTTTGCAACTCGCACTCGCCGCTTTGATCGCATACTCCACACTCAAGAGGGTGATTTATACAATAAGTTTGCATAATAGCATTACGCTCTACGCTAATTTCATCAGTATTTGTAACTACATTCATGCCCTCTTTGACTTTCGCATTGCAGGCATATACTCTCTTTCCATCAGCCTCCACCATACATAATCTGCAGGCCAAAGTCGCCGAACATCCGGTAAGATAGCAGATTGCAGGGATAAATATCCCGTTTTTTCTTGCGGTGCCAAGTATATACTCACCTTCATATGCTTTGCATTCTATGCCATCTATAAAGAGGGTGATTTGCTCACTCATATTATAATCTCATCCTAATTTGCTAATTTTTGCTACTTTGAAGTTGTAGCCATTAATTTGACTATCTTTAAATATCGCCACAGTTCCTTTCATCGCGCTATTTAGTCTAAATTTTCTCTCTATATCAAGTCCATTGGCTCCTACTTTAATCTCATCTCCATCTTTTACTTTGGCCGCAATAGCAAAGCTAGAAGATCCTACAAGCTCACGGCTATCTCCGACAAGCCCAAAGACAACGCTTCCATCAAAGCTTTCAAGCTCTTTTAGCTCATTTAAATTTCCATCCGTCTTAATCTCTTTTATATCGCTATCTGCGACTACGGTGTTTAAATTTAATAAATTTAAACACTCAAATATCATCTTAGAGTCAGGATGTGAAAAGAAAGTGCTATCGATTATGATATTTTCACAATCTTTCATAAAAACAGCAAGGTCCTCAAACTCCTCCTCGCCGATATTGCACTCTCCGCTTAAAAAGCCTTCATCAAGCTCATCAAAATACTCTTTGATGTCGCTTTCAAATTTTGAAAAATCAAGGCAGTACTTGCAAAGAAGAGCTAAAACATAGCTAATAGATCCTATTTCGCAACGAATTAAACTTTTGCTGCCTAAAATTTCATCCTCAAAACAAGAGATATAGATAAAATCTTGATTTTTTAGCTCGTTTGCCAAAGTCAAATTTTGAAGACTAAGCAGACTTGCAAGACTTAATGTTTTTGCACCTTTAAACTCTTTAAATTTCATATTCACCCTTTAATTTTCTTCACTACTATAGTCCAATCTACCTGATTAAATTTAAGCGAATTCATAAGCTCACAGCTCTCTTCTCGTATCAAATTTACACTTTTTTCGATATTGTCAAACTCTACAGGCTCAAATAAAAATATACAGACCTCGCCATCGTTGAGCCTTTTTGCCTGATTACTTAATTCGCTTAAAAAATCACCTTTTAAATGTCTTAAATCAACTCTTTTCATCTATCGATTTCACCTAAAATTATATTGCTACTACCTATTATAGTAACCACATCAGCCACATATTGCCCCACCAAAAGCTCCTCGTAAAGCGCACAGTGAAAAAAGCTTGGAGCACGAATTTTCAAGCGATATGGACTACTCTCTGCAGTAGAGTAAATATAAAATCCAAGCTCTCCCTTTGGCGACTCGGTAGGATGATAAATCTCTCCACGCTTTGCCTTAAGCCCTTGAGTAACCAGCACAAAATGCTGCATCAAAGAGTAGTTTTGTGTCATTATCTGCTCTTTGCTGGCGCTTACAAATTGAGGCGAATTGGCTAAAATTTCAGGCCCTGAATTATTATAAAGCTTCTCGCATTGAAGCAGTATTTTTACACTCTGCCTCATTTCTTCCATATAAAGCTTATATCTTGCATAGCAATCACCGGTATTTGAGTATGGCACTTCAAAATCAATCTCGTCATATACTAAATATGGCTCAGCCTTTCTAATATCAAATTCTACACCGCTAGCTCTTAGCATAACTCCTGAACATCCCCAGCTCAGAGCGTTTTCACGGCTTAAAACACCAACTCCCTCAAGTCTCATACGCCAAATTCTATTCTCGCTTAAAAGTCCCTCATAAGTGGCTATATCGCTTGGAAATTTATTACAAAATGCCAGCAGTTCCTCAGTCCAGCCGCTAGGTAGATCAAGAAATACTCCGCCTATCTTAATGCTTGAGTGCGTAAGTCTAGCACCACAATATTTTTCAATCAAATCCAAAATATACTCACGCTCTCTAAAGGCGTATAAAAACACGGTCATTGCACCAACATCAAGCGCGTGAGTGGCTAAAAACAGAAGATGCGAGCTTATGCGGTTTAGCTCCAAAAGCATGGTTCTTATTATCTGAGCTCTTCTAGGCACCTCGATATCGCAAAGCTTCTCAACCGCCGCACACAAGGCATAATTATTTGCACTTGATGCTATATAATCAACCCTATCAGTTACAGGCAAAAACTCCTGAAAGGTCATATTTTCAGCCATCTTCTCAACACCTCTATGCATGAAGCCTATCTCAGGCATAGCACGCACCACCTTTTCGCCGTCAAGCTCAAGCACAAGCTTTAGCTGACCATGCGCAGAAGGGTGTTGAGGACCGAAATTTAGTATCATCTTTCCGTTATTTTCTTCAAATTCTATATTTTCAAAAAACGGTCTGAGCTTGCTTGGATTTTGCATTCTAAGGTCTTTTTTCTAAAATTTTACTACTACCGCGTTTTGCGCGCTTAACAAAGGCTACACCGCCATCTTCTTGATACTCTTGCAAAATTTTCTCATCTCTTGGCTTGGCTCCACGCTCAACCTCGTGATAGATTCGCCCAAAATTAAACGTATCCTTACTATCTATTTTGGCGCTATCTCTATTCTCAGGACCTATTATCTCGCGATATTCACGACCGAAAATTTTATCAACCTCATACCATCTGGCATGTTCATCTCCATGCAACGGATAGCTCTTTAAAAGAGGGTGCGAATGCCAATCATCAGGCATTATAAGACGCTTTAAATTAGGATGGTTTTGTATAAAAATTCCAAACATATCATACATCTCTCGCTCTGACCAATTGGCACTTTTGTAAATTTCAACCACACTTTTAAGCATTTCGGCTTTTTTTACAAAGCATTTTACTCGCGCTCTTTTTTTATTTGATATAGACAAAAGCTGATAAAAAACCTCAAAGCCACCCTTTTGAGAAATAAAATCAACCGCCGAAATTTCAGATAATACCTCGTATCCAAGAGATTTAAATATCCTAAGGGCTTTTAAATTTTCACTACTTTTTACATAGACTACAAATTGACCAAGCTCTACATATGAGTCTAAAATTTCTAAATTTTCAGAGTTTAAAGCCTTTAAATCCTCACTAAATTCACTCTCTTGCGCATCAAATTTCCTAGTTTGTTCTGCAACATAAAATGAATCCTTATAATAGTGCTTTTTTTGAGCGTTTTTTCTATCTTGATACTCTCTCATCAGACCAACCTTTTTGGAGCTTGCGCCCTAAACGGACTCTCTTTGCGAATCTTTTTTTGAAGTATCATTAGCGCATATTGAAGAGTTTCTGGCCTAGGCGCACATCCTGGCAGATATATATCAACTGGGATTATGCGGTCAACTCCTTGCACAGTTGAATATGTATTAAACATACCTCCGGTATTTGCGCAGCTTCCCATCGATATGACCCATTTTGGCTCAGCCATCTGGTCATATAGCCTACGTGTAAACTCAGCATGCTTTTTAGTGAGAGTTCCGGCTATTATCATTACTTCAGAGTGTCTAGGAGAGGCTCTAAAAATCGTTCCAAACCTATCAAAGTCATATCTGCTGGCTCCGCTTGCCATCATCTCTATCGCACAACACGCAAGCCCATAGCTAAGTGCCCAAAGCGAGTTGCTCCTGCCCCATTGCACAAGCTTATCAACCGTAGTAAGCACCACCGGCAAACCGCCGTTTTGTGCATAATTTATCTGATGTCTTGCCACGTAAACGCTCCTTTGCCCCATGCATAGATAAATCCTATCGATAACAGTATGATGAAAAATGCCATCTCAATAAATCCAAATAATCCTAAAATTTTAAAATCCACAGCCCAAGGAAACATAAATATAACCTCAACATCGAAAAGCACAAACAAGATAGCGTATAAAAAATAGTGAATATTTATCCTATTTGGTTGCTTGATAACCTCTGGTCCGCACTCATAAATAGATAGTTTTAGACGCTCCGAGTTTTTATTTGCCATTTTACTACCTATTTTGCTTGATAAAAACACAATCAAGCAAAATACTACAATTGACAAAATAAGTATTACAAAAGCACCAAAATATGAGCTTGCGAATTCAAAATGAGACATCTAATGCCTTTTAAAATTTGTATTAATATAAATTTTATAGAAATTTGTTTTAATAGGCGTTTAAATGTATATGTTAAAAGCAGTAAGTAAGCTAGCTAGTATAAAATATCTATTTCTCAAGACTAAATTTTACGGCAGCCTTAGCAAGCTCAAGAGTCGCATCAACAAATTTATCTTTTTTCTTTGCATAAGGCAAAAATAGCGGTATTTCGGTACAAGCAGCTATATAAACATCGGCTTGGACTTGATCTATAGTATCATTAAAAAGCTCAACATACTCTTTTAGCTTATTTGCTTTCGCGCCTTTATAGATACAATCCATTATATTTTCAAGTAAATTTTCTGGGATTTGCACACACTCAAAGCCATTTTCTACAAGCTTGTTCTCGTAAATTTTAGCCTTTGTAGTTCCTGTTGTCGCTATAACGGCTATTTTTTTAGCATTTGGGTACTCTTTTTTAATCGCGTCTACGGCAATGCTTGCTATATGAAGTAGATTAATCCCAGTCTCTTCTACAAGCCTATCAGCAAAATAATGAGCAGTATTGCACGCCATAAAAACCGCTTCACATCCTGCGTTTTTAAGCCTTAAAGCAGCCTCTTTCATAAAAGGAAATGGATCTTCTCCGCCGTGAAGTATATAGGCGGTTCTGTCTGGAATTTGTGGATAATTATCGATGATTATAGGTATATTATCTTGATCTTTTTTGGCATCTGTAAGTTCAACTATCTTAGCATATAAATCTATAGTGGCAAGTGGTCCCATTCCGCCTAAAATTCCAACTCTTTTCATCTTATTATCCTTTAAAATTTAAAAAGCCAAGAGAGTATCTCTTGGCAAAAATTAGTTTGTCCTTATATAAGAACAGGAGCTATTAAAAATCCTAGCGCAACTGAGATCGCAACCATGATTGTACCAGGAATAAAGAATGAATGGTTAAATACAAATTTACCAACTTTTGTAGTTCCTGTATCATCCATTGCGATAGCACCTAGTGTTGTAGGGTATGTAGGTAGAACGAATAGTCCTGAAACAGCTGCAAATGAAGCAACTAGAATCCAAACATTTTGTGAATTTTCAGGGCTTGTCATACCAAGAGCAACTGCAATAGCAGGCATCATAACACGAGTTGTAGCAGCTTGAGAGTATAGCAAGGAACTTAGGAAGTAAAGCGCCACAGCCAAAATAAATGGATACTGAGTAACCACGCTTTTAGCTACATCTTTAATGCCTTCAAGGTGACCGTTAACAAATGTTGTTCCAAGCCATGCGATACCGATAACGCAGATGATTGCGTTCATACCGCTTTGGAATGTGCTTGTTGAAAGTAGTTTACCTGTATCAACCTTGCAAAGTACAACAATCATAAAGCCTATTGTTAGCATAAAGCTGATAATTGCGTTATCTCTTGTTAGGATTGGGTTTTGAATCAGTCCTAAACTTTTTGAAATAAGCAATGCATAAGCAACAACTATTAAAACGCCTATACCAAATATTGCAACAGATTTCTTCGCATATGGTTTAAGCTCTTTATACTCAGCATCTTTAACCTCTTCTACTAGACCTTTTGCAAGTCTCTCTTGGTAGATTGGGTCTTTTGAAAGATCTAAATCGTAAAATTTATTTACAAAGAATGCAGTTGCAAGCATAGCAACAAATGTTGTAGAGACGCATATAAATAGTAGCATCGGATAGCTAACACCAAGTGGCTCGACAACACCTGTCATAGCAACGAAAGCAGCTGAAATCGGGCTTGCGGTAATTGCAACCTGAGATGAAACAACAGAAAGTGCAAGAGGTGCTGAAGGTTTAATATTTTGTCCCTTAGCAACTTCTGTAATAACAGGAAGCATTGAAAAAGCTGTGTGACCTGTTCCTGCAAACATTGTTAGCATATACGTAACAGTAGGGGCCAAGTAGTTGATTTGCTTTGGATTTTTGCGTAAAATTTTAGATGCAACCTGAACAAGATAATCAAGACCACCAGCAACTTGCATAGCTGTAATAGCAGATATAACAGAAGCGATGATAAGGACAACATCAATAGGAATACCCTTCATCTCTACCTTCATACCAAGTATCGCTAAAACAACGACACCAAGACCACCTGCGTAGCCAACAGCCATACCACCTAGCTTAACACCTAGGTAGATACCTCCGAATAGGACTATAATCTGTAAAATCAGCATTATATCCATAAAAACTCCTTTATAAAGATTTATTTCAAAACACAAATCTTAAACACGCCAAAATAAATTTGGCGTGTTTAATTAAATTTATTTACCCATATGAGGGTTTAACATATTTTTAGGCTCTAAAATTTTATCAATTTCTTCTTTGCTTAGATAGCCTCTCTCTAGGCAGATATCTCCAACTGCTTTACCTGTTTGAAGAGCTTCTTTGGCAATACTTGCAGATTTCTCATATCCGATATAAGGGTTAAATGCTGTAACTATACCAACAGATCCAAGAACTGATTTTAAGCAAGCCTCAGGGTTTGCAGTTAGTTTTCTGATAGCTTTTTCAGCTAGAGTTTTCATAGCGTTTTCTAGGATGAATATAGAGTTAAATAGACCATAAGCGATTCCTGGCTCAAACGCATTTAGCTCAAATTCACCTCTCTCTGAGCAAAGCATGATTGTTACATCATTGCCGATTACCTCATAGCAAGCCTCTCCAACAACCTCAGCTATAACAGGATTTACCTTACCTGGCATAATTGAGCTTCCTGGTTGCATTTGAGGTAAATTTATCTCACCAAGACCGCATCTTGGACCAGAGTTCATCAAACGAAGGTCGTTTGCTATCTTACTAAGTCTAACAGCAGCAGTTTTTAGTGCACCACTTACATGAACAAAATCAGCAGTATCTTGAGTGGCTGCTATGAAATCATCTGCTGGTTTGAAGTTTACGCCTGTAATTTGGCTTAGAATTTTATGAACAGAAGCTTTGTAGTCTGGGTGGCAGTTAATACCTGTTCCGATAGCTGTTGCGCCCATATTTAGATATGTCATTGACTCTCTAGCAGCTGTAATTTTTTCTATATCGCTTTTGATGTAGCTTGCAAATGCGTTAAATGTATTTCCAAGTGTTGTAGGAACGGCATCCTCAAGCTCGGTTCTACCCATTTTTATAATATCTTTAAAATCTTTTGCTTTTATTTCAAGTTCTGTTTTAAGAAGCTCCATAGCCTTTAGAAGATCTGTTAGTTTTGCATAAGCGGCTACTTTGATAGAGCTTGGATATGTATCGTTTGTACTTTGACCTAGGTTTGTGTGGTCATTTGGGTGAAGATATTGATATTCACCTTTTTTGTGTCCCATGCTCTCAAGCGCAATATTTGTAATAACCTCATTTGAATTCATATTTGTAGAAGTTCCTGCGCCACCTTGAATCATATCAACTACGAACTGATCTTGGAATTCTCCTGCAATCAATCTATCGCAAGCTTTTGCTATAGCGTCGGCTTTAGCTGCGTCAAGTACACCAACCTCTTTGTTTGCAAGTGCAGCAGCTTTTTTAATTTGAGCGAAGGCTTTTATAAAATAAGGATAGTCACTAAGTTTTCTTCCGCTCATATGGAAGTTCTCAAGTGCTCTAAAAGTTTGAACACCATAATAAACATCGTTAGAGATCTCAAGCTCACCTATAAAATCATGTTCTTTTCTAAAACCCATAACGGTCTCCTTTAAAAAAATTTTGATTACTGAAACTATACTACAAATTTCATAATTTTTAAATTAAACTATTAATTTTTTCTTTATTTTTATTTTTAAAAATATTTATAATTATTAGAAAATAAGCTCATTAATATTAGATAAAGCTTTAAAAAGATTAAATATATTTTGATTTAGCATATCAATATATATACTGCCTTAATTAAATTAAATAATTGATCTATATAAGAGTATTTTAGGGTAATTACACTTTATAAAAGCTACCAAAACACACTTAAAATCTAAAATATATTTTAACAAATCTTGATAGTATTATTAATATAAATTTAAAGTAGAATATTAGTATATTTAAAATAGAAATTTATAAAAGTATCAATACAATTTGCGATACGATATCAAAACCTATATATATCCTATTAAAATTATTGCAAAGTAACGGATAAGTAACTCTACAAAAATGAAATTTCAATTTCAAAAATAATATACCAAGCAACCTTTATAACAGTTAAAAATATTGTATTAAAATTTGAATATTTTAAAAATTTTAGTAGTATTTAGTATGTAAATAATAGTTTTTAGTATAAAAATAGGTACAGATAGTTTAATTACCTAATTGATAAAAAAGTGTATTATGATAGCTAAATCGATTAAATTAGAATATTATGTAGAATATGGGTGAAATTTTGCATAAATTTCACCCTTTATTAAGAAATAATAAATTTTACTTTTTAAGCTCTCTAATACGTGCAGATTTACCACGTCTATCACGTAGATAGAATAGTTTTGCACGTCTTACACGTCCACGTCTTAAAACAGTTATGCTCTCAAGGCTATCGCTGTAAATAGGGAAAATTCTCTCTACACCTACACTGTTTGCGCCTATTTTTCTAATCATAAAGGTCTCGCCTGTACCGCTTCCACGTCTAGCTATACATACACCTTCAAAATTTTGAACCCTAGTTTTATCGCCCTCTTTGATACGGATAGCTACACGAAGTGTGTCGCCGGCACGAAATTCAGGCACAGACTTGCTTGCTATTTGAGCATTTTCAAATGCTTCAATATACTTATTTCTCATCTTTTATCCTTCATTAGCGGCTTGTATTTTCGGTATAAATCAGGACGGAAAAACCTAGTTTTGAAGCACGCCATATCATTTTTTAAAGCCTTGATTTTAGCATGATTTCCCTTTAAAAAATCTGAAACAACATTTAAATTTTCATAGATATTTGGCTTTGTAAACGCGGGCGATTCAAGCAATCCAAGCTCAAAACTCTCTTCACTTAAGCTTTCATCATTGCCCAAAACACCGCTTACATTTCTTGAAATCGCGTCAGCAAGACAAAGTGCCGGCAGCTCTCCTCCGGTTAAGATAAAATCACCTATACAAAACACCTCATCTGCATATTTTTCCACCATACGCTCATCAAACCCCTCATATCTTCCACAGATAAAGCAGATATGATCTTTTTTGACAAGTCTTTTTGCATCGTTTTGTTCAAATTTTTTAGCAGCAGGGGTTAAAAAAACAATATGAGTATTTAAGTTTTTTGCTTTTACAAATTTTATAGCGTCCTCAAGCGGTTGAGCACTCATAAGAAGTCCCGCTCCACCGCCTATCATATATTCATCAACTTTTTTATGTTTATCTTTGCTAAATTCTCTTGGATTTATAAACTCTAGTTTTATTAATTCTTCACTAGTTGCACGACCTAAAATTGAGTCCGTAAAATAAGGCTTCATCAAATTTTCAAAAAGCGTGATAAAAGTGAATTTGATCATGAATTTTTTAAGATTAAAAGAGCGTTTTTGGTGTAAATTATCTTGTTTTCTATATCTATTTTTTCTATGTAGGCGTTTATATAAGGGATGTAAAAATTATTAGCAAGTCCTTTTTGCACAAGCTCTTCATCTGTTTTTATATAAAAAAGATGATTTGCGCTCGCATCTTCTATATCTTCAACTACTCCTAAAATTTGCTCGTTTTCACAAATTTTACAACCTAAAATATCAAAGTAAAAAAACTCATCTTTTTTTAGCTTACAGGTTTGCCTAGTAAGTTCCTTGGTTGTGTATATCGTGCTATTTGTGAGAGTTTTAGCCAAATCAACATCTTCAAAATCATAAAAAAGGATAGAGCTATTTGCACTATTGAAGCTTTTTACAACTAGCTCATTACCGTCTTTATCTATAAATTTCGCGTCTTTTTTAAATTGCTTAGGGAAATCGCTCTTATCATGAAGCTTAAGAAATCCTTTTAAGCCGACGCTTTTACCGAGTATGCCGACTTCTACAAGATCACTCTTCAAGAGGCTTTACCGTAACCCTATATGAGGTCGCATCTTTTGCTTTGCAACCTATTATTACAGTTTTTATAGCATTTATCATTCTGCCGTCTTTTCCTATAAGCTTGCCGGTATCTACCTTATCGGCATAGACTATCACTTCGGCGAAATTCTCTCCCAACTCCACTCTTTCGACTTTTACTTTGTCAGGAAAATCTGCTATAAGTTTTGCGTATTCGCGTAAAAAATCTTCAACCATTGTTATTATTTGCTAGTTATTTTTGCAACTCTATCGCTAAGTTGTGCACCAACACCCTTCCAATAAGCAAGGCGCTCAGCATCAAATTTAACTACTTCAGGCTCAACCATTGGATTATAGTATCCTATAGACTCTATCCAGCCGCCATCTCTTCTTTTTCTGCTGTCTGTTACAACTATACGATAAAATGGTCTTTTCTTACGTCCCATTCTTGTTAGTCTTACTACTGTTGCCATATCTTGTTTCTCCTTCTAAATTTTAAATAAGGCTTAAATTTAGGCACAATTATACCCAAATTTAAGCCCATTTTTAACTAGGGCGATTTATCTTAGCTTGAGAGAGTAAATTTCCAAGCCCTCTCATGCCGTCTTTTCCTGAAAATTTTTTAGCGATTTTTGAAGCGTTTGTAAATTGCTTAAGAAATCTATTAACCTCAACCTGACTAAGACCCGCGCCTTGCGCCAAACGTCTTTTTCTGCTATTGTTTAAAAGATCGGGGTTTTCACGCTCTTTTAAAGTCATAGAATTTATCATGGCTCTTATATGAATTATCTCTTTTGAGTTATCCAAATCTATATCTTTTATCTGGTTTGCCACACCTGAAAGACCAGGGATCATGCCTATGAGCGACTTCATATTTCCAAGCTTTTTAACACTTTCCATCTGCTCTAAAAAGTCGTTAAAGTTAAACTGACCTTTTTTTATCTTTTTATTAAGTCTTTTTGCCTCTTTCTCATCAATAATAGCGCTTGTTTTTTCAGCCAAAGTCGCCAAGTCTCCCTCACCCATAATCCTGCTTACTATGCGATCAGGTATAAAGCTCTCCAAATCAGCTGTTTTTTCGCCAATTCCAACGAATCTAAGCGGTATATTTAGCTGCTTTGCTATTCCTATAGCGACACCACCTTTGCTATCTGAGTCAAATTTAGATAGCACTACGCCTGTTATCGCCAAAGCATCATTAAATCCTGCTGCGGATTTTATACCGTCCTGCCCGCTCATCGCATCGGCAACATAGAAAATTTCATGCGGATTAAGCTCTGCTTTTATACTTTTTATCTCGCTCATCAAAGCTTCATCTATAGCCAGACGTCCCGCGGTATCAACCAAAAGCACGTCATAAAGTCCGTTTTTTGCCTTTTCAAGCGCCGCTTTAGCTACTTTTATAGGGTTTGTTTCGTTTTCTATACCAAAAAGCTCTATCTCGTTAGCTTCGCAAAGTTGGCGAAGCTGTTCAACGGCTGCAAGCCTTTGAAGGTCACAGGCCGCCACTAAAACTTTCTTTTTTCTAAGTTTTAGATAGCTTGCAAGCTTTACGGTCGTAGTTGTCTTACCGCTACCTTGAAGTCCCGCCATCAAAACCACGGTTGGAGCTACAGGCGCATAGACAAATCCTTGATTTCCAGGAGCCGTTAAAATTTTAGTCAAATTTGATTTTATAGAGTCCAAAAACTGCTTTTGCCCTATACTGCTTTGTTTCAAATCAGCCTCAATCAGCGCCAGCAAATCTTTAGTAACTTTGTGATGAACGTCAGCTTTTAAAAGAGCTTTTTTAAGAACATCAAGAGCGTTTTTTAACGCTTTTTCATCATCAACAAATCTGATTTTACTAACGGCCAAACGAAAAGATTCACTGATTTGTTCAAACACAATTTTACCTTTTTTAATTTTATTTGCTAGCCAAATATGGCTTTTGGCTTATCCTAAGCACTTTAAAATGCCTAAAATTTTGCCTATTTATAATTAATTTAAACACACAAGGGACGCATTTTACTAAATTTTAGCTTTATCACTCTTTAAACTTCAAAATTCTTGCCTATCTCAAAGCCAAAATCATTAAAATCACTTCCCAAATTCGCCCTAAATTTATATCCTAAAATTTCTATCTTATACGCATGCAAATACATTCGCTTTGATCTGTTTTTAGCGTATTTTTCATCGCCGACTATACCAAATCCGATATGATTTAGGTGCACTCTTATCTGATGAGTTCTGCCTGTTGGGATTTCAACTCTCACCAAGCTTTTTTTGCCTGCCACCATGATAGGTGAGATTATAGAAACAGCCTCTTTCCCGTCTTTTGAAATTTTCGAATACGCTCCGCCTTTATTTTTAAGAGTGATTATAGGTTCATCAACCCTTACATCTTCGCTTAAAATTCCTTTAACCATCGCGATATACTCTTTTTTCACTCGGTGATGTTTAAATTCCTCAATGGCTTTTTTTTGAAATTCCTCATTTTTAACAAGCAAAAGCACTCCGCTAGTCTCTTTATCAAGACGGTGTAAAAGCGGAAATTTGTAAATTTGACTTACTTTTTCGGATGTCAAAAACGCAGGCTTATTGATAGCGATTAAATTTTCATCTTCAAATATCACGCTAGGCTTTGGCATCTTCTGCACGCTAAATTTAGTAGTAACACTCATCATAGCTCTTGCAACTACGATTTTTTGTCCCTTTGCGCTTACTAATCCGCTATCTATGAGCTCCTTTGCTTCGTTGTTTGAAATTCCCTCTTGCAAAGCAAGGAGTTTATAAGCTTTTTCCTCTTTCACAACTATCCTTAATGTCTTTTATGATCTCGTCCGCACTTCCAAGCGAACGGATTTTACTCTTTTTTAACTCTTTTTTAAGTAAATCGCCGATACACTCGGCTTTAGTAAATACCACGTCATCAACCTGTTCAAAAAGAGCCTTTTGGTTAAATATAAACTCGCCCGTAATTATACTATTTTCAAACTGAGCCGCCTCGATCGGATTGTGTCCACCGACATTTGGCACAAAGCTGCCGCCCAAAATCACGATATCCGATATAGCATAGATATTTACAAGCTCACCCATCGTATCAACAAGCACGCATTTGGCGCTGAAATTTTTAGATTTTGAAAATCTCTCAAAACCAAAGCCGTGATTGCAGGCAAATTTAGCCAAAATTTCACCTGCTTCATCAAATCTCTCAGGATGGCGCGGAACCAAAATAAGCTTATCATTATCTCTTAAATTTATATGATTTAGCAGTAGCTCTTCTTCGCCTTTGTGCATGCTTGCAAGCACTATAATGCGCTCTTTTGGCTTTGTGTAAGCTTTACTAATGCTAGGTAAAAAGGCCGATTTGATATTTCCGCTTACGACTACGTTTTTTGCGCCAAGACTGATTAATCTTTGCTTATCAATCTCGCTTTGCGCATAAATTTTATCTATAAATTTAAAAATTTCATTATAAAAAAACCTGAATTTCAAGTATCTTTTATAGCTTCTGTCTGAAATTCTAGCATTGATCAAAATAACTCTTGAGCCTTTAAATTTAGCCCAAAACACAAGCATAAGCCAAAGCTCGGCTTCAAAGATAACTAAAATTTTAGATCTTTTAAGCCAAAAAGGGATAAAAATTTCAAACGGCAAAAATCTTGTATTTGGCGTTATCTTTTTAGCTTCGTCAAATCCTGTTTTTGTTATCACGCTTACGGCAATGCTTTTAAATTTTTTTAAAAGTGGCGCAATAGAGCGAATTTCACCAAACGAGCAAGCATGGAAATGAATGTCTGCTTCATCAAATTTGGGATTATTAAAAAGAAAAAATCTAGCGGGAATCGAGCGGTGATATTTTGTTTTAAAAGCGATAAAAAGAAGCGGTAAAGCCCCAATCGCAAATGCAATCAGAGCTAAAATATAATATATTATTACCAAATTTTAGGGCTATTCAGCCGTCTCTTTATATAAAATTCTTCCGCAATGCGGGCAAGTAACGACATCTTCGCCCTTTATAACAGCAGAGTAAGTTTTGTCGTTTATCTGCATGAAACAGCCATAGCATGCTTGTTTTTTTACAGGTACTACGGCGGTGTTATGAGCCCATTTGCGAATTTTCTCGTAAAATGTAAGAATTTTTTGATTCATATCGCCGATTAATTTCTCTTTTTTTGCATAAATTTCAGCTCTTTCTTTCTCTATAGCGCCCACTTCTTGAGCGATGTCTGCTTCTATCTTTTCTAAATTTGCGGCAACTTCCGCACCTTTTGCTTCAAGCTCGGCTTTTAGATCGTTTTTGCTTGCGATTATCTTTTCAAGCCTTTCTATCTCTTCATTTGCCGCTTCAAGCTGCTCTCTGGCAAGCCCATCTTCAAGCTGAAGAGCCTTGATCTCTTTTTCAGTTTTTGCTGCTGAGCTTTTCTTTGATACATCTTTGATCTTAGCTGAAAACTCCGCGATATGAGCGTTTGTTTGTGATTTTTGAGACTTTAGCTCGCTAACCGCTTCATCAATGTTTGAAATTTGCTCCGTGATGCCTGCTTGCTCGTCCTTTGTCGCTCTTAAAACACGCTCAACCTTCTCAAGCCTAGGTCCAAATCCATCAATCTCTTTGTCGATTTGAGCAAGATCGACAAGTTGCTCTAAATATTTATTCATAACTTTCCTTTTTGTTTAGCAGTATGTAAATGGGTTTTTTGAATTAGATATTATAGTGACAATTGCGAAATTTTGCAAATATTTCGCCAAAGATGCCCCAAAATAGCGCTCAGTCTCAAAGTGTCCGATGTCTATCAAATTTAGCCCGTTTATCTTAGCCTCAAGCGCTTGGTGGTATTTAAAATCCCCGCTCAAAAACGCATCAGCTTTAACTTTTGATATCAGATCTCCGCCGCTTCCCGTGCAGAGTGCAAGACGGCGAATTCTCTTTTCATTTGTAGTTTTTGCAACTCTTAGAGTTTGCAGGTTAAATTTATCCTTTATAAATTTGCAAAGCTCTTCAAAGCTAAAATCCACATCCATGTATAGTAAAAACTCATCCTTTTCATACTCTTTAAAGCCCAAAACCTCGCTTGCCACATACTCATTTAGGTGACTTAAGTCGTAGTTTGTGTGAAGGCTGATTAAGGAAATATCCTTTTTTATCATCTGAGTTATGAGCGAGCTTGGATAAAGGCTTGAATTTATGCTTTTTAGCCCTTTAAATATCAGCGGATGATGCGTAATGATAAGCGAATTTGGCTTAACTTTGCTCAAAAGCTCAAAATCAATATCAAGGCTTAAATAAATTTGACTCACTTCATCATGAGGCGAGCCGATTACAAGTCCGCTATTATCCCAACTCTCTTGATTTTCAAACGGACTTAGCTCATTTAAAAATTTATAAATTTCAGCTATTTTCATTTACAAATTCGCCTCTTGCTCATCTATGCTAGCCTTGTAAGTTAGAGCGCATTCTTTAGCCAGCTCGCGAATTTTCAGGATATAATCTTGTCTTTGAGTTACGGAAATCGCTCCACGCGCGTCAAGCACGTTAAAAGTATGTGCCGCAAGCATGCAATAATCATACGCAGGAAGCGAAATTTTAGCCTCCAAGCAGTTTTTGCACTCGTTAAAGGCATTTTCAAACTGATTAAAAAGCATCTTCGTATCGGCAACTTCAAAGTTATATTTACTCCACTCATACTCGCCTTGCTTATGCACATCGCCGTAAGTTACGACATTGCCGCCATTATCGTCCCAAACGATGTCATATACGCTATCAACATCTTGCAGATACATAGCAAGGCGTTCAAGCCCGTATGTTATCTCGGCACTTACTAGATCGCAAGTGATGCCGCCCACCTGCTGAAAATACGTAAATTGCGTTACCTCCATACCGTCAAGCCAAACTTCCCAACCAAGTCCCCATGCGCCAAGTGTTGGGCTCTCCCAGTTGTCCTCGACAAAGCGGATATCATGTTTCTTAAGATCAAAACCAAGCTTTTCAAGGCTTTTTAGATAAAGCTCTTGGATGTTTTCAGGACTTGGTTTTATTAGCACTTGAAACTGATAATACGCCCCCAAGCGGTTTGGATTTTCTCCGTATCTGCCGTCGGTCGGACGGCGAGATGGCGCCACGTAAGCCGTAGCCCAAGGCTTTTTGCCAAGACTTCTTAAAAATGTCGCTTGATGGTATGTTCCTGCGCCTGCGGGCATATCGTATGGCTGAAGTATCACACAGCCAAGCTCTTGCCAGTAGTTTTGCAGTGTTAAAATAATTTGTGAAAATGTCATTTTTATCCTTACTTTATAGATACATAAATTTCTATTTTATCTTTTAAATACTTTTCAAAGTCCGTCATGTAAGCTCTTTTTAAATTCGAGTTTTCAAAAAACTCCCAAATTTCACGCCAAAGCCCTATCACGGCTTTCTCGTCGGCGCCTTCTTTGCTAAATACCACATATTTGCCCGCTTTTACAGTCACTTTTTCATAAACTCCGCGCGGCGAGCCTTTAGTGCCTACAAGCAAAGAGTAAGAGCCGTTTACATCGCTTTCATACTCATGATAAACAGCGCAAATTTCATCTGTTCCGTTATAGCTGGAGTTTAAAAACTCTCTCCATAAATCAGCTATTCTGCCCTCGCCGTTCATCTCGCTAGCGTTATCTGTGCGAATTTTTAGTCCGCAAATTTCAAAGCTTTCTTTTAACTCTACTATTTGCACTAACTATCCTTGAAATTTTCTACAGCCTTATTCCACATGAGCTTATATTTACGCTTTAAGAACTCAATCTCTTCATTAGCCTTTTTAAGCTGCTCGTTAAGCGTATCTATGGTCTTTCTATCCTCATCGTAAAGCTCTTGCATCGAATAAAGCGCCTCTTTTAAAAATTTATTCTCATTTCTTAAAGCCTCAAGCGTTTCATCCTTAGCATCAAGAACCTTTTCGTGCAAATTTAAGATAGTGCCTATCGTCTTTTCAACGAAGCTAAATCCCTCGCTTGGCTTGCTTGTTATGCTTAAATTCGCACTTACGCTTGGAACTACGCTCATCGTGCCTTCGTTTGCCTCTATGTAAATTTTGCCGTCTTGCTCTTTTGTATTTAACACTCCACGCTTTATCATGCCTTCTATCACTTCACGATCCAAATGCACAAGCTTGCAAAATTCATCGATGCTTAAATAAGTCTGCATTTTTGCTCCTTTTACGCGAGTAAGACCTCCACTTTTTTCGAGTCTTCCTCGACCGCTTTTGCTTTAGCTTCTCTATCGGCTCTTAAGCTCTCATCAAGCGAGCTATCGTTAAGCGCTAAAATTTGAAGTGCAAGATAGGCCGCATTTACGGCTCCGGCCTTGCCGATAGCGACAGTTCCTACCGGCATGCCCGCAGGCATTTGCACCGTAGAGTAAAGCGCATCAACACCGCTTAGCGAGCTTCCGCCCATCGGTATACCGATAACCGGGCGAGTTGTATTTGCAGCGATCGCTCCTGCTAAGTGAGCCGCCATGCCTGCTGCTGCGATAAACACTTGAGCTCCTCTGCTTTCCGCGCTTGATACATATTCACTGGTTCTCTTTGGGCTTCTATGCGCCGAAGAGATGATAAGCTCGTAGCTTACTTCAAATTTTTCTAAAACTTTCGCCGCTTCGTTTACTATCTCGTAATCGCTCTTGCTTCCCATTATAATCGAAACAAATTTCATCTTATCTCCTCTCTCAAAAAGCTAAATTCAGGTAACTTCACGCCTAAATTGACCTCATTTTCATTTCCGCTATGAATTTCGCTCATCTCTTTGCCTTTTTTCGTGATGAGCTTCTTAAACTCTATAAATTTCTTGCCATCTTTGGAGTAAATTTTACAAATTTCATTATCCGCTTCGCTTACGTCTTTGCCGATTGGCATTACAAGCTCGTAAGGTCTGTTTAAAACTATCTTAAATTTGCACTTAAAGAACTCTCCATCCTCGCTTATGGCATTTACCTGATGAGTGCCCTCTTCTAGGCTGCTGAAGTGATTTTGAGTGCTCGGTCTTTCAAATGGTCTATGCACCAAATATCCATCGGTAAAGCCGCGATTTTTAAGCGTATTTAGCTCGGTATCATAAATTTGTGCGTCAAATTTACCCGCCATCGCGTCATCTATCGCCATTTTATAAGCCCTTGCCGTGCAAGCTACGTAATATTCGCTCTTTGTGCGACCTTCTATCTTAAAGCTATCAACAACGCCTGATTTTATGATCTCCTCAACGTGAGCGGCAAGCTTTAGATCCTTTGAGTTCATGATGTGTGTGCCGTTTT
This sequence comes from Campylobacter sp. RM16189, assembly GCF_012978815.1. Classification (NCBI taxonomy): domain Bacteria; kingdom Pseudomonadati; phylum Campylobacterota; class Epsilonproteobacteria; order Campylobacterales; family Campylobacteraceae; genus Campylobacter; species Campylobacter sp. RM16189. The sequence continues at coordinate 6,146 of NZ_LIWR01000002.1, read as the reverse complement.
CATCCTCTTCAAGGCGAAATAGCACTCCGCTTTCGTCATTTTTGGCGTAAAGCTCGTATTTAAAGCGACAATCATTCGCGCAGCTTCCGCGATTTGCCATGCGTCCGCTTTGCACCGAGCTTACCAAACAGCGCCCAGAATACGCAAAACACATCGAGCCATGCACGAAAATTTCGATATCAAGCGTAGGTATCGCCTCTTTTATCTTTATCACATCTTTTAAATTCATCTCGCGCGCCACGACTATACGCTTTGCGCCCATATCGTGATAAATTTTAGCATCCAAGAAATTTAGCACGTTTGCTTGTGTGGAGAGGTGAACCTCTATCTCGGGTGCTATCTCTTTAGCTAGGCTCATAACGCCTGGAGTTGCGATGATAAAAGCATCGGGCTTCATCGCTGAAATAGTCTTTAAGTGGCGCTTTAAAGGCTCGATTTGCGAGTTAAAAGGAAAAGCATTAACCGTAGCGTAAAATTTCTTACCCTTTGAATGGGTGTAGCTTATCGCCTCTTCAAAGGTTTGCAAGTTAAATTCTCTTGCCGAGCGGGTTCTAAGCGAAAAGCTAGCCACGCTGGCATATACGGCGTCCGCTCCGTACTCAAGCGCGATTTTTAGCTTGGTTAAATTTCCCGCCGGACTTAGTAGCTCAGGTCTTTTCACTTCTTGCCCAAACTTTCGATCAAGGCTTCGATATCATCGTTGCTTACCAAGTTTTCAGTCGTAGTGTCGCCCGCGATATACACGGCAGATCCCACGCGCTTTTCATCATCGATCTTGCCCTCAAACAGGCTGCTCATATACTTGCTAAGCGCGCGCATAACGTTTATAACGCGCTCTATCTTTTGGCGGTGGATGTCTTGATACTGCATCATATCCATGGTCATCATAACTTCATCTTCGCCCATTTGGATATTTCCCAGCACGTCTTCGGCGCTGTTTTTAAGCTCGCTGTTCTTATCAAGTGCCTCTTTAAAAGCAACTACTTTTGGGAATTTTTCATGCAATTTCGTAAAAATTTCTATGTTGTATTGAGCTACGCTTATGATATCCTTGCAGCCGCTTTCGGCATCCATAAAAAAGTTATTGATCGCATCAAGCTTATCAAACATCTGAGTGGCTTTCTCTTCGCTATCTTTTGTGACATCATCAAGTTGATGAACCATCTTGTGATCGTCAGTCGGCGGAGGCGGAGGCCAAGCTATATTTGCCGATACGCGGTATTCGCTATAAATTTCAACGTCATCCAAGCCTTTTGCCTCGCTAACAGGCTCTGGTTTTTTCTCCTCTTTTGCCTTTGTGACAGGCTCTTCTTCTTTTATCTCTTCCTCATCAAGTCCGTCAAGTCCGCCTGCCATAAGGGCGTCTAACTCTTCTTGCGTCATAACAACTCCTAATCCAAATTTGGCAAGATTATATTAAAATTTAACGAAATATTAGTTTAAACAAAAATTTTGCTCTTAAATTTAATAAACTTTTGATAGCATTTTAACTGCTATTGAAAGTAAAAGGAAATTTGATGAAGGTGGATCTGCACAACCACACTCCGCTTTGCAAACATGCAGTAGATGAGCCGCGGGAGTACGTTTTGGCGGCGATTGATTCGGAAACTTCTTATTTTGGATTTTCAGATCATGCTCCGATGAAATTTGACGAAGCTTACAGAATGAGCTTTGATGAGATGGAAATTTATGAAAAAGAGGTGCTTGCTCTTAAAGATGAGTTTAAGGATAAAATCGAAATTTTGCTTGGGTATGAGGTTGATTTTTTAGAGGGCCTTATGGATGAGCGAGTGCTAAATAGAAAGGTTGATTATCTAATCGGCTCGGTGCATTTCATAAACGGCTGGGGCTTTGATAATCCCGAATTCATAGGCGAATACAAAAACAAAGATATAGATAAAATTTGGGAAGATTATTTTTACTGCATAAGCGCGCTTGCAAGAAGCGGGAAATTTGACATCGTGGGACATCTTGACCTTATAAAGGTGTTTAAATTTCTACCAAAAAAAGATGTAAGAATGATAGCTAAAGACGCCCTAGATGCGATCAAAAAGGCAAATTTGGCAGTCGAGATAAACGCCGCAGGGTTTAGAAAGCCTATATCCGAGCAGTATCCGTCAAATCTGCTTCTTGAAGAGCTTGCGAATTTAGATATCGCTATAACCTTTGGCTCTGACGCGCATGCAAAAGATCAGGTCGGGCTAAACGGGCAAAAATGCGAGGATATCGCTAGAAAATTTGGCTATAGCAAATGCGCTTGCTTTAAAAACAGAGATAAATTTATGGTTGAATTTTAAAACGGGTGAAATATTAATATAAAAACAAACTTAAACATTAAAAAATGTGGTAAAATTACGAGATTTAAATCCAAGGAGATATAAGATAATGGGAAAATTTGTAAAGAGTGTCGATCATTTTTTTGAATTTTGTAAAGAAAACGAGGTTAAATTTATTGATTTTAGATACACCGACATAAACGGCGCATGGCACAGTCTAACTTATAATGTAAAGGCGGTTGAAAAAGATCATTTTATCAACGGAATTCCTTTTGACGCAAGCTCTACAGGTGGCTGGCAACCTATCGATAAATCGGATATGATTTTAAAGCCTGAAGCAGAAAGTGCGTTTTTAGATCCATTTACGGCAGATATTACCGCTGTGGTATTTTGTGATGTATTCGATATTTACAAAGATCAAATGTATGAAAAATGTCCGCGCTCGATAGCCAAAAAGGCTATGGCTTATGTAAAAGAAAGTGGCATAGGAGATGTGGCGTATTTTGGTCCAGAGAATGAATTTTTCGTATTTGATAACGTTAAAATAATAGATCAGCCAAACTGCGCGATGTTTGAAGTGGACACTGAAGAAGGAGTCTGGAATGATGCAAGAGACTTTAAAGATAGCTACAATACAGGTCATCGTCCTCGCACAAAAGGCGGATATCTAGCCACTCAACCGACAGATAGCATGGTTGATCTGCGTGCGGAGATGGTTCAAGTACTTGAGCAAGTGGGCCTTGAAACCTTTGTCGTGCATCACGAAGTGGCTCAAGGACAAGGCGAGATAGGCGTGAAATTTGGCACTTTGGTTGAAGCTGCCGACAACGTGCAAATTTACAAATACGTCGTTAAAATGGTTGCTCACCTAAACGGAAAAACCGCTACATTTATGCCAAAACCTCTATATGGGGATAACGGAAGCGGCATGCATGTGCATCAATCAGTCTGGAAAGACGGCAAAAATTTATTCTACGGCAAGGGAAATTACGCGAATTTGAGTGATTTTGCACGCTGGTATATCGGTGGAATTTTACATCACGCAAGAAGTGTGGCGGCATTTACAAACCCGAGCACAAACAGCTATAAGCGCTTGATTCCTGGATTTGAAGCACCTTCGATACTAACATATTCGAGCCAGAACCGCTCGGCTTCTGTTAGAATTCCTTACGGTTCTGGTGAGAAATCAGTAAGAGCGGAAATTCGCTTCCCTGATAGCACAGCAAATCCATATCTGGCATTTTCAGCTATGCTTATGGCGGGACTTGACGGAGTAAAAAATAAATTTGAGCCCGTTGGACCTATGGATGAAAATTTATTTAAACTACATCTTGACGAAATTCGCGAAAGAGGTATAGAACAACTACCTCACACTCTAAGAGGAAGCCTTGAAGCTCTAATTCGCGACAATGAATATTTAAGCCCTATTATGACAGATATATTTATAGATGCATTTCAGCACTATAAATTTGAGACGCAAGTCTGGCCTTATGAGGCTCGCCCTACGGCTTATGAGTTTAAAACTTGCTATTCTTGCTAAAACAAGGGGTGATTCCCTTGTTTCAATTTATAAATTTTAGTGTGTTTTTCGATATTTCTTCATATATTCTTGACAAATAAGTTCTTTTTGCGTATAATCACACTTCATTTTCAAAAAATTGTCTTGTTAGCTCAGCAGGTAGAGCATTTCACTTTTAATGAAGGGGTCGCTGGTTCGAGTCCAGCACAGGACACCATTTTCGGTCGCTTAGCTCAGTTGGTAGAGCGCCACCCTTACAAGGTGGATGTCATAAGTTCGAGTCTTATAGCGACCACCATTTATCTTGGTTGCGGCGGTAGTTCAGTTGGTTAGAATATCGGCCTGTCACGCCGGAGGTCGCGGGTTCGAGCCCCGTCCGCCGCGCCATTTTTATTTGAAGTCTTGTTAGCTCAGCAGGTAGAGCATTTCACTTTTAATGAAGGGGTCGCTGGTTCGAGTCCAGCACAGGACACCATTGTTTAGGGTTATGACCCTTTCGTCTAGTGGCCCAGGACTCTACTCTCTCAGTGTAGTAACAGAGGTTCGAATCCTCTAAGGGTCGCCACCAAAAGCTAAATTTTAGCTTTTTGTTATTTAATTTCGGTCGCTTAGCTCAGTTGGTAGAGCGCCACCCTTACAAGGTGGATGTCATAAGTTCGAGTCTTATAGCGACCACCATTTATCTTGGTTGCGGCGGTAGTTCAGTTGGTTAGAATATCGGCCTGTCACGCCGGAGGTCGCGGGTTCGAGCCCCGTCCGCCGCGCCATTTTAAAATCTTAGTGTGTGCCTCGTTAGCTCAGCTGGTAGAGCATATCACTCTTAATGATGGGGTCGTAGGTTCGAACCCTACACGGGGCACCATTTGATTTTGCTTGATGGCCCATTCGTCTAGCGGTTAGGACACCAGCCTCTCACGTTGGTAACACGAGTTCGAGTCTCGTATGGGTCACCAATTATTATTCTTAAACAATATTATCATTATTTTTGTATAAAAGTCTAAATTTATTATATTTTTAAAAAATGTACAATAAATTTTAAAAATTTATAACTATTCAAACTATTTTATCCATCAGCAAACAAGTCTTTAAATTTATGCGTTTATATATTACTTTTTTGATGGCAATGCATTAAGTATCTGTAGATTATATGTCTATTTTTATAATCTATATACTATTTAAAATCATAATGCTTATAAAAATATACAAAACTACTTATATTTTTTAATATTTATATAATATCTTTGTACTATAATTTTATTAAAATTCAATTCAAAAGGAGTCAAAAATGAAAAATATATTAGGTAAGATATTTTTATCTTTAATTTTTTTATCCTCATATGCATTAGCTATAATAAATATTAATACGGCTACAAAAGAAGAGTTAATGAGCTTAAACGGCATAGGAGAGGCAAAAGCTGATGCTATTATAGAATATAGAAAAACAAATACTTTCAAAAGCATAGAAGATCTAAAAAATGTAAGCGGAATAGGAGATAAAATATTTGAAAATTTAAAAAGAGATATTTCTATATCAGGAAAAACCAAAATACCTGAAACCAAATCAAAAGACAAGACTAAAGAAGCAAAAGATAAAATAAACAAAAAAGTGGACAATGTAAAAGAAAAGACTAAAAACAAAGAACAGAATATAAAAGAGAAAGTAAAAGAATCAAAAGATATTACAAAAGAAAAATCCAAACAAAAAACAGAAGCAAAAAATAAGATGAAAGACAAAAAAGAAATTATCAAAGACATCAAAAATCAGTAAAATAATCAATCGTATCTGAGTAATAAACTTACTCAGATACTTTTATATACTCATTCTAACAAGCAATCTCTCTAGTAAAAAATTTATGGCCCTATAAAATAAATTGTGTAAATGGCTGAAAAATGATATACTAGGAGAAATATTATGACAGCCAAAAGAAAGAAAAAAGAAAAAGATGTAATCGATTTGATGCTTGACTAATTCGATTTTCATGGGATGACAAAAGACGAACTTATCAGCAGTGAAGGGCTTTTGAGACAGCTTACGAGTAGGTTCTATGAGCGTGTGTTGGAAGCCGAAATGGATGAGCATCTTGGTTACAGAAAACACGACAATGCAGGGGATAATTCGGGTAACAGCCGTAACGGTTATACCGACAAGACTGTAATTATGGACGACAACAGTACTACCAATATACATGTACCGAGAGATAGAAACAGTACCTTTGAACCCATCATTATTCCGAAGCATGAGAAACGAAGTCCCTTGTTCAACGATCAGATCATTTCGATGTATTCATACGGTATGAGTTGCCGTGACATTCAGCGGCACTTACAGGAAGTTTATGGTGTAAATGTTTCAG
>NZ_LIWR01000001.1 GCF_012978815.1 Campylobacter sp. RM16189 | reverse complement strand
AAAAAAAACGCCTTCCATGGCAAGACTTTTAGCCACTACGACTATGCCCTCACATCCCAAAGCATGAGCGGTTCTGATGATAGCACCTATATTTCCAACATCGCTGAGTCCATAAAGCACGGTTATAAAATTTCGCTTTTTTAGCTCGTCAAACTGCTTAAAACCAAACTCTTCAACTTCTGCTAAAAAGCCTTGGTGGTTGCCTCCGCGTGCAAGAGCTTGTGCTTTTTGGTTATCCACTCGCTTAATAGGCGCTCCGACGGAAGCGATTTGCGAAAAGGTAGCTTTGTCGCACTCTTTTGCAAGATAGATAGTTTTAACGCTTTTTTTATAGTGCTTTATAATGTGTAAAAATAGCTGTTTTCCATATATAATCATCGGCTCATAATAGCTAAAAATCAGTAAAATTTAGCTTATTTTGTTAGATTTTCATATATTTTCTTTACGTTTTCGCCTGTGATTTTGGCGATAAGTTTGGCTTTAGTTTTTGGTGGGATATCAAGAGGGGTAATGTCATCTATAGTGATTTTTTCACCGCTTTGATGCGCGCTTTTATCTATCACGATACACCATTCGCCCTTTAAATTTGCATTTTGAAGTTGCTCTTTTAACTCTTTTGCGCTTGCGCTAAATTTGGTTTCAAATTTTTTAGTCGCCTCTTTTATGGCAAAAATTTTTCTATCAGGCTCTAAATTTGCTATCTGCTCTATCAGCGCAAGCACTCTTTTTGGACTTTCGTATATGATTACAGGATAGGGTGAATTGAGTGCGTTTTGTATAGCTATCATTCGCTCTTTGCCTGTGTTTGGCAAAAAACCTAAAAAGGTAAATTCTTTATCACAAAGCCCGCTTGCAACGACTGCTAAAAGTAGTGCGCTTGAACCGCTTAAGACTTCGTAATCAATCCCGTTTTTGATAGAAAATCTTACTAGCTCAACTCCAGGATCACTAATAGCGGGCATTCCTGCATCGCTTACATAAGCAACGGTTTTTTTGAAAATTTCCGTATCTAAATTTGAAAGAATTTGAGCTTCGTTGTGAGAGTGAAGTGAGATAAATTTTTCTATCTTGATATCTGTATTAAAGCGAGAATTTAATAGATTTATGAGAGATTTGGTAACTCTTGTATCTTCGCAAAAGATCACTTCACATTCACGCAAAATATTTAATGCGTGAAGTGAAATGTCCTCTAAATTTCCTATCGGAGTAGGAATAAAATATAGCAAAGTATTATTTCAAGTTATATTTTTTCTTAAATTTATCAACTCTACCAGCAGAGTCAACGATCTTTTCGCTTCCTGTGAAGAATGGGTGGCACTCGCTGCAGATATCTACTCTGATCTCGTTTTTGTTTGATTTAGTTGTAAAAGTGTTGCCGCAAGCACAAGTTACTTGGCACTCAACAAATTCCGGATGAATCTCTTTTTTCATTTTTTATCCTTTTATAGCCTGTTTTTATTATTTGTTTCGTTCATAGAGTAAGGCGTGATTATACAAAAAAACTTTTTAAAAATCAAATTTAAACTAAAATCTTAGAAGCGACGCTTAAAATCGCAGTTTGCGAGCGAAGTATATTTTTTGAATTTAAGCTGTATTTTTTGCTTACTTTTTCGCGTTCGTTTTGGCTAAATCCACCTTCCGGACCTATGATTAAGAGTTCATTTTGTGTATAGTTTTCAAAATTTGCTCCGTTAAAATCAACTAACGCCACATCTTTATAAGCCTTGATAACCTCATCTAAATTTTTATAAATTTCAATTTGCATAAGAGAATTTCGCCCGCACTGTTCGCATGAGCTGATTAAAATTCTCTCAAGTCTATCTTTATCAATTTTAAAGTTTTTTTGAGAAAAATCGGAGTAGAAAAATATAAGCTTATTAACCCCGATCTCATTTAAGCTAGGCAGAGTTTTTTCTATCACTTTGGTGTCTATGATAGCCCAGCCAAGGCTGAAATTTAGCTCTTCGCTCTCTACACTATGCTTAAAAACAAGAGATAGCTCAGCGCCTTTTTTATCTAAATTTGCAATTTCATATATATAATTTTGTCCGTCTTTTAAATTTCTAACGTCAATTCGCTCGCCAAGTTTCGCTCGCCTTGCTTTAAGATGTAAAAACTGCTCGTTTTGAAGGCAAATTTGCTCCTCTCCCGCTTGCTTTGAGTAAAGAAATTTCATCTCACACCGCTTGCGATTAAAACCAAGGCAAGATCAAGTAAAATTTTAAATCTCATCTTTTTTCTAAAATCTATAAAATTTTTACTCTTCATGGCCACTTTTAATTTTTTAAACTCCATTGCACCAAGTCCGATTAAAAGTACCCAAACGACTATCATCACTACCACCCTGAAGCTTAAATGAAAGTAAAAGACACTCATCAATAAAAGCCCAGTCATTAGCATAGCTGCTAAAAAGCTATAGTAAGTTGGCAAGAAAAGTCGAATTCGCTTTGCATAAGATGGCGAATTTAGGCCAAATTCTATAAGGCAAAAGTGTATGATGATGAGTGCTATTAATATAACGGCAATCGCCAAATGAAGACTAAGCGCCATTTCGTAAAGCTCTTTTAAACTCTCGTTAAATTCCATTATTTCCCTTCGACTACCGGTTCAGGCGGTAAATTTTCATCTATGGTTACGTTGGCATCAGGCGCAGCAATCGGCACATCGCTTGGAGGAGCTTCGTTTAGATCAAGTAAAATTTGCTTTTTTTCATCCTCGCAACCTGTGAAAAACAGTGCCGAAATCAAAGCCGAAATCCAAAAAATTCGCCTCATCATACCTCCTTTGGATTTATGATTTTTTGCCCGAGTTTTATCTTATCAAAGAGATCTTTATCGTCCCATTCGCTTATGATTTCAGGCGAAAATATAATATCTTTTAAATTTATCTCGCCCATTTTGGCGTTATATGCGTCATCCCTAAAACACTGCGCGTAGCCCGTGTCGGTTTCATGGACGATTACGCTGTGGATTTTTACTTCCCGCTCGCCGTTTTGCATAACGGTTGATTTTAAAAGTCTGTCGATTAGTACAAAAAATATCCTGCAAAACTGCTCTGCTGAAGGATTTACAGGAATTTCTATCCAGCGTTTTGAATGCTTTTTCATGTCATCTAAGTACTCTTTATCATCACCGCTAAAAAGTGTGGTTGTGTGATCGAAGCTGTCGATTAGACATTTGATATTTTGCTTCATTAAGCCAAAGTCATAAACCATGCCCGCATTGTCTAAGAAATTTGATTCAAGCAGGATTTCAGCCCTATAAGAGTGCCCGTGAATGCTTGTTCTGCATCTTCTTGAGCTACAAAATCTCACAATGTGAGCGTTTTCAAATTTAAAAAGTTTTCTAATTATCATTTAAACTCCATCTTTATCGCCCCAAAGTCTTATATGAACGCGATCCGTATAGTTAAAGCCAAATTTTATGCAAAATTCAGCTACGCTTTTAGCATTGTTTTCAAGGCTTATTTTATCATAACCTTGCGGCATGCAAAAAACGTCATTGTCGCAAATTTCAAGGATTTCAAAAATTTCAGCCTCCGCTTGTGCGCTTTGAATCATCTCTTTATTTATCACAAATTTATAAAAGCTCTCTTTTGCATTTTCTTTTATGGCTTTTAAAGCCGCTTGATTTATGCGTTTGGCCTTGTTTTCACCGCTTGAGCTGAGCTTGACGCTTATGGCAAAAGTGCAGTTTTTATAAATCTGAAATTTGCTAAATTCAATCTCAATAGTGCCGTTTGTCTCAAAATGCACCTCGTAATTTTCATCAAGCAAATTTCGCACCAAATTTATGAAATCTTCGTTTTTGTGATGTAAAAGCGGCTCTCCGCCGGTTATGACGACGATAGGTTTTTGGCGTAAATTTTGATCGTATTTTTTAACTAGGGTTAAAATTTCTTGATAGGTTAAATTTTCGTATTTAAAGTGGCTTGTGTAAACAGCTCTAATAGTGTCGCAACCCGTTAGCTCTTCGCCGGTTTTTGGCGAAATTTTACTCACGCCAAAGCCTTTGCAGGTTAAGTTACATCCCGCAAATCGTAAAAATATGGCGAGTTTGCCGCTGCTTGCGCCCTCGCCTTGTATGCTTAAAAAGCTCTCGACCAAATTTAAACCCAAATTTTACCTTTCAAATTTGGCGAGATTATATCAAATTTCAGCCGCCTGTTTGGTAAAAGGCTCTGCTTGAAGTTTCGTTTGCAACTCCCGCTTCCCATCTGTTTTTTTCGGGTTTGTTTTGAAGCACCTTGCGTAAAATTTCGCTTGCACCCTTTACATCGCCGGCTTTTACAGCGTCTTTGATACTCATCGCGTCTTCAAAATACAAGCACGGTATCAAAAACCCTTCGGCTGTTAGGCGAATTCTGTTGCAACTCTCGCAGAAGTCATGCTTATGCGGATCTATGATGCCGAATTTATATCCGTCCTCAAGCATATATATACTAGCAGGGCTTGTAGGTAGCTTGCCATCGCTTGTGATTTTATATTTTTGTCCGATAACGTCTAAAATTTCAGCCGCTTTCATGCCCTTAAGCTCGTCGTCTGCGTGCATGTTTTCCATGTATTCGATAAAGCGAATTTGACAACCTCTGCTCTTTGCAAACTCAAGCAAGCTTACCAGTTCATCGTCATTTACGCCTTTTAGCGCGACGGTATTTATCTTTACTTTAAGTCCTGCGTCAAGTGCGGCTTCAAAACCTGTCAAAACTTCGTGAAGCACGCTTTTTTGCGCGATAAATTTAGCTTTTTCGATTTTGAGGCTATCAAGCGACATGTTTAGTCTTTTAAGCCCCGCATCTTTAAGCGCTCTTGCGTAGTGCTTTAGCATGTAGCCGTTTGTAGTAAGGGCTAAATCTATGTCGTTTTTATAATCGTGTATCATCCTTATAAAACTGTCAAGATCTTTTCTTAAAAGCGGTTCGCCGCCTGTTATTCGGATCTTTTTTACACCCTCGTCGATTGCGACTTTGACAAATAAAAACAGCTCCTCAAAACTAAGTAAATTCTCTTTTGGTGTCCATTCAAAAGGGGTTTTTGGCATACAGTATTTACATCTAAAGTTGCAGCGTTGTGTTACTGAAATGCGCAGATAATCAACAACTCGTCCATGCCCGTCTATTAACATCTTTCTACCCTTAGTTAATTTAGATTTTTATCTAAACAAATTTATAAGCATTATATGGAGCTTACCTTTAAAATTTTTTAAATTTTGACTATTTTAGTGATGTTTATTTTTTATATTTTATAAGTTTAATTAGTTTTATTTATTTAAATGAGTTTATTAAATTTGAGGACAAATTCGACTTTGCCTATTCCAAGTCTAAGATCTTTGGCTATTGTTTCTATGTTTTTACCATCTTTATACATATCTATAATTCGTTTTTCGTCAGTTTCTTCGCTATTTGATGTTATTTTTCCTATGGTTTTAGTTCGTTCTTCAAGTGTGTAAATCCTGTTTTGCTGCTCTTCTTGAAAGCTGTCTATGGAAGTTTCTATCCCTTTAAGAGTATTTACTATAGGGATGATTTTTGAGTTTATCTGCTCGTTTAGTCTTTGTTCTAATCGTAATTCTATCGCTTCTACATCTATATTTGCACTTCCTGCTATCTCTATATTGTTAAGTTGTTTTTTTAAGAGATGATTCTCTTGGATGATACCTTCTAATACTTTTTCATATCTTGAAAATTTCTTGCCAGCCTCCATGTCTTTAAACACTACCAATAAAAAAAGTATTACTAAAATAAGTCCAAGTCCAATAAAAATTATAAAATCGCTACCCATTATTTCCCCTTAACTCGCGTATCATCACGCGCTCTCTAGCCGTTACATATCCGTTGTAGTCGCTCTCATCGCTTTCGTGCATCTTTGTTATCTTGGCTGTTTTTTCATCAACTGCTTCAAAAAACACCGCTAAATCACGCTTTGGAAATATCGGCATTGAAATTCTAGCGTAATAACTGCCTCCGGTGCTAAATTTAGCCTCTTTTATCGCAAAATTTTCAAAGCCGACACCTTCTATCACCGAGCTTTCGTTAAGCTCAAGCTTTGAAATTTTTTCGTTTTTCAAATATGCGTTTAGTTCGTCAAATTTGCGGTGCAGTTCGGTTAAAAGTGTCAGCAAAACCTGATCGCTCTCTTTGGTTTCACCTCTTGCCTTAGCACGCTTTAGCCACTGTCCCAGCGGATCGTCCTCGCTTCCGCTTAGCTTATCGAATTCAATCGCAAATTCATCTTTTCTATCTAAAATTTCTTCAAAAACGATATCTAAATTTGCAGGATAAAGCCTCATAAATCTATCCATATAAATATAAAAAACATAATTCCAAGATAGCCGTTTAGCGTGAAAAAGGCTCTATCTATCTTGCTAAAATCCTTGCGAACGATTTTGTGTTCGGCAAATAAAATCACTGCGCTTAATATAACTCCGATAAATGCCCAAAGTCCCAAATTTGCAGCCCAAGCAAAGAGCAACCAAAATAAAATCGCATTTAGATGAAAAAGCGCAGAGATAAACATCGTAGCCTTTTCGCCATATATCGAAGGTATGCTAAAAAGCCCCTTTTGCTTATCAAATTCCATATCCTGAAGCGAATAAAGCAGGTCAAATCCCGCCACCCAAAACATTACCCCAAGACACAGTAGCGCGCTCCATAAAGGTATGCTCGCACTTATCGCCACTGCTCCTGCAATCGGAGCTAAACCAAGCGATAAACCAAGCACCAAATGCGCAAGTTCGCTAAAGCGCTTAAAGAGCGAATATCCGCCAAGAATGATTAAAATCGGAAACGACAGCCAAAATGCAAGATCGTTTATAAGCCAAGCAACTATGACAAAGATCGCCGCATTTGCGATGATAAAAACAAGCAAATTCCCCCTGCCTATGCGTCCGTCAACGCTTGGACGATTTGCGGTTCGCGGGTTTAATTTATCTATATCCTCATCCATATAGCGGTTAAAAGCCATTGCAAAATTTCTGGCGCTGACCGCGCAGATTATGCCTAAAATCAACAGCTTCCAGCCAAACCAAGCCGAGTTATTTATCTGTTTGCTTGCAACTATCATCGCCGTAAAGATAAACGGCAACGCAAAAATAGAGTGCTTAAATACGATTAGTTCGCCGATATCTTTTAGTGTCGTTAGAAATTTTTGCATATTTTTCCATAAATTTAAGTTTGGCGTTATTTTATCTTAAATTACAAAAATTTGCTAAAATTAAGCTACTCAAGATAAATTTAAAGGAAAACCTATGAAAGACGTAGTGGTTATAGGAAGCGGAATTTCAGGGCTTTTTAGCGCTTATTGGTGTGTTAAAAACTCTCTTAGCGTAAGCGTGGTATCCAAATCGCAAAAGCCTGAAACTAACGGCTTAAATACGCTAAATTTATTTTTAGGCGCACATCGAAGTTTGTTTGACGAAGTTTTAAAATTTGCTAGAGGAGACGGCTTTGTAGGGTTTAAAAATTTAGCCGATAAAGCGTTTTTAAACTGGCTTTTAAAATTTGGCGTAAATCAAACTAGACCTAGTAAAAAGCTTGAAATTTTAACTCGTAGATACGGCTTAAAAAGCTATGAAATTTACCAAAATTTAGCAAGCGAAATAGGGGAATTTGAATTTGAAAGCAGAGGCGAAGCGCTTGTGTTTTTTGACGATAAAAAATACAAATTCATGCTTGAAAATATAAAATTTAACGATGAAAATTTCGAAATTTTAGATATACGCGACGAAAATACTTTGGGTCTTGTTAAAAACGGCGTAAAGGGAGCTTTAAATTTAAAGAAAAACGCAAGACTGGACGCGCAAAAACTATATGAAAATTTAAAAGCGTTTTTAGAGCGAAGCGGAGTTACATTTGTAACCGATGAGATTGTTGATTACGAAGTTGGTGCAGATGGCGTAAGATCGGTAATCGGAAGGCTTGGCAGATATGAGGCAAGCAGCTTCATCCAAGCAAGCGGAGATGATAAGAATTTGGTTAAAAAATTAGGCGTGAATTTCGATCTCATTAGTGCGAAAATTTATGAAGTAAGTTTTGAAGCAAATGAGGATATATCGCCTAAAATGCCGCTTATGATTGATGATTTCGGATTGAATATAGATGCTAAAAACGGTCTTGTAAACATCGTTACAAAGCCTCAAATAAATGCAAAAGATGCGCTTGTGGATATAAAAGAGATAAATGAAAATTTAGCCAAGCTAAAGCCTTATACTTCATTTTTTGAGCTTAAAAATCCGACTTTTAAGGCTAAAAATTTAGCGTTTACGCCAAATTCACTGCCGATATTTGGACGCGATGAGAGCTATAAAAATCTGCTTTATATAAGCGGTTTTGGGCTAAATGAGAGCCTATTTGCTCCGTGCGTTTCTCAAATTTTAACCGATATGATAGTGCGTGGCGTCTCAAATGAAAATAGCGATGATGTGCTGCTTTTTTCAGGAATTTACGCTTGAAAGAACTTGCTATCATAGGCGCTACGGCAAGCGGCAAGACAGATCTTGCGCTTAAGCTTGCAAGCGAGTTTAACGGCATTATCTTAAGTCTTGACTCGCTTTGCGTTTATAAAGAGATCAATATCGCAAGCGCAAAGCCAAGCGAGGCAGAGCTTGCCAGCGTGAGGCATTTTGGGATAAATTTGATATATCCAAACGAGCATTTTGACGTTGGGATGTTTTTTGAGATTTATAAGCAAGCTAGACAGTTTGCCGTGCAAAATGGCAAAAATTTATTTATAACGGGCGGAAGCGGATTTTATCTAAAATCCTTAATCTCAGGACTTTCGCCAAAATTTGATAAACTTGAAAGCGGACTTAGTAACGCTGAAATTTACGAATTTGCAAGTAGGATAGATCCCGTTTTTGCCACTAAATTTAGCCAAAATGACACATATAGGCTAAATAAATGGCTTGAAATTTACGTTCATATTTTAAAGACCGAAAATCCCGCCCAAGAGTTTAAGCTTGAAAATTTGATTAAAATCGTGCAGGGTAAGGCGGTGCAAAATTTGCAAATTTCAACCGCTCCAAGCGTTTATTTGCAAGAAAATACTTACGAGCCTATCATCTCAAATTTAAAGATTTTTGAGATAGTTTGGGATAGGGAAATTTTGCGTGAGCGCATAAAAATTCGCACCGAAAATATGCTTGAAAAAGGGCTTTTGGATGAGGCGAAATTTCTTTTTGAAAAGTACCCTAGCGAGCCAAAACCGCTTAAGTCGATCGGTCTTAAAGAGTGCGGTGAGTTTTTAAGAGGCGAGATCAATGAAAGCGAGCTTTTTGAGCTGATTTCAACGCATACGGCTCAGCTTGCCAAACGTCAGCGCACCTTTAACCGCTCGCAATTTGAAGAGAAATTTAGCGGCTCTATCCAAGAGTGCGAAACAAAAATTCGCGAATTTTTAAGCTGATTTAAAATTTGCGGCTAAAATTGCCATAAAATCACAAGTAAAAAAAGGAAAAATTTGCTAGTTCATATCTGCTGTTCTGTCGATAGTCACTACTTTTTGCGCCGTTTGCGCGAGGATTTTCCTGATGAGGAGCTGATCGGCTATTTTTACGATCCAAACATCCATCCATATAGTGAATTTTTGATGCGCTACGAGGATGTTAAGCGCTCGTGCGACGCGATGGGTATCAAGCTAATATGCGGAGAATACGACTATGAAAGCTGGCTTGCAGGAACTAAGGGGCTTGAAGATGAGCCTGAAAAGGGTAAGCGCTGTAAATACTGCTTTGATTTTCGCGTGGGAAGCTCGGCCGCTAAGGCGATTGAGCTTGGGCAAAAGTCCGTTACAACGACACTTTTAATGAGTCCAAAGAAGGATTTTAGCCAGCTTGAAGCTTCGCTTAAAGAGGCGGTAGGCGGCTATGATCTTGAAGCTGTGGCGGTTGATTACCGAAAAAACGGCGGCACGAACGAGCAGTTTGAACTTGCTAAAAAAGATAAGCTCTATCATCAAAATTACTGCGGATGTATCTTTGGGCTTAGCAAGCAGAGAGAAGCGCAAAATTTGCCGTTAAGCGAGCTTGCAAGCGAGATAAACGGACGCGTTTTACCCGGCAGCATCGAAGAGCGGCTTGAGCTTTATAAAAAGGTGCGAGAGTGCGAAGAAAAGGGCGTGAAATTTCATCTTTCGCGCAAGTATTTTTTGAACTACCGCCTGCTTAGAGCAAGCGTGAAATTTGATAAATTTGTTGTGCCTAGCTACTTTTTGCTTTATTCAAATTTTAAGCGTGCAAGCGTGAAATTTAGTGTAAGCAAGGTAAA
The DNA here is from genome assembly GCF_012978815.1 of Campylobacter sp. RM16189. Classification (NCBI taxonomy): domain Bacteria; kingdom Pseudomonadati; phylum Campylobacterota; class Epsilonproteobacteria; order Campylobacterales; family Campylobacteraceae; genus Campylobacter; species Campylobacter sp. RM16189. Next base: position 148,907 of record NZ_LIWR01000001.1, on the reverse strand, counting down.
AGATTTGCTTGATGAGCTTCGAGATGGGGTAACGATGATGAATTTAGCCAAATTTAACGAGCTTACAAAGAGTGATTACTCAAACGTTAATAGGCTTTGCAAAAATCCGCCAAGCGTAGAGGCTGAGCTAAATTTGAGACGAGAAATTTGCGGAGATTTTAGCCAAAATCCAATAATCGTGCTTGATCAAATTTTAGAGGGCAGATATGAAATTTATGGCAAAAGCGTAACTTATAACGACAGCAGGGAAATTTTGGTTTTAGAGTGAATTAATGCTTAAAATTCGGCTTAAAATTTCCTGCTTAAAAAGCTAAAATTCAACTCAATAATCTTTCTCTTAGCAAAAATTAGCTAAAATCGGGTCTATATTTTAATAATTAAGGCTTAGCAGTGATAGACATAATGCAAATTCAAAAGATACTTCCGCATAGATATCCGTTTTTACTCATCGATAGAGTCGTAGAAATCGAGCCCGCAAAGCACATAGTGGCTTATAAAAACGTAACAATCGGCGAACCGGTTTTCCAAGGACACTTCCCCGATCATCCGATATATCCGGGTGTAATGATAATAGAAGGCATGGCGCAAGCGGGCGGAGTGCTCGCGTTTAAGAGTATGAGCGATGAACATCAGGCGGGCATTGAAAATAAGGTTGTCTATTTTATGAGCATAGATCGCGCTAAATTTCGCCATCCGATCCGCCCTGGCGACAGGCTGGAGTACCGCCTTGAAGTGCTAAAACACAAAGGAAATATCTGGGTGCTTGACGGCAAGGCTTATGTGGACGGAACTCTTGCTTGCGAGGCGGAGTTAAAAGCGATGATAGTAGATAAATAGGCGAAATTTGATGAAAAATATCCATAAAACGGCGGTCATAGAAGACGGTGCCAAGATCGGCGAAGACGCGATAATTGAAGCCTATGCTTATGTCGGAAAAGACGCGGTGCTTGGTAACGGCGTGCTGGTTAAGCAAGGCGCTAGGATCGTGGGCGATACGCATATAGGCGATTTTAGTAAAATTTACAGCTACGCGATCGTGGGCGACATACCTCAAGATATCAGCTATAAACCGGAAAGTAATACCGGCGTACGAATAGGCAAAAACGCTACAATCCGCGAATTTTGCACGATAAATTCGGGCACGCATAAAGGCGATGGGCTAACCAGAATCGGCGATAATGCCTTTATCATGGCGTATTGTCATATCGCGCATGACTGTATAATCGGCAATAACGTAATCCTAGCAAACAACGCTACTTTAGCTGGACACGTTGAGATGGGAGATTTTGCGGTAGTTGGTGGACTAACTCCAGTGCATCAGTTCGTGCGAATCGGTGAAAGCTGCATGATCGCAGGTGCAAGCGCGCTTAGTCAAGATGTAGTGCCGTTTTGTCTAGCCGAGGGCAACAGAGCCTATATAAGAGGGCTAAATTTGGTTGGAATTCGCAGAAGATTTGATAAAGAAAATGTAGAAGAGATAAATAGGGCTTATAAATTTTTATTTAGACATGAAGGCGGGTTAAAAGAGGCTGCAAGCGAGCTTATGCAAACTCAAAACAACGAAAATGTAAAAAAAATGTGCGAATTTATACTAAGCACGACGCGGGGAATTCCGCTGGCAAAAGGAAGAGAATAATGGCGAAAAAGTGTAATTTTTGCGGCGAAATCGAGTCAAACGACAGAAGATTGTTGTCTGATATACAAGGACATGCTTTCATATGCGAATACTGTATAAATGCCGCTTACAATATGATTTATGGTGATACCAGCCTTGAAAAAAGCGAAGAAATTTTAAAGCATGATTATAAAAATTTGACTCCAAAAGAGTTAAAAGAGGTGCTTGACGGTTATGTTGTCGGTCAAGATAAGGCAAAAAAAGTATTTAGCGTAGGTGTTTATAATCACTATAAGAGAATTTTCAAACAGAGCGAGATTGAGGATGATACCGAAATTTCAAAGTCAAATATCTTGCTTGTAGGACCTACGGGAAGCGGTAAGACGCTGATGGCTCAGACTCTGGCTAAATTTCTTGATGTGCCTATCGCAATTTGCGACGCGACAAGCTTGACTGAGGCCGGATATGTGGGCGAAGACGTGGAAAATATCCTAACTCGTTTGCTTCAGGCTGCTGACGGCGATGTAAAAAGAGCCGAGCAGGGGATTGTGTTTGTAGATGAGATCGATAAGATAGCCAGAATGAGCGAAAATCGCTCGATAACGCGCGATGTTTCAGGTGAAGGGGTGCAGCAGGCGCTTCTTAAGATAATCGAAGGAAGCGTTGTAAATATCCCTCCAAAAGGCGGTAGGAAACATCCTAATCAAGAGTTTATCCAGATAGATACTTCAAACATCTTGTTTGTTTGCGGCGGCGCATTTGACGGTCTTAGCGATATTGTTGAGCGCAGGATAGGCAAAAACGTGCTTGGCTTTAATCAAGATAAGCGCAGTAAAGAGGAGAGATCGAATTTGTTGCATTTACTTGAGCCTGATGATTTGGTGCATTTTGGGCTTATCCCAGAACTAATCGGAAGGCTTCATGTAGTCGCAACGCTTAACGAGATCACCAAAGATGATATGGTGAGAATTCTTACCGAGCCGAAAAATGCTATCTTAAAGCAGTATCAAAAGCTTTTTTCTATCGATAAAGCAACGCTTAAATTTGACGATGAGGCGCTTAAGGAGGTTGCAGGGCTTGCCATTGAGCGAAAGACCGGGGCAAGAGGTCTTAGAAGTATAATGGAAGAGGTTATGATAGATATCATGTATGAGCTTCCTGAGCTTGGCGGATATGAGGTAGTGATAACAAAAGATGTCGTAAACGGCGATGCTAAGCCGATTTTAGTCAAACAAAATAAACTAAGCGCATAATATAAAAGGTAGAAGATGATTTTAGATCAAATTATTGGATTTTTCTCAAGTGATATGGGTATAGATTTGGGCACGGCAAATACGCTTGTCTTAGTAAAAGATAAAGGTATCATCATAAATGAACCTTCGGTTGTCGCCGTGCAGCGTGAAAAATACGGTAAGCAAAAAATTCTAGCCGTAGGGCACGAGGCTAAGGATATGGTCGGTAAGACTCCGGGCGATATAGAGGCGATAAGACCTATGAGAGACGGCGTTATAGCTGACTTTGACATGACTGAAAAGATGATAAGATATTTTATAGAAAAGACTCATAGGCGCAAAAGCTTCATCCGCCCGCGTATCATCATATCAGTTCCTTACGGACTAACTCAAGTTGAAAGAAAAGCCGTCCGAGAAAGTGCACTTAGTGCGGGCGCTAGAGAGGTCTTTTTGATAGAAGAGCCTATGGCTGCGGCGATCGGAGCAAATTTGCCGGTTCGCGAGCCGCAAGGAAATTTGGTTGTGGATATCGGTGGTGGAACGACTGAAATCGGCGTAGTTTCACTTGGCGGTTTGGTTATAAGCAAATCAATCAGAACCGCAGGCGATAAGATCGATATGAGTATAGTAAACTACATAAAAGAAAAATATAACCTTTTAATAGGCGAAAGAGCGGGAGAGGACATAAAGATACAAGTAGGCTCTGCTATACAGCTTCCTCAAGAGCTTACTATCGTAGTCAAAGGGCGCGATCAGGTAAGCGGACTCTTAAGCAGGATAGAGCTAACCAGCGAAGATGTGCGAGAGGCGATGAGAGAGCCTCTTAAAGAGATAGCTGATGCCTTAAAAACAGTGCTTGAGATGATGCCGCCTGATCTTGCCGGTGATATTGTAGAAAATGGAGTGGTTTTAACAGGTGGCGGAGCTCTGATAAGAGGACTTGATAAGTATCTATCCGATATAGTTAAGCTTCCTGTATTTGTAGCCGATGAGCCGCTAATGGCTGTTGCAAGAGGAACCGGTAAGGCCTTGGAAGAGATAGGACTTTTGCAACAACTAACAAATGAAGAGTAAAATTTTATTTGTTATTTTAATCGGAGCCTTGGCGCTTAGCTCGCTTTATAAAGGTGAGATATTTAGCAAAGAGGTTGTAAATTTAAATAGCTCTATTGTCAAAATATACGATGATGGCATTAAATTTATAGTCAACAAGGTAAATGAGTATTTTAGACAAAAAGAGGAGATAATATCTCTTAGGGCTCAAAATGCTGAGCTTGAAAAGTCTGCCGTTCTTTTAGCCTCATTTGCTAAAGAGCTAAATGAAATTTTGATAGATAAGAATTCAAGCGTATATGAGCCCAAAATTCAGCTCGTTAGAGCATTAAGCTATGTAAATATAAGCGATTATAATAAAATTTGGCTTGATAAATTTGATGATTTTAATAGCTCTAAAATTTATGGGCTTATCTATCAGGGCAAGAGTGCCGGCATAGTAATATCCAAAGACGATCGCCCTATGGCTATCTTGCAAAATGATCCTAAAAATATATTTGCGGTTTTTGTGGGAAATGAAAAGATCCCAGGTATAGCACATGGCAATAAAAACGGACTTTTGATAAAATTTATTCCTCAATGGCTTCATCCAAAAGATGGCGATGAGGTCTATACAAGCGGGCTTGACGGGATATTTTTCAGCGGAGTTCCTGTAGGAAAAGTTACAAAAGTTATTGAAGAGAGTTTATATAAGAGCGTATTAGTAGAACCATACGTAAAAGTTGATATTCCATCATATCTATATGCAGTTACAAAGGAAAAATAATGCCAAAAAGAGAAGATATAAAAACAGTTTTATTGATAGGTTCGGGACCTATTGTTATCGGTCAAGCTTGCGAATTTGATTATAGTGGCACACAGGCGGCTAAGACTCTAAAGAGTTTAGGCTATAAGGTCGTGCTTATCAACTCAAATCCGGCTACCATCATGACCGATCCTGATTTTGCCGATGCTACTTATGTAGAGCCTATTACAAAAGAGAGTATAAAACGTATAATAGATAAAGAAAGTGTAGATGCCATTTTGCCTACGATGGGAGGTCAGGTAGCTCTAAATGTGGCTATGCAATTACACGAATCAGGAATGCTTGAAGGCGTAAAATTCTTAGGCGCTAGACCTGAGGCGATAAAAAAAGGTGAGGATAGGCAGGAATTTAAAGCTGCTATGCAAAGAATAGGTATGGATCTGCCAAAGAGTAGATATGCTTATAACCTTGAAGAAGCTATGTCGGCTGCCAATGAAATAGGATTTCCTCTGATTATTAGGGCATCTTTTACTTTGGGTGGTGCAGGAAGTGGAGTTGCATATAATATTGATGAGTTTAGAGAGCTTGCACAAGCTGGTATAGATGCAAGCCCTATACATGAAATTTTAATAGAGGAGAGTTTGCTTGGCTGGAAAGAGTATGAGATGGAGGTTATTAGAGATAGCAAAGATAATTGCATCATAGTATGCTCTATCGAAAACCTCGATCCAATGGGTGTGCATACAGGAGATTCTATAACTATAGCCCCAGCGCTTACTCTAACAGATAAAGAGTATCAAAAGATGCGCGAAGCAAGCTTTGCTATTATCAGGGAGATAGGCGTAGATACCGGTGGAAGCAATATGCAGTTTGCTATAAATCCGAAAAATGGCAGAATGGTAGTTATAGAAATGAACCCGCGTGTTAGCCGTAGTTCTGCACTTGCCAGTAAGGCTACCGGTTATCCTATAGCAAAGGTTGCTACTCTTCTTGCCGTCGGTTTTAGCCTGGATGAGATAAAAAACGATATAGCCGATACTCCTGCATCAAGAGAGCCTGCAATTGATTATATAGTGACTAAAATTCCTCGCTTTACTTTTGAAAAATTTCCAGGTGCGAATCCATATTTAGGCACTGCGATGAAGTCTGTGGGCGAAGTAATGGCTATAGGAAGGACGTTTAAAGAGAGTATCCAAAAGGCACTTTGCTCGATGGAGAAGGATTTTTATGGATTTAACTTTTTAAATTTAGATAAGAACGCTCTCATATACGGACTTAGAAATGCTAATGAAAATCGTCTTTTGATGATTGCTCAAGCATTTAGAGATGGACTTAGCATAGATGAAATTAACGAATATAGCAAGATAGATCCTTGGTTTTTGGATCAAATTCGCCAAATAGTTGAATTTGAAGATAGAATCGATATGGATATTTTAAATGACGAAAATTTGCTTCGCGAAACCAAATCCATGGGCTTTAGCGATAAGATGATAGCTCATCTTATAAACTTAAAAGACAATCTTGAGCTTAGTCAAAATGACATCTATTTTGCCAGAAATAAGCTTGGTATTAATCTTGAATACAATGAGGTAGATACTTGCGCGGGAGAGTTAAAAGCGCTCACTTCGTATCTGTATTCTACGACAAATATCACTAAAATTCCACAAAATTTATTAGCCGATGATTCTAAAAAAGTGATGATAATAGGTGGCGGACCAAACCGCATAGGTCAAGGCATAGAATTTGATTACTGCTGCGTGCATGCAAGCTACGCTTTAAGAGATCTTGGCGTAAAAACCATCATGTATAACTGCAACCCCGAAACGGTATCAACCGACTATGATACGAGCGATATACTTTACTTTGAGCCGATTGATTTTGAGCATGTGCGTTCAGTCATCGAGCGCGAGAAGCCCGATGGGGTGATCGTGCATTTTGGCGGTCAAACTCCGCTAAAATTCGCTAAGCGCCTAAGTATAGCGGGAGCTAAGATTATAGGCACGACTGCGCGGGTTATAGATATCGCCGAAGATAGAAAGAAATTTAGCGAATTTATAAATAAAATCGGCGTAAAACAGCCTACAAACGACACTGCAACCAGTCAGAAAGAAGCCATAGAAAAAGCTAACGCTATCGGCTATCCGGTACTTGTGCGCCCTAGCTACGTGCTTGGCGGACGAGCCATGAGGCGTGTGCATAGCGAAGATGAGTTAAAGCAATATATGAACGAAGCGGTTAAGGTTAGCAATAACTCCCCGGTACTGCTTGATAAATTTCTTCAAGATGCGACCGAGCTTGACGTGGATGCGATATGTGACGGCAAGGACGTATATATCGGCGCTATTATGCAGCATATAGAGGAGGCTGGAATACACTCGGGTGATAGTGCATGCATACTGCCTCCAATGAGCCTAAGTGGCAAGATGATAGAAAAGATTGAGCGTCAGACTAGAGATATAGCTTTAAATTTAGGCGTTGTGGGACTTATGAACATACAGTTTGCCATATATGAAGATGAGCTATATATGATAGAGGTAAATCCTCGTGCAAGCCGAACGGTGCCATTTGTAAGCAAGGCGACCGGCGTTCCTATGGCAAAGGTTGCAACCCGCGTTATGTGGCAAGGAAATTTGCGTGAAGCGCTTAAATTTTACGACGCTTACGGAGTCGTCTTTGAAGAGGAGGGCATCCTAAAACCGCGCGTTAAAAATCACGTTTGCGTTAAAGAAGCGGTATTTCCGTTTAATAAACTAAGCGGCGCAGACTTAATCCTTGGCCCTGAGATGAAATCAACAGGCGAAGTTATGGGTATCAGCAGTGATTTTGCAAGAAGCTTTGCTAAGTCACAAATTGCAGCCAGCAACTCGCTACCTACAGGCGGACTCGTCTTCTTAACTCTTGCAGATAATGACAAGACATATGCTATTAATCTTGCAAAAGAGTTTATAAATTTAGGATTTAAGATAATAGCGACCGGTGGAACACATAAAATTTTAAAAGATAGCAGTGTGGAGGCGGAATTTGTATATAAGATAAGCGAGGGTCGTCCAAATATAGAGGACAGGCTTAAAAATGGCGATATATCTTTAGTTGTAAATACAAGCGATAGTAAGTCAAATGCCGAGGATGGCAAGAAAATTCGCCAAAATATCTTGCGATTTAAAATTCCTTATTTTACTACTATCGCTGCTGCGCTTGCCGCAGCAAAATCAATTAGAAGCGTTCAAGACGGCTCTGCTCTTGAGGTGAAAAGCCTGCAGGAGTATTTGAAGTGAAATACCAAATATAAATTTGCAAAATAAAAAAGGCTTTGTTATGAAAATATCTTTAAGTAATATAGGAAAAATAAAAAAAGCAGATATAGAAATAGGCGGTATAGCCGTAATAGCAGGCGAAAATGATACTGGAAAGAGTACGATTGCAAAAAGTTTATACTCTATTATCAATACATTTTATAATATAGATAAAAAAATAGAACTAGACAAGCGAGAAATCTTGCAAGAAATTTCAGAAAGAGTATTTATTGATATATTAAATTCTATAAAACCAAAAGCAAGAGTATTAACTCGTATTAAATCGTACGAACTGTATGAAGAATTTAAAACTGTAAAAAATATCAATATAGATAACCTCAAAAATATAATTAAAAATAAAATATTAGATTGTGATATTGAACTAAGCGATGATGTTGATAAAATTATAGATAAAAATCTAAAGAGAGTTAATCAGGTTTTATCAATAACAGATAAAGAAATGCAGGATAGAATCGTTGATAGGCAATTTAAATCAGAGTTTTATGGCGAGATAAATAATATTTATTCAGATAAACATGGAGAAATAAGACTTGATTTAAAAGGCAAGATTATTGAAATTAATGTGAATAATAACAATATAAATATGGGAAAAATAGAGCCTATAATTGTTGTTAATGCTATTTATATAGATAGTAGTTTGATAATGGATGAATTTAAGAAATCATTTTTTCTATATCGAAAAAATTTTAATGACAGCAATCATAGGGATAATCTGAAAGCAATATTATATGAAAGAGATAATAATATTTCCAGAAGTGTCATGATTGAGGGGCAGTTTAAAAATATATATAATATGATAAGCAGAGTAGTTTTGGGAAATTTTGAATTTGATAATAGAGGGAATGGTATTTATAGAAATGCTGATGGCATAACTTTAAGAATGGAAAATATCTCTGCTGGATTAAAGACATTTATTATTATAAAAACACTATTTTTAAATGGTTCTATTAAAGACAATGGAATTTTAATACTGGACGAGCCAGAAATTCATCTACACCCAAAGTTGCAACTGGTTTTTGCTGAGCTTATAGTCCTTTTACAAAAAGAGTTTAATTTGCATATTTTGCTCAGTACACATAGCCCATATTTCTTAAAAGCAATAGAGGTTTATTCCAAAAAGCATGAAATTTCGAGTAAATGCAGATATTATTTAACAAAAAGTCTTGATGATAAAAAAAAGAATATAGAAGTAGAAGACGTAACGGATAAAACCTATGAAATTTACAAGCTTCTTGCAGAGCCTTACAATATGCTTAATGAAATTGAGGATTCAATAGATGAATTTTAATGACTTTGATGAATTTGCTTTTGCACAAGATACTATAAAAAATATTTCTTATGATAAAGAAAACAGAGAATATATGTCAAATTCGCAGTTAAAAATCTTTAACTTTGATAAGGTTAAAGATAATTTTGTGAGAAAGTATAGTTTTGCAAAGCAACCAAAATCAGTAGATGGATGTATTCAAAAAAATGACTATGTGGCTTTGATAGAATTTAAGAATGGAAAAATAGATGATAAGTGCAAAAATGATGTATATGATAAAATATTTAGTAGCGTATTTATATTATCAGCTATTGCCGATGAAAAAATATCTAATTTAAAAAATATATGCCAGTTTATTTTAGTATATAATCAAAGTAAAAATAGGGATTTTGTTATATCTTTTAATTTAAATAAAGATGCAAAGCAACAGAGTAAAACATTTGATTTGTCTGGATATGAGAAGTTGTTTTTTAGTAAAACTCATATTTTTAGCCAGAATGATTTTGAAAATTTTTTAAACAACTTCGATCAGTAATAAACTTTATCATAATGTATGTTAAAAGCTTGTATTTTATTCAATAAAAAAGTATCTCTCTTTTAGTTCGTATAATTTTGATGGCAAGCAGTGAAAATAGCGTTATCTGCGATCCTTTTAGCGGTTCAAGCACGACGGGAATAGCTGCAAATTTATTAGGACGAAAATTTGTAGGTATAGAAAAAGAGGATGAGTTTATTAAAATTTCTCAAAAAAGAAGACAAGAGTTAGATGCAAATTTTGTCAATTTTAAACGTAAATTTTCAGACATTCGACTACTTGAACAATATAGCTTAGATTTTTAAGAAATAGTATTTAAAATAAAGTAATATTTTATTTATGATTAAGATTAAATTTATATACTTATTTTTTAATCTTAAGGTTGATCTATGCAAAAAAATATAAGCGAATTCTTAGGCATACTCTCTACACTTTTTGGCGGTATTTTATGGGGTTTTAGTGGGGTTTGCGGACAATATCTATTCGAACAAAAAAATATAAGTCCAGATTGGCTTGTTCCTTATAGGCTGTTTTTGGCTGGAACGGTTTTGGTAATATATTTTATGATTTCAAATCCAAAGCTGGCTTTTAAGCCTATAAGAGATACTAAGCTGCTTTTAGAGCTTATGATATATGCTTTTTTCGGTCTTTTGATGACGCAATATACATATTTTTGTGCCATAGAGCTATCAAATGCCGCAGTTGCAACGGTCATACAATACTCTGCGCCCGCAATGATACTAGCCGTTGTATGTTTAATTGAAAGAAGATTTCCAAAGCAAAATGAACTAATCGCTTTAATACTTGCTATTTTAGGTGTCTTTTTATTGGCAACTCATGGAGATTTCAATACTCTTGCCATCGGAGGAAAAGCTTTAGTTTATGCTCTAATAAGCGCAACAGGCATTGTCATATATAGCCTTGTGCCGACAAGACTTAATAAAAAATATCCAGTTGCTTTAAATCTGGGTTGGGGTATGGTGATAGCCGGAGCCGCTTTGGCACTCATAACCAAACCTTGGAGCTTAGATGGCGTAAGCGATACTAATGGATTTTTAGCTTTTTTGTCTGTCATCACCTTAGGCACTATTTTTGCCTTTAGTTTTTATATGGTAGGTGTTAAGACAATAGGCGCAAGCAAAGCTAGTATGATAGCTTGCATAGAGCCTGTTAGTGCCGCTATTTTTGGATATTTTTGGCTTAAGACCGAGTTTGTTTTATTAGATTTTATCGGGTTTGTATTTATAATATCTTGTATTTTAATACTTTCTAAAAAGGAGAAGGCGAGATGATATATCTTGCCCAAACCGATACTACAGCTGGATTTTTAAGCAAAGATTATCGTGAGCTAAACCGAATTAAAGGGCGAGACGAAGATAAGCCTTGCCTTATCACTACATCAAAATTTAGTAAGCTAAAAACACTCGTGCGAGTTCCAGATAAATTTAAAAATTTAGTTCGCCGAGCAAGAAAAACTACATTTTTATATCCAAATTTAAAGGCCGTGCGAGTTGTTAAAGAGTGCGAGCATGCTAAATTTCTTGATATTCACGGCTGGCTTTACTCAACTAGTGCAAATTTAAGCGGAGAGAAATTTGATGAAATTTGGGCAAAAAGTGTAGCGGATAATATAGTGGATATCGAGTTTAAAGAGAGTGCAAGCTCAAGGATATATAAAATTTCAAACAAAAGAATAAAAAAGCTTAGATAGGTCTTTTTATAACAATACTTTCTTGAAATTTCAATCTTTATCTTTTAAATTTTACATTTAAAACATTTATAGAATATACATTAATATTAAACCAGAATAAATTTAGTTTCAATATGTAACATCAAATGCCTAAAATAAAAATATAAAAATAACTTTAAACAAAAATTTTTTACTAGAGTGTTAATATTTCACCATAAAAATCTACCAAAAAGGATCCAAAATGAGTGAGTATATCAACCAGACTTTGGAGTGGATAAAGAGGACAAGCCCGGGTCAGGCAGTATTCGTCCAAGCCGCTACAGAGGTGCTTTATAGCCTAGAGCCTTTGATAAAAAAAGAGAGCAAGTACCAAAAACATGCCATATTAGAGCGCATAGTAATCCCTGAAAGAACGGTTATTTTTAGGGTAACATATACCGATGACAACGGAAGACCTCAGGTCCATAACGGTTATCGTATCCAGTTTAACTCAGCTGTTGGTCCATATAAGGGCGGGCTTAGATTTCATCCTAGTGTTGATCTTGGCGTGTTGAAATTTTTAGGATTTGAGCAAATTTTTAAAAACTCTCTTACAGGCGTTAGAATGGGTGGCGCAAAGGGCGGAAGCAGTTTTGATCCAAAGGGTAAAAGCGATAATGAGATAATGCGTTTTTGTCAAGCCTTTATAAACGAACTCTATCGCCATATAGGTAACACCGTAGATGTGCCTGCGGGCGATATAGGTGTAGGCGCTAGAGAGATCGGATATATGTTTGGACAGTATAAAAAACTAACTGGTAGATTTGATGGGATTTTAACCGGCAAGGGCTTAAATTGGGGCGGAAGCCTTGCTAGAACGGAAGCTACGGGATATGGGGTAGTGTATTTCACTCAAAACATGCTGCAAAAAGCCGGGCTTGATCTTGAGGGCAAAAGATGCTCCGTAAGCGGAAGCGGAAATGTCGCCATATATACGATAGAAAAGCTATATCAGGTAGGTGCCTTGCCTATTACGGCTTCTGATTCAAGTGGTTACGTATATGATAGCGAAGGTATAGATGTATCTTTACTAAAGGAGATAAAAGAGGTTAGGCGTGAAAGACTTAGCGAATATGTGAAATTTAGACCAAATGCAAAATATGTAAGCGTGAGCGAATATAAAGAGGGCAGAAATGGAGTCTGGGATGTGCCTTGTGACGGAGCTTTTCCTTGTGCTACTCAAAACGAGATCCATTTAGCAGATATAAAAGTGCTTTACGCAAACGGTTGTCGCTTTGTCGCAGAGGGTGCAAACATGCCAAGCACATTAGATGCGATAAATTTTATGCTAGCTCAAAAAGATTTTTATTTCGCTCCTGCAAAAGCTGCAAATGCGGGAGGAGTCGGCACTAGCGGAATAGAGATGATGCAAAATGCCGGTATGACATCTTGGAGTTTTGAAAAAGTAGATAGAATGCTTCACGGTATCATGAATCATATTTTTGAACTCTCTTACGAGACGAGCAAGGAATTTGGCGATGAGGGCAATCTTGTGCTTGGCTCAAATATCGCGGGCTTTAGAAAAGTGGCTGACGCGATGATAGATCAGGGCTATGTGTGATATATAAATAAAATTTCAAGGGAAATAAATTCCCTTGAAATTTATCACCTAAAATCTAAGCGCAAATCCTAGTTTCGCACTTGTTTCATCGCGCTTGCCTACGATTTGATTTGCCTCTATATTGATTACGCTTGCTTTGCTAGGAGTAAATTTAACGCCCAAACCGGCACCGCCGCTAAATCCTTTTTGGTTAAGATTAATGCCGTTTGGTTGCTGGATGGTTTGTAGTTTTGAATCTCCGTCAAATTCATACTCAAGTTTAGCATTTATGTAAGGAGCAAATTTTTCAAATTCGTTATATGATATAATAGTATCAAATTTTACTCTATTTGAATTTATGCTATTAAATTTAATTTTTTCTTTGTTTATCTCTACATCATCGTCTTTTACATGTGTGAAACTATATCCTAGCTTAGAGTCAAGACCTACAGCTCCTATATTTGCAAGGTATCCTATACCCACTCCAACGCCATAATACATTGCGCTTGTTTTATAGCTAACTTCACCTAATGTTTTAAACATAGAGTTGTAATCGGTTTTATTTTTACCTACTCTTAGATGCCCGTCTATGTATATATTGTTATCTAAGTTATATTTTGCTAGCGCTCCGACACCTATAGCCTTTGTCTTACCGTCTGATTTGGCTGCGTTGATGTCGCCGTCAAATTTAGCATATCCGTATTCTAAGAACGCTCCTAAAAGAGAGCTGTCATAACTCTTAGCAAACCCGGCAATAGCGTTAAACCCATCGGCATCCACATTTCCATTGTCGTAGTTTGAACTAAAGCCGCTTATATTAGCAAAGCTAATTACGCCAAGATCCGCATCGTAATATGTAGGCTTTATAGCGTCGGTTTGTATATTTGCAGCATGCGCTACCAGCTTGCTATCTAATCTTCGTTTTATATCTATCATAGCTCCGTTTATACCGTCATTTAGTCTATTGTTTAGAGTCATAGACGCTACTGAACCGCTTAGTAAGGAGTAGGCTTGTTGGTTGATCTTACCCTCAGGCTTTGGTTCTGGTTTAGGCTCAGGTTTAGGCTGTTCAGGCTTTGGTTGTGGTTGAGGTTTAGGCTCAGGAAGTGAATTTAAAGTAGCTACTAAAGTTTTATCTCCCTCTTTTTTAACGCTAAAGTCATATACTGTAGTTACACCCTTAATAGCCTCTACTTTTATCTTTTCATCGGTGATTATTTTGCCTTCACCTTCACTTTTTATCAGATTTACTTTATCGTTAGCCTTTAGCATAGGAGAGTCGCCTTCTATAGTTACTCCTATTTTTGTATCTATAAGATTAGTATCGTATTTTCCCGTTATGGTTACTATCGTATCGCCGTTTTTCGTATCACTTGGAAGGTAGAAATTATATTTTTCAAAGTTGCTTAAAGATCCTGTTTTTACGTTTTTAGAGTGGATATTTAAAGTATTGCCAAGTGTCGTATATTCGGCTTTAATCTTGTTGTGTTGGTCTATATGCGTAAGTCCGCCCTGTATAGAGTTAGCAACCTCTATATCCCCATATAAATTTACTATGTTGTTTATATTTTTGCCACTTCCGCTTGCGCCTCCGTATATGGAATTAAATTTTGAGTCTTTTACGCTTACTACGTTTTTACTAGCCGAATTTTTATCGGAGTAGCCGCCAAATATATCGTTTCCTTTAGAATTTACTACATTTACGGTATTTTCCTCTACCAAACCGTTGTCAGACTTTCCTCCATATATGCTTTTTACGATAGAGTCAAATACCTCCGCTTTGTTTCCTCTAGCCTCTTTACCTTTCCACGAATCCCCGCCTTCAATACTTTTGTTATAAACTTTTGACTTTCTAACGATTACAGTGTTGAAATTTGCTCTTTCATCCCCATCTCCGCCATTTACTTCGCCGTACATATTTGAGTTCTCTACTATCAAAGTATTGTGAGCAGAAGAAGCTTCAGAAGAACCCCCTGATGTGTATCCAGTATCTTCGTCTTTACCTGCAGACTCTCTTCCTACCGTAGAATTTTTGATGGTTAGTTTATTGTATTCCGATTTTCCTTTGATACTAGCTCCGCCTTCTGCGCTATCTATTACCGAGTTTTCTACCGTAACCGTATTTTTAGTAGAGTCTTTGTCGTATGATACTCCGCCTACAACGTATCCTTTAGAAATATTAGTTTTGTTTTTGATGTTTATTGTATTATTGCTTGCCAAACCGCTATTGGATCCGGAGCCTATGATGTTTATAGGGTTTGTGTTGTTATAGCCGTCCACGTCTATTTTTACACCGCCTACATCTTCGCTTTCTTTATATGCACCAAATATAAAGCCGTCTATTTTGGCGTCTGTTTTGTCATTGATAACTAGAGGATTTTTTGTTCCTATTCTATATGGATAGGACGTTCCCATATCTTCATTGAAATAGTCTGCGATTTTGTTGCCTTTAAGGCTAGGGGGAGTGAGGTCACTAGCTATTGTCGTTGTCGGAAGCCATAAGGCTACTGCCGCTGATATATATATATATATATCTTTTACTTGTCTGCCTAAAAGAATTTGCTTGAATGCAATCTTTCATATATACTCCTTAGTGGTAAATTATAAATTTTAAAAATTTATTTGCGGTCTATTATAGTTTAAAATTAATTTTTTAAAAATTAAATAGATTTAAGCTTAAGTTTTTGATTAAATTGAGTTTCTTTTTGTTACATATTTAAAATTTTGTATTCAAAGCCTAGATTTAATATAATTATCAATAAAGGAGCCGATATGAAGTTTATAAACGCTTTTTTTATAGGAATTTTATTCGTTTTAGCAGTTATTTTTACTCTTTTTGTCGGGCTTAAAACAAGCTATTTTGACTATTATAAAGTATCTGAATATTTTAATATAATTTTTGTAGATAGTGTGCCTTGGCTTTGGATTTTACCGATCTCTTTTGTATTCGGATATCTTATTTTCTATACACCTTTTAGACAATTTATACGAATTTTTTACGCCATTATTTTGTTGGTTTGTGCTCTATCGTGGCAAGATGAGTTAGGCAGAAAGATCGGTGAATTTATTTTTAAAGGTGAATTAACCACCATTAAGCCTTCGCCCGATTCAAATATAACAATCAAAGGAAATGTTATATACACCGGGCGCAAACAAATTTACTTTCTTAGAAGTGATACCGGCAAGGTTGTAGAGATCAAAAGATTTTAGGCTAAAATTTTCTTTACTGTAAGACTTGCTAAATTTAGTCCAAAGACAGCCGTCACCCCCATAAAGCTTCCAAGCTCTTTACACTGAGGTAATTCCGTAGAAAATACCACTTCAAAGTCGCCTTGAAATCCTGATCTTTTAAGCTCGCTTCTATATTTTCTAGCAAGAGGGTCATTGTAGGTTTGCCATACAGAGGCTACTTTTACTTGTGAGGCGTCTATGCGTTTTGCTCCGCCCATAGAGGCTATTATTTTTTTGGACGCAGCATTAGCAAGAGAGATTTTTGCCGCCATATCGTCTATGGCATCTACTACGACATCAAATTCGCTAAAGTCAAAATTTTCTATAAATTTAGGCGTTATAAGCTCGCAAATAGGCGTGATATTAGGATAAATTTTAGCAAATTCATCTACTTTCACCACTCCTGTCGCTTCGCTGTAAATTTGGCGATTTTGGTTTGTGATGTCAAATGTGTCTTTGTCTATGATGGTGATGTGCCGGGCACCTGAGCGAGCGAGCGCATCTACACAGATACCGCCCACTCCGCCCACTCCGCAAACTAAAATTTTAGCCTTTTGAAGTTTTGCGAATTTTTCATCGCCCAAAAGCCATCTTATGCGAGTAAATCTATCTATTATCTCGCTCATTTTATGCTCTTTTTTAAAATTTCTAGGCTTGAGTGAGCCGTCATATCAAGCATTATAGGTGTTAGGCTCGCGTAGCCTTCGTTTACAACGCTTATATCGCTTGGTTCGCCTTGTTCATAATCAAGCGCAGCGACTCCTAGCCAATAATACTCTATCCCTCTTGGATTACGGTTAAGCGTAGCGTGAGTAGCATAGCTTCGCCTGCCTACCGGCACAACTTGATAACCTTTAAACTCTTTTGGAGTAACCGCTGGGATGTTTACGTTTAAAAATTGTCTATCAGGCAAATTTATCTGATTGTCAAGTACTTTTGGCACTATAAATTTTACTATCTCTCTTGCTAGAGAAAAGCCAAGCATCTCTATGCTGTCATTTTTATAAAATTGCGAAAAAGCGATTGATTTAATTCCTTGCAATACTCCTTCCATCGCCGCTCCGCATGTTCCGGAATAGGTTATATCCTCGCCCAAATTTGCACCGTGATTTATGCCAGATATTACTAAATCGGGCTTTTTATGATATAAGGCATGAAGCGCTAAGTATACGCAATCGCTTGGAGTAGCGTCGTCAAGCTTGAAAAAATTATCATCTATTTTTATAAATCTAAGCGGTTTTGTAAGTGTCAAAGAGTGTGCGCAAGCTGATTTTTCAGAGCTTGGAGCCACTATAGTTACATTTGTGTTTGGTATCTCTCTTAAGGCTCTAGCTAATTCATGAAGCCCTTTTGCCTCAAATCCGTCGTCATTTGTGATAAGAATCTCTCTCAAAATTTTCCTTTGAAATTTTATTGAGCTAATTATATCCTTTTTTACAAATTTGGTTTTAAGGCTTGTATCTTTTAATAATCCTAACTTTCAGTCTAAATCGGCTATAATGAAGCTAAAAAATTTGGATAAAAATGAGTAAAAAACTATTAGTTTCATGCCTTGAGCCTTCTGCAAATTTGCATTTGGCCGAGGTTTTAGAATTTTTGCCTAAATATGAAATTTTAGGGATTTTTGACGAGAAATTCGGTAAGCCTTATATGAGGAGTTCTGAATTTTCGGCAATGGGATTTGTAGAAGTATTGCCGCTTTATTTTAAAGCTAAGCGCGCTATAAAAGAGATGGTAAAGCTAGCAAAAGAGTCTGATCATATCTTGCTAATAGATTCTCCTGCATTTAATCTTCCTCTTGCAAAAGCGATAAAAGAGGCAGGCGTTAAGGCTCCTATTACTTATTATATATTGCCGCAGGTTTGGGCTTGGAAGCCAAAAAGAGTAGCAAAGGTAGAAAAGTATTGCGATAACTTGGCTTCGATTTTACCATTTGATGCAAAATTTTATAATCGCTGCATTTATGTCGGACACCCATTGCTTGATGAGCTTAGAGTGCGTAAAAATACTCTTATAGATAGTAATAAATTTGCCTTTATGCCGGGCTCTAGAAAGGCCGAGATAGCTCGTCTGATGCCTATTTTTAGAGAAGTTGCAAAAAAGATAGATGGAGTAAAGCAGCTAGTAGTTCCTCCTCATTTGATGAATGAGCTGGAAATTTACGGAGATATAGGTGAATTTGAGGTTGTAAATAACGCTCCAAGAGCTCTTTTGCAAAGTGAATTTGCGTTTATCTGCTCGGGAACTGCCACTCTTCAGGCGGCACTGATTGCGACTCCATTTGTTTTAGCTTACAAAGCCAAGTCCATTGATATATTTATAGCCAGGATTTTTGTTAAGCTAAAATTTATAGGTCTTGCTAATATAATGCTTGATTTTATGGGAGAGAGCAAGCTTCATATTGAACTCTTGCAAGATGAGGTGACGGCTGAAAATTTACTAAAAGCATATGAAAGTTGTGATAAAAATAAATTTATAGAAGGTTGTGTAAAGCTACGCAACTATTTGAATCACGGCTCTGCCGAAAATGTAGCTAATATAATAAAAAAGGATTAAAATGACTGAATTGATGACGGTTTTTGGGTATGAAAAGATAACTAATGAACTTAAAAATTTAAAGAGCGTAGAGCGTCCTAAGATAGTCGAGGAGATCGATATAGCAAGGAGTCACGGCGATCTTAAGGAAAATGCCGAGTATCATGCGGCACGTGAGAAGCAGGCCTTTATCGAGAGTAGAATAGCCGAGCTTAGCGATATAGTAAGCCGTGCAAAAGTTATTGATCCGACCGAATATGAGCATGAAAAGGTTAAATTTGGCTCTACAGTTGTAATTATGGACGTTGAAACCGAGATGGAAAGAACATATACCCTAGTCGGCACTCCTGAAAGTAATTTAGAACGCGGTCTAATATCGATAAATTCGCCTCTTGCCAAGCAATTGATAGGAAAATTTGAGGGCGATGAAGTGACTTTAAATTTACCAAACGGTAGAAGCGACGTGGAAATAGTTTCGGTAGATTATAGGCCTATTAAATTTGGAGACTAGACAATGAACGTAGGAATAATAGGGGTTAGCGGATATACCGGATTTGAGCTAATAAAACTACTTTTAAATCATCCTAAATTTAAGATTAACTACCTAGCTGCAAGTGCCGAGAGTAGAGTAGAAGAGATTTTTCCGTCTTTAAATAGTATTTTCGAGTTTGACGTAAAAGTAGCGGACGCTAAAGAAGCTGCTAAAAAGTGTGAACTTGTATTTTTGGCCCTTCCTCATCAAGAGGCGATGAAGTATGCCAAAGAGCTTTTAAGCTTAGGTGTAAAAGTTGTGGATTTTTCTGCTGACTATAGGCTAAGCCAAGCCCTTTATGAGAAAAATTACTGCGAGCATCTGGATCCAAAAAATTTAGAAAATGCCGTTTATGGACTGGTAGAGCTAAATAGGGACAAGATAAGATCTGCAAATTTAATAGCAAATCCGGGTTGCTATCCTACGGCTTCTATTTTAGCTATAGCTGCGTTTTTGCCACATATCGATAGAAATTTTGGCGTTATAATCGATGCAAAAAGCGGTGTCAGCGGTGCTGGCAAAAAAGCAAGCACAACAACTCATTTTGTAAGCGTGAACGAAAAC
The DNA here is from genome assembly GCF_012978815.1 of Campylobacter sp. RM16189. Taxonomy (NCBI): domain Bacteria; kingdom Pseudomonadati; phylum Campylobacterota; class Epsilonproteobacteria; order Campylobacterales; family Campylobacteraceae; genus Campylobacter; species Campylobacter sp. RM16189. The sequence continues at coordinate 129,015 of NZ_LIWR01000001.1, read as the reverse complement.
GCAAACGCATATAATCCTATAAAACACCGCCATAGCGATGAGATAAAAGAGCAAATTTCGCTTCTTGCTAGCACTCAAATCCCAACTCTATTTGTACCTCATTTGCTTCCTATAACCCGTGGAATGCTAGTAAGCGTCTATGCTAAGCTAAATAGTCAGATAGAGCCTTTGGAAATTTTGCGTAAATTTTATAAAAATGAGAAATTTATTCGTATCATTAATAAGCCTGCTAATATCAAAGACGTTGCAGGAACGCACTTTTGCGATATCACAGCCTATGTAAGCGAAGATAAAATTTTTATAAATTCAGCCATCGATAATCTTTTAAGAGGGGCTAGCTCACAAGCCTTGGCTAATGCGAATTTGATGAGTGGATTTGAAGAGAGCTTGGCTTTACCAACTTTAACCGTAATGCCTTAAAATGAGTCAAACTATCATAAAAAACGGAGCGATTTTTATTGCCGATGCTCACGAAAATGAAAATCGCCGCCATTTTTTAAAATTTTTAAAATCACTAAAAGAGGGCGAGATAAAGACCTCGCAACTTTTTATAATGGGCGATATGTTTGATTTTTTATCCAATTTTTGTGACTATTCGCTTGAATTTGCAAGTGAATATATAAGGCTTCTTAATGAGCTTGGAGAGGAGATAGAGATTCATTATTTTGAAGGAAATCACGACTTTAATCTTGGTAAAATTTTAAAAAATATCAAGGTCTATCCTATTGAAAATCAGCCTGCAAATTTCTTAACTCAAAATCAAGAGAGCGTTCAGATAGCGCACGGAGATATATTTTTGCCATTTATTGACAAATACGCTTTAAGGTTTTTAAGATTAAAGCTTTTTTTAAAATCTATTAACTTCATTGATAAAATTTTAAATTTTAGAATTTCAAAGGCGATTTTTGCAAAACTTAGAGATAAAAATTTAAGTTATAAAATTTTAAATTTTAGAGAGATTATAGCTAGACACTTAGTAAATTTTGACGCCAAATTCGTCATTGAAGGACACTTTCATCAAGGAGAGATTATAAAATTTGAAAATTATGAATACATAAATATTCCTTGTTTTGCATACGATCAAAGTTATTTTATAGTAGAATATGACAAAAATATTAAGTTTGCCAATACAAGGGGCCAAAATGTTTGATGATAAAGTTTTAAAAACCGGTTCAAACGAAATGGAACTTGTTGATTTTCGTATCTTTAAGCAGACGGGAGACAAAGTATATGAGGGCATATACGGAGTAAATGTCGCTAAAGTGCGTGAAATCATTAAGATGCCTAATTTGACCGAATTACCCGGTGTTCCTGAATATATAGAGGGAATTTTTGATCTGCGCGGAGTTGTTATACCTGTTATAAATTTAGCCAAATGGATGCAGATAAAAGAGCCTACGGGAGTAGCTATAAAGCCTCGAGTGATAATATCAGAATTTAGTGAAATTTTAATAGGTTTTATAGTTCATGAGGCTAAAAGAATCAGACGTATAAGCTGGTCTGATATAGAGGCTACGAGTTTTTCCGCAAATTCAGGCGCTCTGGATAAAGGTAAAATCACAGGCGTTACTCGTATAGAAAACGATGAAGTATTACTGATACTTGATCTTGAAAGCATAGTTGAAGAGCTTGGAATTTATAGCCCTAAGATAGAGGTTGAGATAGATAAGACCAAAGCTTTAACCGGACTGGCTTTAGTGCTTGACGATAGCTCTACCGCAAGAAAACTTGTAAAAGATACTCTTGAAAAGATGGGTTTAAAAGTGGTTGAGGCAAAAGACGGAGTGGAAGGACTTGCTAAGATGCAAGATCTATACGATATGTATGGGGATAAGTTGCATGATTATTTAAGAGTAATTTTAAGCGATATTGAGATGCCTCAGATGGACGGATACCGCTTTGCAGCTACTTTAAAAGATGATAGTAGATACTCTAGTATTCCGATAATATTCAACTCTTCATTAAATAATATGTATAGTGAGGCTCAAAGTAAAGAGGCCGGCGGTGCGGCATACCTAACAAAATTTGATGCTACCTTGCTTTATAATGAGGTGCTTCGAGTGGTCGAAGTGCATAAATCTGCAAAATAGGGGTATAAAATGGATGATATGAAAGAGATACTTGAAGACTTTTTAGTAGAGGCCTTCGAGCTTGTTGAGCAGATTGACCATGACCTTATTGAGCTTGAGTCAAACCCTGAGGATTTAGAGCTTTTAAATAGAATTTTCCGTGTAGCACATACTGTTAAGGGCTCATCATCGTTTCTGAATTTTGATATCTTGACTAAACTTACTCATCATATGGAAGACGTTTTAAATAAAGCTAGAAAAGATGAGTTAAAAATAACTCCAGATATCATGGACGTAGTTTTAGAGTCTATAGATATGATGAAGGGGCTTTTGCACGGCATAAGGGACAATGGTAACGATACTGATGTGGGTATAGAAATTTCTGATATTTGTGCAAGACTTACAGCTATTTCAGAAGGAGAAGCGGCTCCTGCGGCTGAACAAAAGCCTGCACAAAAGGTTCCTGAGATAAAGCCGGAACCAGAGCCAGAGGTTGAACCTGAACCTGAAATAAGCGATGAAAATTTATCAAATTTAACAGATGATGAGGTTGAGGCCGAAATAGAGAGATTGTTAAAGGTAAGAAAGGCTGAGGATCAGGCTAGACGTAGTCAAAAGGCAGCATCAGCAGCATCTGCTCCTGCCAATAAGCCAGCTCCTGAGGCAGCAGCGCCTAAACCAGCACCCGCCCCTAAGGCAAATGAAGCCGACAAGGATAAGAAGGTTCCGGCAGCATCTAGCGGATCTGATGCCGAGCAGACAATCCGCGTAGAGGTAAAAAGACTTGATCATCTTATGAATCTTATAGGCGAGCTAGTCCTTGGTAAGAATAGGCTTATAAAAATTTATGACGATGTCGAAGAGAGATACGAGGGTGAAAAATTCCTTGAAGAGCTAAATCAAGTAGTATCCGGTTTAAGCTTGGTTACCACTGATATCCAGCTTGCAGTTATGAAAACCAGAATGCTTCCAGTAGCTAAGGTATTTAATAAATTTCCTAGAATGATTAGAGATTTAAGTAGAGAGCTTAATAAGCAGATAGATCTTGAAATAACAGGAGAAGAAACAGAGCTTGATAAATCTATAGTAGAACAGATCGGCGATCCTCTTGTGCATATGATTAGAAATTCTTGTGATCACGGCATAGAGAGTGCAGCTATTAGAGTCGCTGCTGGTAAGAGCGAAAAAGGAACCATTGAGCTAAAGGCGTACAACGAAGGAAATCATATCGTAATAGAGATAGCAGATGACGGAAAGGGTCTTGATGCCGATATGCTAAAAGCTCGCTCTATAGAAAAAGGAATCATCACCGAGCGTGAAGCTGATGCAATGAGTAATAAAGAGGCGTTTGGACTTATATTTAAGCCTGGATTTTCAACTGCAGCCAAGGTCACTAACGTAAGCGGACGTGGCGTGGGAATGGATGTCGTTAAGACAAATATAGAAAAATTAAACGGAATTATAGATATAGAGAGTGAGCTTGGAAAAGGCACTGTAATGAAGCTTAAAATACCTCTTACTCTAGCTATTATGCAATCTTTACTAGTAGGTGTTCAGGAGGAATTTTATGCTATTCCGCTTGCAAGCGTTCTTGAGACTGTGCGAGTGCCTGTAGATGATATATATACAATAGATGGAAAAAATGTGCTTAGACTTAGAGATGAAGTGCTTTCTCTTGTTAAACTTTCAGATATTTTCGGTGTCAAGCAGGTATTTGACAACGGAGATCAGACTTATGTTGTCATAATAGGCGTAGCCGAAACAAAACTTGGAATTATAGTAGATAGTCTTGTAGGACAAGAAGAGGTTGTTATAAAATCCATGGGAGAATATTTACAAAATATCCCTGGAATAGCAGGTGCCACGATAAGAGGCGACGGAAGAGTAACTCTAATAGTAGATGTGGGAACTATGATGGAGATGGCAAAAGATATCAAAGTGGATATAAAAGCCAGTATGGAATCATCAAAGGCGGTTAAAGAAAAGCCGAGCGATTATAAGGTCTTGATTGTAGATGACTCTAAAATGGATAGAACTATCATGCAAAAATCCCTTGAACCGCTTGGAGTAACTGTTCTGGAAGCTACTAATGGAGTAGAGGCTCTTACTATCGTGAAATCAGGCGAGCATGCACTTGATGCAATTTTAATAGATATTGAGATGCCTAGAATGGATGGATATACATTGGCAGCAGAAATTCGTAAGTATTCAAAATATAGAAATTTACCTCTAATTGCTGTTACTTCCAGGACTTCAAAGACTGATAGACTAAGAGGTGTTGAGGTGGGAATGACTGAATACATAACCAAGCCGTATTCGTCAGAATACCTTGAAAACGTAGTTAGAAAAAATATTAAATTGATAGGATAGAACATGAATGACAAATTAAATCAGGTTCTAAAAAGACAAAAAAAACAGATGGCTGATCCAAGCGAGAAGGATAGAGACGAAGTAATCCAGCTTGTCGGGTTTATCGTAGGCGAAGAGGAGTATGCTATACCTATTTTAAATATAAAAGAGATTATTAAGCCTATTGAGTATACTCGCGTGCCAAGCGTTCCAGATTATGTCCTAGGCGTATTTAATCTAAGAGGAAGCGTTATCCCTCTTATAGATTTAAGAAAGAAATTCGCTCTTGGCTCGGTTAAGCCTGGCCCAAGCACTAGGTACATAGTAATGAAAGATGAGGAAAATGTGGCAGGCTTTGTCATAGACAGGCTAACGGAAGCCATTAGGATAAAAAGAAATAGGATAGATCCGCCGCCTGAGACTTTGATTAAAGACAAGGGTATGATATACGGCATAGGCAAAAGAGATCAAAATATACTTACGATTTTAAAAGTCGAAGCTCTTTTAAAGCGTGATTTTTAAAAGGTTATAAATTGATAAAGCTTTGTGTATTTGATTTTGACTCCACGCTTATGGATGGAGAGACTATAGATTTTTTGGCGGAGGCTTGCAAGGTAGGCGATGAGGTAAGTAAGATAACCAAGATGGCTATGGCTGGAGAGCTTGATTTTTTCGAGAGTCTTACTAAAAGAGTTGCTTATTTAAAGGGTCTTGAGCTTTCTATTGTTGATGAAATTTGTGAAAATTTACCGCTTATGAACGGTGCTTTTGATCTTATAGATCATTTAAAAAGTAAAGGCATAAAAGTTGTAGTCTTTAGTGGCGGATTTCATTCCGGCACGGATAGGGCGCAAAAGAAGCTTAAATTTGACGCATCTTTTGCCAATATTTTACACCATAAAGACGGTAGACTTACTGGGCTTGTTGGTGGCGAGATGATGTTTGGCTTTTCCAAAGGAATTATGATGCAAAGCCTGCAAAGCCTGCTTGGTATTAGCAAGGAAGAAACTATGAGCGTGGGAGATGGAGCTAACGATCTATCGATGTTTGAGCACTCGAATATAAAAATAGCCTTTTGCGCAAAAGAGATTTTAAGAGCCAAAGCCACTCATTGCGTGGATACAAAAGATCTAAGAGAGATTATAAAACTAGTATAGGGAGAGAATATGTTTAATAATGATGTTAAATTTTCACTTTGGTGTGATTTTATAGAGCGAGATTTTTTAGATAATGAATTTGTAAAACTTATAAATTCCAATACTATAAATGGAGCAACTTCAAATCCCGCTATATTTAAATCAGCCTTTTTGACCTCTCCTGCTTATAAGAGCACAATTAAAGAGAATGAAAGAAGACATGAGAAGCAAATTTATGAAATTTTAGCCGTGCAGGATATTAAAATCGCTGCAGATAGGCTTATTCAAAACTATGCCAATGACGATGATGGATTCGTTAGTATCGAAGTAGATCCAAACTTATGCAACGATACGCAAGGCACTATCGAAGAAGGAGTTAAGCTGTTTAATACGGTTATGATGCCAAATGTTATGATTAAAATTCCTGCTACCAATGCAGGGTTTGATGCTATGAGCGCTTTGATGGCTAGAGGAATTCCTGTAAATGCCACTCTTATATTTTCTCCAGATCAGGCTATTAAGTGCCTTGATGCTTTTGAAATAGGCACCAAAGAGTATCAAAAAAAATTCCCAAATACAAAAAATCCAAAGGGTGTAATAAGTATATTTGTAAGCAGATTTGATAGGCTTCTTGATGAAGTGATGCGAGAAAAATCTCTTCCTGCCGGACAAATAGGTATAATGAATGCTACTAAAATTTACACAATCATACAAAATAGAAATTTAGAAAATGTTAGAGCACTTTTTGCAAGTACTGGCGTAAAAGGAGATGATTTAAGAAAAGATTATTATATAAGAGAGCTGATGTATGAAAACTCTATAAATACAGCTCCGCTTGATACCATTAAGGCTTTTATAAAGCAAAAGAGCGAGCCTAAAGAGGCGGTTAGCGAGGATAGTATAGAGAGGTTTTTTGAGGTTGTCTCTAGAGCCGGCATAGATATGAATAGGGTATATAAAGAGCTTTTAAGCGATGGTCTTAAACAGTTTTTGCAGGCTTATGACGATATAATGAAGGCGTTAAAGCAAGAATAAAATTTGGAACTTAATATGGAAAGTTTACAAAATGAAGAAATTTTAGATCCTGGGCGCTTGCAAAGAGATAAGCTTGATGCCTATCTTATAGAGCTTGTTTCAAAAGGTGGAAGCGACCTACATATTAAAGCAAATGGAGCCGTGAGAGCTAGATATAACGGTGAAATTTACAAGATGAGCGATGAAGTGTTGAGCTATGATGACACGCTAGCTCTTACTAAAGAGATTCTAAGAACAAATTTTGATAATCTAGTTGCTAAAAAAAGTGTAGATTTTACGTATAAATTAAATGAAGATTATCGTTTTCGTGCTAATGCCTTTTTTCAAATAGATGGTGTTTCTATGGTGTTTAGAACAATACCAACCAAAATCCCAAATATGCAAGATCTATTTTTGCCACCTGTTCTTGAAAAGCTTTGTAATACTGTAAACCGCGGATTTATACTTGTGACAGGCCCTACGGGAAGCGGCAAGACAACCACTCTAGCTAGTATGATTAACTATATTAATAAAAATAAAAATAGACATATTGTTACCATTGAAGATCCTATCGAATTTATCTTTTCGGAAGAAAAGAGTATTATAAATCAAAGGGGTATAGGTCAAGATGTGCATAACTTTTCGGATGCCTTGCGTGCAGCTCTTCGTGAAGACCCTGATGTAATACTTGTTGGAGAGATGAGGGATTTAGAGACTATTAGAACAGCTATGGCTGCTGCTGAAACAGGACACTTGGTTTTAGCTACCTTGCATACTCTTGATGCAAAAGAGACTGTTGGCCGTGTTATAAATATGTTTCCAAAAGAGGAACAAAATCGTATTAAGATGACGTTTTCTTCAGTTGTAGAGGCCATTATATGTCAAAGATTTGTTAAGACAGTAGATGACAAAAGGCGCGTAGCTGTTGAAGTGCTTGTAAAAAATACTAGAATTAAAGATATGATACTAGATAGCAGAGAGGATGAAATTTACGATGCCATAGAGCAGAGTAAGAATACTTATGGTATGCAAACTTTCGAGCAGCATCTTCTTGAGCTTTATAAAGAAGGCATAATAGATAAGCAGGAGGCTTTAGAGAAATCAAGTAGAAGAAATGATCTTGAGCTAAGAATTAAAAACGCAGATCTTGCTAAAGAGAAGGCGAGATTGGCGGAAAATAGAGATAATGATAGCAAAGAAGAGGGCATAATAGCTCTTAAAGAGATATAAACTATATACTTTTACTATTAGCAACTATTTAAAGTATAAATTTATAAATATTTTGGTATTATCAGCACTTATTTTTCATGAAAGGAATACGATGTTAGAAGGTATCGTTAGAGAGAGTATCGGTAAAAAAGCTGCTAAAGCTTTGAGAAGAGATGGTTATCTAATCGCGAACATTTACGGTAAGGGATTAGAGAATATCGAAGCGGCATTTAAGGTAAATGAATTTATCAAAGAGGCTCGCAAAAAAGAGAACCTTGCGTTTGATGTAAAAGTTGGCGACAAGACCTTAAAAGTCGTTATAGTTGAGTATCAAAAAGATCCTATCACAAATGCGCTTAAGCATGTTGATCTAAAAGTGGCTCTTCCTGGAGTTATCTCAAGATATATGATCCCCGTTAAGCCTTTTGGAACTCCAATCGGTCTTAAAAATAAAGGTGTTTTGGTTCAATCTAAAAAGAGACTTGCAGTAAAATGCACAGCTGAGAATTTACCAAACGCATTTAATATTGACGTAAGCAAACTTGATGTCGAAGATACTATCTTGGTAAGAGATATTTCAGTTCCAGCAGGTGTTACAATGGTTGATGCAGGCCATGTTGCCGTAGTTGGAGTTGTCAAAGCCAAATAATTAAGGCAAGGCTTTGATCCTTATAGTTGGGCTGGGAAATCCCGGCTCACAATATGAAAAAACAAGACACAATATCGGGTTTATGCTTATAGACCTACTTAAAAATGAAAAATTTACAGATGTAACCTCTTCAAAATTTCAAGGCGAGCTTTTTAAATTTTCAAATTTGCTTCTCTTAAAACCTCAAACTTTTATGAACTTATCCGGAAATAGCGTAAAAGCGGTAAATGACTTTTACAAGCCTGAACGCATAATTGTAATTCATGATGATTTAGATCTAAAACTTGGAGTCGTTAAGTTTAAGATAGGTGGCAGCAGTGGCGGCCATAACGGTATAAAATCCATCGATTCCTTAATAGGAAGCGATTATGAACGAGTTAGAGTGGGTATAGGAAGAGCTCAAAATTCAAGTGTGACCGGGCATGTTTTGGGTAATTTTAGCCAAGATGAGAGTGAGTGTCTTAATAAAGTTCTAAATTATACAAAAGAGGCTGTAGTAGAGCTTATTAAAAGCGATATTAATACTATTTCGCAAAAATATTCTAGCAAAAAAGGTATATGCACGTGAATTTGTATGCAAAATATATCGGCTGGAGCTATTTTAAATCATTTTTGATTATATTTTTTTCATTAGTTTTGTTTTATACCGGCATTGATATTTTGACAAATTTAAAAGATATGCCCTCAAGCGCAAACCTAAAGTTGCTATATTTTACGCTTACTTCGCTTACCGCGATTGGTTATGTATTGCCACTTTCTTTAATTTTTGCCTTGATTGTTACCAAATTTAACATGATTAGAAGTAATGAGCTTGTTAGTTTTTACGCTCTTGGAGTAAGTAAAAACGCTCTTATTAAACCGCCTTTTTTTATCTCTATTTTTATAACTTTGGTCTATATAGGGCTTAATTTTACTCCGTTTGCATACTCTTATGAATTTCAAAGAAATTTGATTAAAACAGCACAAATTTCAGGCATTAGCTCTGATATTTTTTTAAAATTCGGAGGCAAATTTGTATATATAGACGAACTAAATCCTGTGAGTGCAAACATGCGCGACGTAAGAATTTTTGATATAGCGGACGGTAAGTTATTAAGCGCTACTTTTGGTAGCGAAGCGAAATTTGATGAGAATAAATGGACTTTAAAAGATGCGAATGTCACAACCATGCCTAAGGTTATAGAACTTGGTAAAGACGGCCTTGATATCAAACACTATGAAAATCTTATCGCGCTTGAGGGTTTTAAGCCAAAGACGATAGAGAGCGCATATCAATCAAATTCATCGCTATCGATTCCGGACGCATTTGATTTTATTACTGCTTTTGAGAAAGAGGGGGTTGGGCTAAATTCTGCTAAAACAACCCTTTATAGCCTCTTATTTTCGCCGTTTTTTGCTCCCGTTATGGTGCTTATTATATATTATTTTTTGCCCGTTACAGGACGTTTTTTTAATTTAGCACTTACAAGTTTTATATTTATTATAATTACGCTTTGTAGCTGGGGAACTCTTTTTGTGCTGATGAAATTTGCCCATAACTCTGTAGTTTTGCCAGAAATTGGAGTTATCTTGCCGCTATTTTGTCTATCAGGCTTTGCCCTATATCTTTATTTTCGTAACCGTTAAGAGAGTTTTAGGCAAAATTCCAGTAAAATCTATCTATTTTTATTAAGGTTAGATCGATGAATTTTGAAAATTTGGCTCAAGTTTATGGGACTCCTCTTTATATATATGACTTCAGTCATATAGCTTCACGCTATGAAACTCTAAAAAAAGCATTTCATGCAAGAAAATCTTTGGTTTGTTATGCTGTAAAAGCAAATTCAAATTTAAGCATTTTGAAATTTTTAGCCTCACTTGGAGCGGGGTTTGACTGTGTAAGCATAGGAGAAGTAAGACGTGCCCTAACTGCCGGAGCAAAAAGATATCAAATTATCTTAAGCGGAGTTGGCAAAAGAGATGACGAGCTAAAATTTGCACTCGAGAATGAAATTTTGATGATAAATTTAGAGAGTGAGGCCGAGATGTATCGGCTGGAAAAAATTGCTCAAGATCTTGGCAAAATAGCTCGTATAAGCATTAGAGTAAATCCTGATATAGACGCCAAAACCCATCCTTATATATCGACCGGACTAAATGAGAATAAATTCGGCGTAGATATAACAACTGCAAAAAAAATGTATCTGCATGCTAAAAATTCGCCTTTTCTCGATCCTGTTGGCATACACTTTCATATAGGCTCTCAGCTTACTGATATAACCCCGATAATAGAAGCCTCAAGAGTGGTGTCAAACCTGCTTAGAGAGCTAAAGGCTATAGAGATAGATATTAAATTTTTTGATGTCGGAGGCGGAGTTGGCATAGTATATGATGGCGAGGAAGAGCCAAATTTATATGGTTACGCTCAAGGGATTTTAAGCACTCTTAGCGGACTTGATGTCACTATAGTCTGCGAGCCAGGACGATTTATAGTGGGTAATTGCGGATATTTTTTAACTAGAGTTTTATATGAGAAATTTAATAAACAAAAGCGTTTTGTAGTGGTTGATGGAGCTATGAATGATCTAATTCGCCCAAGCCTTTACGGGGCGTATCATAAAATTTCAATCGTTGGCAAAGAAGGTAACAAGAGCGAGTGTGACGTGGTCGGGCCAATATGCGAGAGTGGAGATTTTTTGGCTAAGAATATAAATTTACCACCTTGCGATAGTGATGATTTGATTGTTATAAGATCTGCCGGTGCATACGGTTTTACGATGAGTAGCAATTATAACTCTCGTCCAAGAGCCGCTGAAATCGGTATAAAAGATGGAAAAGATTTTTTAATTAGAAAGCGTGAGAGTTTTGAAGATCTGATAGCACTTGAGAAGGATCTGATTTGATCTTTATCGATGTTCAAGGAACCTTGATAAGCGATAGCGATAAAAGCCTTATAAATGGAGCAAAAGAGCTTATAGATTTTTTAAATTTTAAAAAAATTCCATACGTAGTGATTACAAATAATACAAAATTTAGTAGTTTGGATTTTTTAAAAGAGTTGCGAGACAAAGGACTTGATATCAAAGATAAGGCGTATATAGATCCTTTTTGCGTTTTAAAAGATATTTTGCCCATTTGTCAAGTAGCCGCCTTTGGCTCTGATAAATTTAAAAAGGTATTGCAAAATTTAGGATATGAGCTAGAGTTTTCAAATTTAGCCAAAGCTGTTTTGATAGCAAGCGGAGATGATTTTAAATTTGATGAATTTAGCAATATGATAGAGATTTTACAAAGCGATGCAAAACTAATTGCTATGAGTGAGACCAGCATATATAAAAAAAATGCTAAAAGTTACCCTGGTGTGGGAGCCATAGCCAAGATGCTAAACTACGCCACAGGACGAGAATATCAAGTGGTAGGTAAGCCAAGCGAGGAGTTTTATAGGGTTGCTTTAAGGTTATTAAATTCGCAAGGCTTTAATGCAAATTTTAAAGATGTTTTGATAATAAGTGATGATGCAAAGGGTGATTTAGTAGGTGCTAAAGAGCTTGGAATGAGGACTGCTCTAGTTTTAAGCGGTAAGGTTGATAGTGCCTTAAAGGCTGGAGTGGAGCCAAAATTTGTAGATAAAATTTACAAAGATGTAAGCCTATTTTTAAAGGAACTAGATGCAGAATATAAATGATTTGCGAGAAGAAATCGACAAGATAGACGACGATATCTTAAAAAAACTAAATGAGAGAATGAGCTTTGTCAAAAAAATAGGCGAGTTAAAGCAAACTAGCGGTACTTCGATATATCGTCCAGAGCGTGAGAGAGCGATATTAAACCGTCTTGAGAGCTTAAGCTCAAATATTTTAAATAAATCTGCAATCGAAGCTATTTATCTTGAAATTTTTGCCGTAAGTAGAAATCTTGAAATGCCAGAAAAAGTCGCTTATCTAGGGCCTGAGGGCACATATACTCATCAAGCTGCCGAGAGTAGATTTGGTGCGATGAGTGCGTATTTACCGCTTGCCAGCATTGAGGCTGTTTTTACGAAGCTAAAACACAAAGAGGCTAAATACGGAGTAGTGCCTATAGAAAACAATACCGAAGGTGCGGTAGGAGCGACGCTAGATTGTCTTGGAAGATTTGAAAATATAAAGGTTGTAGCTGAGCTTTATATGGATATTCATCACTCTTTTGCAAGTGTTTGTGAGAATTTAAAAGACATAAAAAAGATATATTCGCATCCTCAAGGATACAATCAGTGCCGTAAATTTTTAGACGATCACCTGCTTTTAAGTGCTGAATTTATACCTACGAAATCCACTGCAGAGGCGGCTAAATTTGCAAGCGAGGATCCAAACTCTGCGGCAATTTGTTCTAAGATAGCCGCCAAGCTTTATAATGTGCCTATCTTGTTTGAGACTATTGAGGATAATATGGCAAATCGAACGAGATTTTTTATACTAAGCGATTTTAAAAACGAGCGTTCGACAAAGAACAAAACCTCTATTTTGGCAAAGACTGACCACAGGCCAGGAGGGCTTGCGGATCTGCTTACTGCTTTTAGAGACGAGGGTATAAATTTAACTAGACTTGAGAGCCGTCCTATAAAGGAGCGTGAGTTTAAGACAGTATTTTATATCGATTTTGAAGGACATATAGATGATGAAAATGTCCAAAGAGCCATAGATAAAGCCACCAGTTTCGGAGACGAGATAGTTTGGCTAGGAAGCTACATACCAGGAGATCAAAGATGAAATTTAACGATAAGTTGGCAAATTTAATAAATTATGAGGCTGGCAAGCCAATAGAGCTTGTGGTGCGTGAATTTGGTATAGCGCCAAAGGATGTAATTAAGCTAGCGAGTAACGAAAATCCTTTCGGAACAAGTCCAAGAGTTATTGAGGCGATAAAAAATTGTGCGCAAAATATGTATCTTTATCCTGATGATAGCTATTATGAGCTAAAAGAAGCCTTGTCGGCTAAATTTAACGTGAATACGAAAAATATAATAATAGGCTCCGGAAGCGATCAGGTGATAGAATTTGCGGTTCATGCCAAAGCAAATTCGAAAAATGCCGTATTGATGGCAGGAGTAACCTTTGCTATGTATGAAATTTACGCCAAGCATACCGGAGCAAAAATTTATAGAACTCAGGCTAAAGGGCATAATCTGGAGGATTTTTTAAAAGTTTATAATGATAAAAAAGATGAAATTTCTATGATCTTTTTATGCTTGCCAAATAATCCTTTAGGAGAGTGTCTAAATAGAGATGATGTGTATGAATTTTTAGAGCAGATTGATAAAGATGTGATGATTGTAATAGATGGCGCTTATAATGAATTTGCGAGATTTAAAGACAAAAATAAAGAAATTTGTCCTAAAGATTTGATAACTAAATTTAAAAATACTATTTTTCTTGGTACTTTTTCTAAAGCTTACGGACTTGGAGGAATGCGCGTAGGATACGGAATAGCTGATGAATCTATAATAAATGAACTTGGCAAACTAAGAGCGCCTTTTAATATCACCACTCTTAGTCTAAAAGCAGCCATAGAAGCGCTAAAAGATCAGGAATTTGTGGATAAGACTGTTGAAGCAAATTTTAAAGAGATGAAAAAATATGAAAAATTTGCAAAAGAGCATAATATAGAGTTCATCGATAGTTATACTAACTTTATAACTTATAACTTTGAGCGTGAAAATGCAAGCGAGATTGCCAAAAATCTGCTAAAAAAAGGTATAATTTTACGTGATTTGAAAAGTTACGGTATGAATTCAATTAGAATTACCATAGGTTTGCCAGAGCAAAATGATAGAGTTTTAGATGAATTAAGGAAAGCTATAAAATAAAATATGGATTTTAAAACCGCATTTCAACAAATCGGACACATTTATCAGAGCCTCTCTATAAGACAGCGCATAGTTGCGGCAAGTTCTGTCGTGCTTGTGGTTGGATTTTTAGTCTTTTTAAGCATTTATAAAAGCTCTCAGACAAACTATGACGGATATAGCGTTCTTTTTGAGAGTGTTAATCCTAGCGACTCGGCACTTATTATTCAGCAGCTTGAAAAAGACGGGGTTAAATATAAAATTTACAATGAAGGCACTATTTTAGTCCCAAATCAAGATGTTTACAAAGAGAGAATTTCGATAGCATCCTTGGGTATTTTAAAGGATAATAAAGTAGGCTTTGAGATCTTTGACAAACAAGAATTCGGAGCTACCGACTCTGAACAAAAGGTAAAATTTCAAAGAGCTTTAGAGGGTGAGCTTGCTAGGACAATAGAGAGCCTAGCACCTATAGAAAAGGCTATGGTGCGCATAGCCATACCAAAAGAGACTCTATTTACAGAAAGAACTACCCCGCCTTCGGCTTCAATAGTATTAAATTTAAAAACCGGAAATAGCTTAAATTTAAAGCAGATTTCAGGTATTAAAAATTTAGTTTCGGCTGCAGTTGCAAATTTAAGCACTCAAAATGTAAAGATAGTAAATCAAGATGGAATTCCTCTTGGCGAAGAGGATGGCGAATACGATAGCGATCAGATAAATCAGCAGATAAAATATAAAAGAGAGTCGGAAAACGCACTTGAGCAAAAGATTATAAACGTTCTTTCCCCTATAGTTGGAGGCACTCATAAAGTAGTAGCCAAGGTAACTATAGACTTTGATTTTGCCAGAAAAGATAGTGAGAGCGAGACCTTTGATCCAAATTCTGTAGCAAGAAGCGAACAGAGCGTAGAAGAGAAGCGACAAGGCTCTAAAGAGCGCGAAGTCCAAGGTGTTCCTGGTGCTGTTAGCAATATAGGTCCGGTTGAAGGGATAGATGATAAAAAGCTTGAGGAGCAGTATTCTAAGAGCTCATCTACTACAAACTATGAAATTTCAAAAAAAGTTATGCGTATCAAAGATCAATTCGCTACTATCAAGCGCTTAAGCGCTGCTGTAGTAGTGGATGGTAGATATGAGAATAAAAGAGATGAAAACGGAAATTTAACTAAAGAGATCGTATATACTCCTCTTACAAATGAGCAGTTAGATAAGATTAGTGCGCTTATAAAGCAATCGGTGGGATTTGATACAAATAGGGGTGATGAAGTAACTGTAAGTAACTTTGAATTCCAAAGACCTGGCACAGATACTCCTGCAAATAAAGTAAATTCGTTTTTTGATACCTATGTAAATCCTTTTATGCCTATATTTAAATATATATTTGTCGGAATTTTATTATTTATATTTTACAAAAAAGTCATCGTTCCGTTTATGGAAAAGATGCTTCAAAATATCAAAGAAGAAGAGCCTGATATGCAAGATGATATAGTAGATCTTGAGGATAGCGAGGATGCCTTAGAGAAATTTAAAGCAGCTAAGAAAAAGGTTGAAGAGCAGCTTGGAATCGGAAGTGATTTTAATGAAGATGAGCTTAGGTATGATGTGCTACTTGAGAAGATGAAGCTGATTATACAGGAGCGAAGTGAAGAGGTTTCTGTATTGCTTCAGGATATGGTTAAAAACGACTCTGACTTTAGTAACCGCAAGGACTTTTAATGGCGACTAGCTTAACCGAACAACAAAAGATGACTTATGATGATCTCTCGATGCCTGAAAAAGTTGCGATACTGCTTATACAGCTTGGAGAAGATGCCACCACTCTTTTATTTTCGCATATGGAAGTTGATGTTATCACAGAAATTTCAAGATATATAGCGACTGCAAAAAGTGTTGATAAACAAGTAGCAGCGGCCGTTTTGGAGGAATTTTACGCTCTAATGCAGTCAAATCAATATATGAGAAGCGGTGGCTTAGAGTATGCCAAAGAGATTCTTTATCGTACCTTTGGTCCTGAGACTGCACAAAAAATTCTTGACAAGCTTGCAAAAAGCATGGAGAGTTCAAAGAGTTTTGGATATCTAACTAAAATTAAACCTCAACAGCTTGCCGATTTTATTATGAAAGAGCATCCTCAAACCATCGCTTTGATTTTAGCACACATGGATCCGACTAGTGCCGCCGAGACACTTTCGTTTTTGTCGGACGAACTTAGAAGCGAGGTTGTGATTAGAATGGCGAATTTGGGCGATATTAGCCCATCTGTGATCAAGCGTGTATCAACAGTGCTTGAAGGCAAACTTGAAAGCCTTACTTCGTATAAGGTTGAAGTTGGCGGTCCAAGAGCTGTTGCGGAGGTGCTTAACCGTCTTGGTCAAAAGGCCTCAAAATCCACTATCGAATATATCGAGGATGTCGATGATAAGCTTGCCACTACTATTAAAGAGCTTATGTTTACGTTTGAAGATATTAATACACTTAATCAAACAGCAATTAGAGAAATTCTTAAAAATGTCGACAAAAAGGATCTTATGATAGCCCTTAAGGGTTCTGGAGATGCACTTAAAGAGAAATTTATGGGTAGTATGTCTCAGCGCGCAAGCGAAGCGTTTAAAGAAGAGATGCAATACCTCGGAGCCGTTCGCGTAAAAGACGTAGAAGAGGCTCAGCGCCGCATAGTAGAACAGGTACAAGCCCTGGCTGATCAAGGAGTATTCCAAGTCGGCGAGGCAGAAGAGATGATAGAATGAGAAGCAGCGTAATAACCAACGAAGAGACCAAAAGTCATTTTGTAGAGAGCTATAGATTTAAGGTTTTAGGTCAAGAGAAAAAGACCAATGAAAACCACGAAAATGAGCACATAGATAAAAATCATAGCAATGTTGAAAATTTAAATAGAGCCGATTTGGCTACAAATTTTGATCATCCCGTAAAAAATAGCCCACAAATACCGATTTCACAAGATCCAAGAATAGAGTCAAATTTCGTAGAAGAGCTTTTAAAGCGCACGGATGAGCTTTCTGGAAATATAATAAAACTTCAAATGCAGATAGAAAATCAAGAGAGTGAATTTGCAAAGCGTCTTGAAAATGAAACTACAAGAGCCAAAGAAGAGGGACTTAAACAGGGTTTTGAAGAGGCTAGAGCTAAATTTGATAGCGAATTAAAATCACTTGAGTCAAGATATCTAAATTCAGTTACTAAACTAGATAGTGAAGCTGCTAAATTTGAAGATTTTTTAAGCTCCAGTGAAAATGAGCTATCAAATACGGCGATTGAGATTGCAAAAGAGATTGTAAAAAAAGAGATTTCATCAAATTCATCAAGTGTCGCTTATTCGCTTGCAAAATCTTTAATAAAAGAGCTTAATGAGGCAAAAAAGCTACAGATTAGAGTTAGTATCAAAGATTTTGAGTTTTTAAAAGAGCAGTTTGGAGCCAGCGAAAACATAGAAATTGTAGCTGATGAAGCTATAAATGTCGGTGGTGTTATAGTAATGAGCGATGCTGGAAATCTTGATGGAACCATTGAGGCTAGGTTTGAAAAGATAAAAAGGATAATTGGCGAATAGTATATGAATGATATAAATTTGAAATCTATGAAAACAGAAGAGCTTGAGGAGCTTTGTAATAAGATAAGAGGCAAAATTTTAGATACCGTCAGTAAAAATGGAGGGCATCTTAGCTCAAATATTGGTGCAGTTGAGCTTATAGTAGCTATGCACTATGTATTTGACAAAGAAAAAGACCCGTTTATCTTTGATGTTAGTCATCAAAGCTATGCTCATAAGCTTCTAACAAATCGCTGGGATAACTTTGATAGTTTGCGTAAATTTGGCGGTATAAGTGGATATACTAAACCAAATGAGAGTAAATATGACTATTTTATAGCAGGTCATAGCTCCACTTCAATATCTTTGGCCGTAGGTGCCGCAAAGGCTATAAGGCTTAAAAACGAAGATCGTTTGCCAGTAGTTCTAATAGGCGATGGCTCTATGAGTGCCGGAATGGCTTATGAGGCTTTAAATGAGCTTGGCGATAGAAAATATCCCTGTGTGATAATCCTAAACGATAACGAGATGAGCATAAGTAAGCCTATAGGAGCGCTTAGTAAGTATTTAAGCCAGATGATGGCAGGTCAGCCATATCAGAAATTTAAAAGTAGAGTTGAAAAATTTTTGAGCTATATGCCTGATGGAGCAGCATATATGGCGCGCAGGATGGAAGAGGGAATACGTCTCATAACTCCTGGCATGTTTTTTGAGGAGCTTGGGCTTGAGTATATAGGCCCTGTAGATGGGCATGATATAAGAGCTGTGATAGATGCATTTGAAGTGGCAAAGGTTATGAAAAAGCCGGTTATTGTCCATGCCCAAACTCTAAAAGGCAAGGGATATGAGAAGGCTGAAGGTCACTATGCTAACTGGCACGGAGTTGGACCATTTGATCTAAAAAGTGGTGAGAGTATTAAAAAAAGTGCGCCAAAATCAGCCACTGCGCTCTTTTCAGAGAATTTGTTAGAACTTGCACAAAAGTATGAAAATGTGGTTGGAGTAACTGCGGCAATGCCTACCGGAACGGGCATGGATGCGCTTATTGAGAAATTTCCTGAGCGTTTTTGGGATGTTGCGATAGCAGAGCAGCACGCGGTAACATCTATGGCAGCTATGGCAAAAGAGGGATTTAAGCCTTTTATCGCTATATATTCGACATTCCTTCAACGTGCCTTTGATCAGGTCATACACGATGCTTGTATTATGAATCTAAATGTAGTTTTCGCTATGGATAGAGCAGGAATAGTAGGAGAGGATGGAGAGACTCATCAGGGAGCCTTTGACGTAGGCTACCTTAATGTGATACCAAATATGACTATTTTTGCTCCAAGATCCGCGGATAATTTTAAAATGATAATGGAATATGCCTACAAACATCAAGGGGCTTGTGCATTTAGATATCCTCGAGGAAGCTTCTTGCTAGAAGATGGGGAATTTGAGTCAAAAGAGATTAAATTTGGCAAAAGTGAAATTTTATCTAAAACAGATTCAAAAGTGGCGTTTATAGGATATGGAAATGGAGTAGGGCGTGCAAATTTGGTCAAAAAGGCCTTAGGGGATAAATTTAATCCGACTCTTGTGGATTTGGTATTCGTAAAACCGCTTGACAGAGAGCTTTTGTTGGATTTAGCCAAGGATAAAAAGGTTTGGTATGTTTTCTCAGATAGTGCTAAAAAGGGCGGAGTAGCTGAAATTTTAAGCGCATTTTTACAAGATGAAGCTATATATGATGTGAGAGTTATTAGTTTTGAGTATGGAGATAAATTTATAGAGCATGGTAATACAAGTGAAGTTGAGAAGGGATTAGGGCTAGATCCGCATAGTATTTCTGAAAAAATACTAAAAGATAATTTATATTAATAAGTATAAAGAACTTTTAAATAATTTTTTTGTATAGTTAGAAAAAATTAAAAGGGAGTTATATGAATTATATAAATTTACTAAAAGAGCGCGGACTAAAAGCCACTCCACAAAGAATCAGCGTCTTGAAAATTCTAGATCGTCATATGCATCCTACTATAGATGAGCTATATGAGGAAATTTTGGTTGAAAATCCATCTGTATCGTTAGCTACCGTGTATAAAAACCTAAATACACTAAAAGACGAGGGATTGGTAGTAGAGGTTAATATGCCAAATCAAAAGGCTAAATACGATATCTTTGAGCATCCTCATATACACGTTGTTTGTCAAGGTTGTGGCGAAGTAAGCGATATGAGCTACAATGATGCCTTACTTGACGAATATAAGGAAAATTTAGAGAAAAAGCTCGGAAATTTCGTTGAAAAACTAAATGTACTAGTAACTGTAAAAAATTGTAAATACTGTAATAAATAATTCTAGTATCTCTTAATTAGGGTGAGAGGCTCTCACCCATATCGCTTTCTTTAATATTTTGATTTAAATTTTTAGCCCCAAACCCGCCCTCGGTATCAAAATCAGTATATGGTAGTGATATTACGCATTTACATTACACTTTTTAATGTACTAGGATTACTGTCTTTACTATAGCTTCTCCGTGCCATCTTTGCCAAAAAATTATACTCGCCTTTTAATACCTACATCCAAAATTTTCTATTTTTCTATTAAGTCTATTTGCCAATTTGCCATCTGTAGTTTAGTGTCGATCTGTCTTATCTCCTTTGATATCCTGTCGATCTGTTTTTTGCAGGCTTGACACATCAACACTGCTTAAGATCTTAATCTATTTATTAGAATACATATCTATCTTCTGGCTGGCAGTTGCGATGAAATTTTTAAGTATATTTACTTTTAACCCCAAAGTGTCACGATCCGCTATCAAATCCACTAAGGCTACCCCTTCAATTTGAGCTTCGCAATTTGTCTTATTTATCTTCTTAATTAATAAATTTAACTCTTCTGTATTCTCATTAAGCTCCCTTGAGAGTTCTTTTGGAGGAGTATCATTTTATTGAACTTTGGCATTATTGTTTAGTCTAATGTGAAGCTGTTTGATTCGTTTTTGTAGATCGGAGTGTAGAATTAGAGCTTCTGCTAATTTCATCTTAATTTATATGATAGAAATTATAAAATTTTTGCTTTTTTAGTCGTTGCAATTGAACTTAAGATAACCTCATCATCTTTTTTTAACTCGTTTAAATTGGTCATTTTGCCATCTTTTAAAACTCTTACAAATGATGAAATTTGATCAAAAAACCCCTCTTGTTGCATAAAGCTTTTATTTAGAATCGATATTTGATTCTCAAATTTTAGTATTTTTAGATTTAGAGCATTTTTTAGTTTTAAATTTAAATTATTTAAAATTTGATATTTGTGATCTATTTTTTGTTCTAAAATTTGCTTTGATAGACGGTTTTTAAGCATATTTAAACTGCTTTCTTTGCGCTCAAACACTCTTTTAATCGCTATATCAATTGCATCTAAGTATCTATCTATCATCTGCATAAATTCATTCATATCCGGAAGTAGTGAAGTCATAGCGGCACTTGGAGTGGGTGCTCTAAAATCAGCCACAAAATCTGTGATAACATAGTCTATCTCGTGTCCTATCGCGCTTATTATAGGTGTTTTAGATATATAAATTTCACGTGCCAAGCATTCATCGTTAAAGCACCATAGATCCTCTCTGCTTCCGCCTCCTCTAGCCAAGACTATTACGTCAAGTCCGTAGCTATCAGCCTTTTTAAGAGCTTTTATAAGAGCCTTTGGGGCGTTTTCGCCTTGAGTTAATGAGTCGAATATGAAAATTTCACTAAGTATCCATCTTTGATTGATAATTTTTAGCATATCTTGTAGAGCTGCTGAGGTTTTAGAGGTTATGATGCCTATTTTTTTAGGAAATTTAGGCAGACTTTTTTTATTTGAAATTTCAAAAAGCCCTTCTTTTTCAAGCCTCTCTTTAAGCTGCTTGAATGCGAGCTCAAGCTCTCCATCTCCGCTCGGTCTAATAGAAGTGGCTATAAGCTGATAGCTACCACTCGGGGAGTAGAGGGAAATTTTGCCATAAATTATAACTTTCATGCCGTCTTTTATATCAAATTTCAGCTTTTCATTGTTAAATTTATAAATTACCGCAGAAATTGAGGCTTTGGCATCTTTTAGCGTAAAATACCAGTGTCCTGAGGCATGTTTGGTAAGTCTAGAGATTTCTCCTTCTACCTCAACGTATGAAAATGTCGTTTCAAGCAGGGTTTTAGCCTGCTCGTTTAGTTCGCTTACGCTTAGCAATTTTTAAATTTCCTGGCTACAAAAAGTGTAGAAATATCCATCGAAAAACTTTTACAAACTTCGATTTCAAATCCCGCTTTTCGCAACTCATCCACAAAGCTTTCGGTGTCTAAGAAATTTTCTATGGAGCTTGGCAGATACTCGTAGGCCTCTTGGTTTTTAGATATAAATCCACCTATCTTAGGCAAAATTTTACTTAGATAAAAATCTCTTATTTTTGTTAGAAAGCCAGATTTTTTTCTTTTTGTGAACTCTAAAACAACGATATATCCGCCATTTTTTAATATTCTATTAAATTCTTTTAGCGCAGCCTCTCTTTCGACCACATTTCTAATTCCGTAACTTATACTTAATACATTTGTGCTTGCATCATCTAATGATGTATTAGTTGCCAGAGCCTCTATGAATTTAAACTCTGGAAATTTTTGCTTAGCAACTTCAAGCATACCACTTGATGGGTCTATGCCTGTCAAAGAGTTGATTTTCACATTAAATTTATTTGCCATATTTTTCCAAAAACCCATCATATCACCGGTGCCGCATGCGACATCGACTATGTTTATACTTTGATTTTTGAATTTTTCAAGCACTATTTTGCAGGCTATCTTACGCCACCTAATATCTACACCCATACTCAAAACTCTGTTTGCAAGGTCGTAAGTCGGAGCAATTTCATTAAACATCTGAACTATTTTTTCTTGTTTTTGCATTCTCTTTCTCTAGTTGTAATAAATTTTTAAATTTTTGGAAACTTTGCTTAAATTTTTAATAAATTTTATCTTTTCTTTTAAAATCTCATCTCTTATCTTAAAAATTTGCTTGTAAATTTTACTTTTCAATTTTGCTATTGCTTGATCGTCAATGCCTTGCTCTTTTTCAATATTATCTAAGATAAGTAACCATATATCTCTATCTTGCAAGTCACCAAAGAGCTCTTGAATCTCTTTTGCTCTATCTTTGCATTTTTCAAGAGATCTAATTGCAAAGAGATCGATGAAGTTTTCAAATAGATATCTAAGCCTCTTTAGCTCTATTCTTGTTTCGTGGAAAATAGCGTTTTCTCGATCACTATTAAGCATTAAAAGATCTTTTTTTAACTTTAAAATTTGAGTTCTAATTGCCTTTGCTACAATTTTTTTAATAGGCTTATCGTAGTCTTCGCCTTTGTAAAAATCGCTATCCTCTTTTAAAAATATCTCCCAATCCCTAAAAATTTCATTGCTTTGAAGACTGCTTAATATAGCTTTTATTTCGTCGTTTTGTCTATTTTTTATATTTTCTAAAATTTGAGTTATTGTTTTGGCTTTTTTTTGTTTTTTTAAAAACTCTAAAAATACGTCTATATCTCGTTTTGTATTAGTAGAGTTGGCTAGAACTTTAAAATTTTTACTAAAATGAACCGTTAGCTTCTCATCAAAAATTTTATTTAATAGTTTAAGTAAAGAACGTGTTTTGCGTAGATTTACTCTTATCTGATGAAGCTCCTCTTCATTACTTGTTTTTAGATACTCTTCTTTATGAAATTCTATAAATTTATAAATTTGAAAAAATAGCACTCTTGCAGCATCTATTGAACGAATTGAGCTCGGAAAAGACAGCTTTATATCTTTGTTTGTATCTAAAATTTCTAATGCTTTTTTAACATCAAATTTCATATCCGGTATACCAAATAGAGCTAAATTTTTATTTTTGTATCGTTCGTCTTCAGTGATTTCAGATGTGATATGATTGGCTAAAAAATCAGGCATTATAAAATTATTTGCATCCTCTACTTTTAAAAATTCTATTTCAAGCGTAACTAATCCTTCTAATGCGCCTTTGTAAATATCGATATTTGCAGGGAGATTATTTATCTTAAACTCAAATCTATCTTTTTCTATTGGCATTGCTATAGAGTTTTTAAAAGCTTTTTTGTATGATTTTTCATCGCAAATCTCTTCAAATTCTTGCCTTACCATTCCTTTTCCGATTTTTTTAGTCATGGTAAGATTATTTTCTGATTTACGAAATCTAATCTCTTCAAGGGGTGTGATTTTGGTATAAAACTGCATTACATTTTTGCTATCTAGTAAAATACCATCTCTTTTAAGAGCATTAATAGCTAAAATACCGTCTAATACAAATTTACGTTCTATCTCTAAGACCAAATATAGCTCCTTAAACTATTTTTAATTGTATCAAAAGCTAGCTTAAATTGTAAATTTGCGATTTTAGTCTTATGAAATTAATTTTTAACTCAAATTGTGATAAATTATAGAAAATTTTAAAGGAGTTTTCGTGAATAGAAAGATAAATTTTAGCGCAGGACCAAGCGGACTACCTCTAAGTGTATTGGAACATGCTCAAAAAGAGCTTATAAGCTACCAAAACAATGGCTTTTCTATAATGGAGATAAGCCATAGGAGCAAAACATTTGAAGAGGTTCATTTTGGGGCGATGGATAAGATAAGGAAGCTTTACGGCTTTGGCGATGAGTATGAAATTTTATTTTTGCAAGGCGGAGCGCATTTGCAGTTTGCGATGGTGCCTTTAAATTTATCTATGGGCGGAACAGCAGAGTATGTAAATACCGGAGTATGGACCAATAAAGCCATAAAAGAAGCCAAACTTCTTGGTATAAATCATAAAGTTGTTGCAAGCTCTGAAGATACGAAATTTGACCGCATCCCGGAGAATATAAAATTTAGCGATGATGCAGATTATGCTTATATTTGCACAAATAATACAATTTACGGCACTCAGTATAAAAGCCTTCCAAAGAGCAAGGCACCGCTTGTCATAGATGCTAGTAGTGACTTTTTTTCAGAACCTCTTGATTTTACAGATATTGGTCTATTGTATGGAGGGGCGCAAAAAAATGCCGGCCCAAGCGGTGTGACAGTAGTAATAATTCGCAAAGATCTTGCCGAGCGTCTTGATAACGATAGAGTGCCTACCATGCTTAGATATAAAACTCATACAGACGCCAAGTCGCTATATAATACTCCTCCGACATTTGGCATCTATCTTCTTGATCTTACTATGGGATGGCTGCTTGAGCAGGGCGGTCTTGTAGCCGCAAAAGAGAGAAATGCGGCAAAGGCGGCTTTACTGTATGATGCTATTGATAATTCTAAAGGATTTTATAAGGGGCATGCAAGGAAGACTGATCGCTCGGTTATGAATGTAAGCTACAATATTGCCGCAAATGCCGAGCTTGAGCCTATTTTTGTTGCCGAGGCGGAAAAGGCGGGAATGCTAGGGCTTAAAGGACACCGTCATTTGGGCGGAATTCGTGCTTCAATTTATAACGTAGTGAGCCTAAATGATGTGAAAACTTTGGTTGAGTTTATGAACGAATTTGCTAGAAAGAATGGATAATTTTAAGTCTATTTGTGATTATTTTTATAAATTTGGCATTTTTATATACGATTTAGCTAGTAAGTATTGAAAATTAATTTTAGATTTTATAAAATGCCAAATAAAGGGGTTGGTTATGCTAAAAGATATTGAAATTTTTAGAACATTAACAGATGAACAGATTAATAAACTTGAGGGCATAAGCATAATAAGACGCTACAATAAAGATGAATTCTTATTTATGGAGGGAGAGGTTCCTAAGTGGTTTTATGTATTGCTTAAGGGCAGGATTAAAATATACAAAACCTCTCCAAAAGGTAAAGAGGTGTTCGTTCATGAATTTTTACCGGTCTCTCCTGTGGCAAAATTTGCAAATTTTGGAGATACGCCTTTTAACGGCTCTGCGGTTTTTGTCGAAGATTCTGAGGTTTTAATGATAGATTTTGATAAATTTAAGAAAAATTTTATGAGCGATGCAAATTTATGCATGGAGATTATTAAATCTTTGTCTGAAAATTTTAGACTCGTACAGGGTATGCTTCATAGAGAAATCGCTCTTGGAGTAGAGGGTAAGATAGCGCTTTTTATAAGTGAATATCAAGATGGTCTTCCTTCTAAAAAATATGCTCAAATAGCTCAAATGTTAAATACCACTCCTGAGACCTTTTCAAGGGTAATTACAAAATTTAAGAAAAATGGATATATATCTATCGATGCAAATAAGAATATCAAGATACTAAATCATGATAAGCTTAAAGAGTTGTATGAGACTTAAAAATTTTTAAAGAAGCGAAAAATTTTAGTAGATTCTATCTGCCGCCAAATTTTAGCAGTGCACTTCCCCATGTAAATCCACCGCCAAAAGCATCAAGGAGTATAAGATCTCCATTTTTAAGCCTTCCTTCTTCGTAAGCATCATTTATAGCCATTGGTATTGATGCCGCGCTTGTATTTCCGTATTTTCCTACAGTGACTACACATTGACTATCTGTAAAATTTAGTCTTTGTTTGACAGCTTCTATGATACGTAAATTTGCCTGATGAGGTATAAAAAGATCTACTTTATCACTTGTAATGCCATTTTTATTAAGTATATCTATAACACTTTTTGTAAGTGTTTGCACTGCGATTTTAAAGACCTCATTTCCGGCCATATGAATAAAATTTAGTTTATTTTCAAGCATAGCCTGCGATACCGGATTGGCACTACCTCCACCTGGAGTTATAAGTAGATCAGCAAAATTTCCATCACTTGCCGTATGGACATCCAAGATCTCATTATCATCTCTAGCGCTTATTATGGCTGCTCCGCTGCCATCTCCAAAAAGTATGCAGGTGCTGCGGTCGCTGTAATCAACTATTGAACTTAATTTTTCCGCTCCTATAATTAGGACGTTTTTTTTAGCACCGCTTTCTACAAGAGATTTTGCAAGCTCAAGAAGGTAGATAAAGCCTGTGCAAGCAGCACTTATATCAAATGCTGTTATTCCTTCTAATCCTAATTTTTTAGCTATTTTACAAGCTGTTGACGGCATGCAAAAGTGATCCGGACTAATCGTGGCGCATATGATAGCATCTATCTCTTTAATATCAATATCCGCTCTTTGAATTGCTACTAAAGCAGCTTTTGTGGCTATTTCACTCGTAATTTCACCTGTTGCAATGTGTCTGGTATGAATTCCTGTGCGTTTCACAATCCACTCATCGCTTGTTTCGACCATTTTTTCAAGGTCAAAATTTGTAAGAGTGTCCTTTGGAACATAAGCGCCGATTGAGATAAGAGAGGATTTTTTCATCAGTTACCTTGCAAAGCTTAAAAGCTCGTCTTTGATAACTTTATTTATCTCTGAGTCTGCAAAATTTAGAGCTTGAAATATAGCGTTTTTTATAGCTTTTGCATTGCTTTTACCATGGCTTATGATTACACAACCATCTACGCCAAGTAGTGGCGCTCCTCCGTATTCATCGTAATCGACTTGCTGTTTTAAAGTTTTAAAAACTTTTTTCATCAAAAGGGAGCCAGCTATCGCTATAGGTGATTTTTTGACATGTTTTTTTATTATTTTTGTTATGGCGTCAGCTACGCCCTCGCTTGTTTTTAACAGGATATTTCCTACGAATCCATCGCATATCACGACATCTACGCTACCGTCAAAAATTTGATTGCCTTCAACATTACCTACGAAACAATCTAGCTTAGACATGAGAGCAAATGTTTCTTTTGTGACTTCATTGCCTTTGCTTTCTTCTTCTCCGTTAGAAAGAAGTCCTATTTTTGGTTTTTTTATTTTAAGAATTTCTTTGACATAAGCTTCGCCCATGATTGCAAACTGAAAAAGATGTTCCGCTTTACAATCTACGTTAGCTCCGACATCCATTACAAGAGTTTTTTTGCCTAAAACATTTGGCATAAGCGTAGCAATCGCAGGGCGTAATACGTTTTGGATTCTACCTACTCTAAGAGTAGCTAGACTCATTGTGGCACCGCTATGACCTGCCGAAACTACTGCTTTAACTTCTTTGTTTTTTAGGAGTTCTATAGCCTTATATATTGTGCTATCTTTTTTCTTTAGTGCATTTGTGGCACCATCAGACATTGATATTGTTTCGGTTGCTTCTATGTAGCTTATGTATTTTTGTAGATGAGATGGTACTAGAGGTTTTAAAACTTCTTCTTTTCCTGCCAAAACAGCACTAAATTTAACAGTTTCTAAAGCCTCTACAACACCCTCTATTATTGGTTTAGGACCAAAGTCCCCGCCCATTGCATCAATGCAAATGCTTGTCATATTTTTTAGTACTCACCGGTTGTTTTATTTACACGATGAGGCATTTTCCATGAACCGTCTTTATCTTTAACAGGTATAGGAAGTGTTACTTTATAGTGTGTTCTACGTTTTGCTGCACGTGTATGACTCACTCTTCTCTTAGGTACTGCCATGTTACTCTCCTTTATAAATTTTCACAATTTTTACAGTAGAAATAGTCGCTTTTAAAAGCCTCTATTTCACTTGATAATATCTCTTCTAAATCTATATATCCGTCGAAAAATTCGATAACATCTTCAAGTTTTTCTTCGCTATCTTTATAAATCCCATCACTTATAAGTAGATTTAAATTCTCTTTTGGACTTAGTATTATATCTTCGCCACATCTATCGCAGTTGTGGCTCATATTGCCACTTATTAGAGCTTTACACTCTACTAGATTGGAATTTATTCTTTTTAAATTTCCGCTAAAGCTAAGATTTTCTCTTTTTATATCAAACGGAATTTGATTGTTTGCAATTTTTGCAAATGCTATTTTCAAAATTTTCCTTAGCAGATATCTCTGGATGCAAAGAAAAATTCAATTTCTATTTTTGCATTTTCTAGACTGTCGCTTCCATGGACCGCATTTGCATCAATATTTTCTGCAAAATCGGCTCTAATAGTTCCAGGAGCGGCTTCTTTAGGATTTGTTGCGCCCATTAGCTCTCTATTTTTAGCTACCGCATTTTCTCCCTCAAGAACCATAATAACAACTGGTCCGCTAGTCATAAATTCAACCAAATCATTGAAAAATGGTCTCTTTGAATGAACTGCATAAAATTTCTTAGCATCGCATTTGCTCAGTCTAATTTTTTTCATAGCAGCTATTCTAAGTCCGTTGCTTTCAAATCTATCTACTATTTTACCGATTACGCCTTTTTTTACAGCATCAGGCTTTATGATAGAAAGTGTTCTTTGCATAAAATTTCCTTGTATTGTTTATTTTGTTTTAAGAGAGGGGATTATATCAAAAAAATTATTAAAAACAAAATAAGCCCTTTTTCGGGCTTATTTTTTAAAATTTTAAGCTATAACAGCAGTTTCGCCCTTTCTCATGTCTGCGCCAATTTCACTGCGTGACGGCTGGCCTTCGTAAGGCATATCCCATACGATACAGCCGTCGGTCGGACAGGCTGATGCACAGGCTGGCTCGTCATTGTGTCCTACGCATTCTACGCATTTATCTGCGTATACATAGTATATATCTTCTCCGGTTGGATTATCGCTATCATCCACTATGGCTTCTACCGGACATTCGTCTATACACGATCCGCAACTGATACAAATATCTGTAATTTTTACTGACATTTTTTCTCCTTAAATTAAAATTTTCGTAACAATATCAAAATATTTTTAAATTTGATATAAAAAAAAAAATTTTATTTTTTAGATTTAAATTTGTAAAAATACAAAATTTATCTATTATTAAACTTGAGACGATATAATTTCGCCAATAATAAAAATTATTTATTAAGGAGAAATAATGATAGTAACAAAAAAAGCACCTGATTTTACAGCTGCAGCAGTTTTAGGTAATAATCAAATCGTAAATGATTTTAACCTATATAAAAATATTGGCGAAAAAGGCGCTGTAGTATTTTTCTATCCAATGGATTTTACCTTTGTTTGCCCAAGTGAGATAATAGCATTTGATAAGAGATATGATGAGTTTAAGTCTCGTGGTATAGAGGTTATAGCTGTATCTTGCGATAATCAATTCTCCCATTTTGCATGGAAAGAGACTCCAGTAAGCAAAGGCGGAATAGGTCAAGTTCGCTTCCCTATAGTAGCTGATATGACAAAAGAGATTGCACGCGGATTTGACGTGTTAATTGATGAGGCCGGTGTTGCACTGCGCGGATCTTTCTTATTGGATAAAGACGGCACGGTTCGCCATGCAGTAGTAAATGACCTGCCTCTTGGAAGAAATATAGACGAGATGATAAGAATGGTTGATACTATGATATTTACAAACGAGCATGGCGAGGTTTGCCCAGCAGGATGGAATAGGGGTGATAAGGGTATGAAAGCTGATACGGCTGGAGTAGCTGACTATCTAGCGCACAATGCAGATAAACTATAATCTTTCAACTATATTTTTTATACAAAAGATAAAGAGGTGGAATATCCGCCTCTTTTTATATTCTTATAAAATTTTAAAATTTATAAGTATTTTTTCTAAATCCAAGTTACATTTTTTCAATAATTTAATAAAAAAAATAAGAAATTTTTACTATAATTAATAGTTTCTACTCTTTTATGGATTATAGGGGATGAATAGATGAACAAAGATCTACATTTTAGTTTCATTGGCGGCAAGGCCATAATACTTGAAAGAGCGATTGATGTTTTTGAAAAAATTATTAACAAAAATCACTCTGTGCATTTTTTAAATTTATATAATGGTGTAAAAGTAGAGTGTTTCGGTAAAGTTTTGTCCATTGAAAATGAGTATGTCGTATGCGAAGTTAATCTTATGCAGATTTTGGCTATGAAAGAGGAGAGAAATGCCTATATAGTGCAAGATGAGTATTTTGCAAAAAATATAGTAGCTGATATAGTTTCTGTAGATATAGCAAATTCTACTGTAACTTTAAAAAATTTCACATACGCAAATAACCTGCATGCAAATTTAAGAAAATTCCAAAGAGTCTATCCAAATCGCTATACCAAAGTTATTCTAAGTGATGAAAATGGAGAAATTCAGGGGAATTTATATGATATTTCAGAGGGCGGAATAGGAGTAATTAGCACAAATTGCGGCACATTTAGAAGCGGAGGTGTTATAAAAGCCAAATTTGTCCTAGAAATTCCTGCAACCAAAGAGATAAAAGATATAGAAGTGGATTTGAAACTGATAGTAGAGCTTGTTTATAGGGGTGCCGTAAGGTACTGTTGTCAAATTATAGAAGGGCAAGATATTCAAGAAACTATAAATCAATTTACTAAAGAGCGTGTAAAAGATACTGTAAAAGAGCTAAAAGAGCAACTAAGTCTATACCAATAAAGAGATTATATGAAATCTATACAAGAGAATTTAAAACTATTTTATATAGGACTAAAGGACAAAGAGCCGTTTTTGTATAAAAATAAGGATCTAACAACACATGCTGCTATTATAGGAATGACTGGTAGCGGGAAAACGGGTCTTGGTATAGGTATTTTAGAAGAGGCTTGCATAGACAATATCCCATCTTTTATCATAGACCCCAAGGGTGATATGACGAATTTGCTTTTAGCCTTTGATGAGATGAAGGCGGATGATTTTTTGCCATATATGGATGAAAATGAGGCGCAAAACAAAGGCTTAAGCAGATCCCGGTTGGCTCAAAAAGAGGCTGAAGCATGGAAAAACGGAATAGAAAATTCATTTCAAAGCTTAGATAGAATTAGGCTTTTTAAAGATAGTGCGGAGTTTAAAATTTATACTCCAAAAAGCTCTTCTGGCCTTAGCGTTGCTCTTCTTGGGGATTTTATATGTCCAAATATAGAGAATGAGGAGGAAATTTCTGAGTATATAAGCTCGCTCACTAGCTCGGTTTTGTCACTAATTGGTATAGATATAGATATAAATTCAAAAGAGCATCTTTTAATATCAAATATTTTTGTGAATAAATTCGGATTAAAAGAGGATCTTAGTTTAGAAGAACTCATTGGCTTCATAGCTGAGCCGCCGTTTAATAAAATTGGTGTTTTTGATATTGAGAAATTTTATCCATCTAGCGAGAGAATGAAGCTTGCCGTTAAGCTTAATACTCTTTTGGCAAGCCCTGATTTTCGTGCTTGGCTAAATGGAGAGAGGCTTGAAATTTCAAAGATGCTCTTTACAAAAGAGGGTAAAGCAAAATGTAATATTTTTACTATTTCTCACTTAAATGATAGTGAAAGAATGTTTTTTGTCACGCTTTTATTAAACGAGATAATTGCTTGGATGAGAAAAACAGAGGGAACAAGCTCGCTTAGGGCGATTTTATATATGGATGAAATTTTTGGATTTTTCCCGCCAAACGGTAACCCACCCTCGAAAACTCCAATGCTAACTCTTTTAAAACAGGCTCGTGCTCATGGGCTTGGAGTAATTTTAAGCACACAAAATCCGGTCGATCTTGACTATAAAGGACTTAGTAATATCGGCACTTGGTTTATTGGCAGGCTTCAAACCGCCCAAGATAAGGCCAGGGTAATAGATGGAATGACCGGGATTCAAGGCTCATCTATGGATAAAAACGAGATAGAAAATTTAATCTCAAATTTAGCTAAACGAAATTTCTTGCTTAAAAATATCCACGATGACGGACTTAATGTAATCTCTACAAGATGGGCTCTTAGCTATCTAAAAGGACCTTTAAGTAGAGAGCAAATTTCAAATTTGATGAGAGATAAGAAGGCCTATTTGAATATTAAAAATACAAAAAGTGAAATTTCAAGCAATAATCCAAAACCAATTTTATCTCAAACAATAGATCAAATTTATGATTTAAGCCTAGAAAATGAGGCTAACGGTTATTTATACGCTAAAGCTAAAGTTAGGTTTTGCGATGTCAAAAAGAGAGTCGATTTTACAAAAGATCTAAATTTGTTATATAGGTTAGAAGATGATTGTTCTGATATAGATTGGAGTGAGGCTAGCGAGGATGTTCAAATTCACATATCTAGTGAGCCAAAAGGAAAAATTTCTTATATGCCGCTTCCTGCTAAAATAACCGGAGTTAAGGATTTTAAAGAGATTACTAAAAAATTTAAAGAGTATATCTACCGAAATGTAAAACTAACTCTTTATAGCTCACTTGGGCTAAATTCAAATCCAAACGAAAGTAAAGAAGAGTTTTTTATACGTTTAAGCGATAGGTGTAATGAAGTTTTAGAACTAGAAACAGCAAAGCTTAATGAAAAATTTACAAAAGAGAGAGCAAGGCTTGAGGAAAAATTAGGCAAAGCTGTCTTAAAACTTGAAAAAGAGCAAAGGGATGTGAAAAATACAGGCCTTGAAGCTGCGATATCCGTAGGAGCTAGCCTGATCGGAGCTCTTTTTGGTAGAAATTTATTAAGTAGGACAAATTTAGGCAAGGTTGCAAGTGGCGCAAAATCTGCAAATAGAGTATTAAAAGAGCGCGATGATGTAAAGCTTGGCGAGCAGGCTGTGGCTGATATAGAGACTCAAATAGAGGAGCTTATGGCTAAATTTGAAAATGAAGCCAGTGAGCTAAAATTAAAAAATGATATACAAAATATCACTATAGCTGAAATTGAAATAGCGCCTAAAAATAGTGATATATATGGTGAGAAAGTCTATCTTTTGTGGAAATAATTAGTTTCATTGTACCAAAGTACAATATACAAACTATCTATTTTTTTAATACAATTACACAAAAATAGAAAAAGAGGGGAATTATGAGCAGTTCGGGTTTCGTAAAAGAAGTGATAGGAAGAGCTATCGTCGTAGATATGCGAAGTCAAGAAAGAGAGCTTAATAAAGGTGATGTTTTAAATATAGGCGATACTGTATTTACAAGCTCTGAAAGTGATAGCATTGTCTTATCTTTTGGATCAGAAGATATAGCTTTAGTAGGAATTGATAGTTTAAAAATAGATCAAAGTATAGTTAGTGCAGAGAGCTTTGGCGATGAATCAAATTTGCAAGAAAGCTCACTGGAAAAGGCGATTTTAGAAATTCAGAGTTTTGAAACTATAGAAGAGGTGACTACTGAAAGTTTTTTTATTGAATCAAACGATGGTTTTGACTCCAAAGCTATTTATAATGCTAACAATGCAGAACATGTTAGCATTTCTAGTGACTCTACTCTTGATTTAAGTAAAGTTTCAGATATGAAACACGAAGAGCAAACTAAACTTATGAAAGATGCTATTATAGAAAAGGTATCGGCTCAAGACATGCTTGATGTCGGTGATAAAAAAGATGGTCTAGAAAATAGTCTAAACGTCGAGAACAATAAGGATGTATCCATCTCTTATAGTAATGAATATAAAAATAGCGATACTTCATCGGAAACTACTAATGCTACAATATCCATTAAGATAGAAAGTGAAATTCAAGTAGATATTTAATAAATTTGGCGAAAAAAATACTTCGCCAAAACCTTAAATTTCTCATAAATTTATAAGAAAATCAGATAAAATTAAATAATATAATATCCTTAAATCTAAAATAGGATAAAAAATGAACGAAAACATTATAGCTTATGCTCTAGCCTATCTTCTAGGAGGGATTCCATTTGGGCTAATCCTTGCTAAAATTTTTGGTAACGTAAATATACAAAATGAGGGCAGTAAAAGCATTGGCGCTACGAATGTTTTGCGCGTCTTAAAAGAAAAAAATCCCAAACTTGCCAAAAAGATAGCTATTCTAACTGTGGTTTGTGACGTACTAAAGGGCGTTTTGCCTATTTTGATAGCAAAATTTATAGGACTTAGCCCTGCTACCCTTTGGGCTATGGCTGTTTTTTCTGTTATTGGTCACTGCTATTCACCTTTTTTAAAATTTGAAGGCGGCAAAGGGGTGGCAACTGGAGCTGGTGTTTTGATGATATTTTTGCCTGTTGAGGTTATTGTGGCTCTTGTTGTCTGGTTTGTAGTCGGCAGAGTTCTAAAAATCAGCTCTTTAGCATCTTTGGCAGCGCTTCTTGCGCTGATCATCTCAACTCTTATCATTCATCCGAAAATCCCAGATATAGACTCTCACGCTCCTATTTTTATAATAGCATTTATAGTATTTTATAAGCATATTCCAAATATTAAAAGACTATTTAGCGGGCAAGAGAGTAAGGTGATATGATAACGACGCTCATAAAAGATTATGAGTTTGAGACTATTATAGGGCTGCTTGAATTTGAGCGCTTAAACCCTCAAAAAGTACGTATAAATGTAGAATTTCAAAGTAGTGACTTTATAGACTATGTTGAAGTGATAAATTTTATAGAATCTATTTATAATGAACATAAATTTGAAACAGTTGAAAATTCACTTGAGGTCTGTGCCAAAAATCTAAAAGATAAATTTAGCTCTCTAACTTCACTAAAGATGGAAATTCTAAAAACAGAGATTCTTAATAATGCCTTGGTAGGAGCTAGGTTCGAGAGCAAATATTAAATTTTTTTTAAAGTATCTTGAAATTATCCTTAATTTATGATACAATCCGCCTATAATTTATACTCCCAAGGAATAATCAAATGAGAATTTTAATAGTAGAAGACGAAGTAACGTTAAATAAAACGATTGCTGAGGGCTTACAAGAATTTGGATATCAGACCGATAGTTCTGAAAATTTTAAAGATGCCGAATACTATATAGGCATTAGAAACTATGATCTCGTGCTTACAGATTGGATGCTGCCTGATGGAGACGGTGTTGATCTAATAAGTGTTATTAAAAATAAATCTCCAAGAACCGCTGTTGTAGTTCTATCTGCTAAAGATGACAAGGATAGCGAGGTTAAGGCGTTTAGAGTAGGTGCAGATGATTATATTAAAAAGCCTTTCGATTTTGACGTATTGGTAGCAAGAATCGAAGCAAGATTAAGATTTGGCGGAACAAATGTTATTAAAATAGACGATCTTATAATAGATCCAGATGAAGAGAAAATAACATATCTTGGACAAGATATCGAGCTAAAAGGTAAACCTTTTGAGGTATTAACCCACCTGGCTCGCCACTCTGATCAAATAGTATCAAAAGAGCAGCTTTTAGATGCCATCTGGGAAGAGCCTGAGCTTGTTACTCCAAACGTAATCGAAGTAGCAATCAATCAAATACGCCAAAAAATGGACAAACCACTAAATATATCTACAATCGAAACCGTTAGAAGACGCGGATATAGATTTTGCTTTCCAAAAAAAGCTTAAGAGCTAGATTCATCATTCAATTAGCATCAGCTTCGGCGATGCTAATTGTAATCATCTCAGTAATGCTATATTACTACATCAAGGTGACTATCTATGAGGGCATATCTCAATCTTTGATGTATGAGGCCAAAATCCTATCTACAAGTTCAAATTTGAGTCAAAAAAAAGGTGGTTTTGAATACGGCACTCTTGACGGAAGCACAACCACTGTAAACATAATAACAAAGGCGTCAAAGTCTAAAAATCCATATTTCGTAAATGAAAAAACAGAAAATAAGACCTATTTAAAGCTATATTTTCCATATATAGGAGATTCATATATAACTCTTACCAAAGAGACCACTATGCAAAGCAAACTCATAGATCAAATTTTAGTTGATATCATGATAGTAAATGCAACTGCTATATTTTTAGTGCTTTTTTATGCGTTGTTCCTATCTCGAATGCTACTTGTACCTATTAAAATTTTAAGCTCAAAACTTAGTAAATTAAACGAAAGATTTTTAAAAGAGGTTAGTATAGACGAGTTGCCCGATGAATTTACTCCGCTTGGAAAGAGTATCAACCGTCTAATAGGTAGAATTCAGACCTTTGTGTTGTATCAAAAGGAGCTTTTTGTAGGTGTGGCACATGAGCTTAAAACTCCTCTTGCCGTGATGAAAACTAAAAATGAAGTGACTTTGTTAAAACCTAGAGATAGCGAAAAGTATATAGAGGCTCTTAAAAACAATAACGAAGAGATAAATGGCATGAATAAGATGATAGGATCTATCCTTGAAATTGGGCGCCAGGAGGGAGCTCAGTTTGAGGAGGCGGTCCAGATCGATATTATAGAATTTTTGGATAAAATGGCTAATAACTTTAAAATTTTGGCTCGTGGTGATGATAAGGATGTTATGATAAATTTATCACCAAAAACGCTTAAAATGACCTTACAGCCTACTTTGCTAACACATATTATTCAAAATTTCGTTCAAAATGCGATTAAATTCTCTCCTCCAAAATCTACAATCACGATAGTTTCAAAGCTAAAAGACGAAGAGTTTATTGTAGAAGTGATTGATGAGGGTATAGGTATCGATGAGAGCAAGGATCTTTTTGCTCCGTTTAAGCGCTTTGGAAATAAAAGCGGTGCAGGTCTGGGACTATTTTTAGCCAAAGGTGCAGCTCAAGCGCTCGGTGGCAATGTGAGTATCAAAAATAGAACCGATGGAGTAAAAGGAGTGGTCTCCTCGCTTGTTTTACCGATATTAAGAAATGTAAAAAAATAAATAAAAGAGCGGTATATGGCAAAACGAACAGCAGTTATAGATCTTGGGTCAAATTCTATGAGAATGGCTATATTTGAGAGGACCTCAAGATATGCGTTTTATATACTGGGCGAATTTAAGATGAAGGTTAGGCTTGGAGAAAGCGCTTATGAAAATGGTGGTGCAATAAGTGAAAAATCGATGCAAAAAGCTTATGAGGCATTTTGTGAATTTAAAAGCATAGCTAAAGCGTATAAGTGTAATAAAATATTTTGTATGGGTACTTCAGCCCTTAGAGACGCTCCCAATTCAAATGAACTAATAAGCCTGATTAGACGAAATTTGGGACTTAATTTAAAAGTTGTAAAAGGGATTGATGAGGCTAGCTTGGGCGGGATTGCGGCTTTAAATTTGCTTGAGCCTATGAGCGAGTTTATTACGATTGATATAGGTGGAGGCTCGACTGAACTTGCTATGATTAAAGACGCAAAAATAGTAGATGCCGTTTCTCTTGATGTAGGCACGGTAAGACTAAAAGAGCTATTTTTCGATAAGAAAAATTTAAAAGGTCTTAATGATTTTATGAAAGAAATTTTAAAAGATCTGCCAAAAAACTTTAAAAGCAAAAATATAGTGACAATAGGTGGAAGCTTAAGAGCTATATCAAGCGCTATTATGCAAGCGCAAAACTATCCTTTAAGATCGGTTCATAACTTTAGCTATAAATTTGAATCGCAAAAGGAATTTATACAAAATTTAACCAAAGCAAGCGTGCTTGATCTCGATAAATTTTATATTAAAAAAGATCGTTTTGATACCATTAGGGAGGGTGCTTATATATTTTTAAGTGTGGTAAATAGCTTAAAATGTGAGCATGTGTATACAAGTGGTGTAGGATTTAGAGAGGGTGTCTACCTAAGCGATATATTGCGCCCTAGTAAGAAATTTCCGCCAAATTTCAATACTAGCGTAAGAAGTTTGCAAGATAGATTTTTGCTAAATAACAACAAAATGGTCGTAAAATATGCAAAAGATGCTTTTGTAACGCTTAAACCGCTTCACAGAATCGATGATAAGTTTATATATGAACTTGAGACCGCCGCTAGACTTCATAATCTAGGACAATGTTTAGGATTTTACGGAGAGCATATAAATTCTGCAAATTTTGTTATAAACGCTTTAAATTATGGCTTTTCACATAGACAAAAAGCACTTATAGCAACCATTGTAGGCTTAAATGGTAAAAAAACTCTAGGAGAATTTGAGAAATTCAGAGATCTTTTGCCCGAAGAAGATATTGTAAAATGGCTGAGTTTTATTCTAAATTTTGCTAAGATATTGGATATAAACTGCACGCATAAGAAGCTAAAATTTGAGCTTAAAAGCCAAATGCTTGAAATTAGTGGGGCAAAAGAGCAATTTATGACAAAAGAGAATATTAAAAAGATCGCTAAGCCTGCGACATTTGCAATAAGCTTCGTTAGTTGAGGCTAGCTTTGTCCTTGTATGCGCTCAAGGCATTTTGCCTATCTTCAAGATACTGTCCTATTCTCTTACGATTTTCTTCAAAAAATGCCTCAAAGTCATTTTCGCTATTAATAGTGTCTTCACCAAATTTATCTAGTAGCACATTTGAACTGCCCACCAAGACAAGGTATTTTTTGTTTTGATGGTTTAATAGCATAACCTTGTTTGTTCTATCAAGCGGTTTTTCATATAAAATTTTTACATCCTGACTTTTATCGCTATTTAGCCATCCGGCAAGATTTAGTTTTCTGCTGCCTCCTGTTTTTTTGACTATAAAGTTTTTAAGCAGCCAAAGAGCTATGGCAAAGGCTATAAGAACACCTATTACCATATAATATCTTGCGTCAAAGATATTTTGTATATCAGGCTGAGTATTTATAGTTGTAGACGTTTTGGGCTGGATTATCTGTTCGCTTTGTGAAATAGGTTGCTCGTTTTTAGTTGAGGCGGCAGCTGTGCTTACGACTCTGATTCTGAGTCCAAATCCGTCAGAGGTTTTAGAAGCCATTACTCCTATTGAAGAACTGCTTTTTATGCTTAAAACTACGCTATTTTGCTTGGGTTCTATGTATAGTTCTTGAAGTATTTTTGAGTTTAAGTTTTTTTCAACAGCCTGATCGAAATTTAGCCCGTTAAATATAAGCATTGTCATATCGTTTTCGCGCTTTTGGAATATATTTCCCTCGTAAGGTGCGTCAAATGAAAGCATTACATCGACCCTATCGCTTCTTTCATATATATTATATGTGAGTAGGTTTGAGGCAAATAATGAGACGGTAAAAGCAAAAATAGCAAGCAAATTTCTCATAATTGCTCTCTTTTGAAGTATTGAATTACTGATTTTGAGTCTAAAATTTCATTTATGCGGATAGCTAAATTTTTCTCATACACCATTACTTCGCCCTTGCCAAAAATTCGGTTGTTAATGAAGAGCTCCACACTTTCGCCGGCAGGCTTTTCAAGATCTATAACCGAGCCGTTTTCAAGTTTTAAAAGCTCTCTTACGCTAATTGTTGTCGTGCCAAGTTCGGAGATAAAATCTACGCTTATATCCATTAACTCGTCATAGCTTTTAAAAAGTCCGTTTTTTTCTAAAATTTGTTCTAGCTCCCGATTCATGCCTTTTTGTACCCTATTTGAAATGTTCTATTTTTTATTTTATAGATTCTCTTTTCTTCAAGCTCCACAGGAAAGCCTTGCATACGCCCGAGATATTCTGGAGTACCCATTTTGTAGGCGTTATTTTCTCGTTCATTTAGTATGTTTTTAGCATATCCTATTGCCAAATTTGCACTCTCTTTGCAAATATCACTTAGTTCATCCTCGGCTAGCTCATCAACTCCCAATAAAATTTTAGCAAACTGATTTAAAGTCTCTTTTTTAAAATAAAGGTAGAATTGATATTCGTCCCCGCCTTTATAAATTGGTAGGCTAGAGCCATAAAATTCGCCATTTAATGTTTTTGCTTCACTGACTTTATATCCGAGAGTATCTTCACAAAGGTGTTTTATTCCTATCTCAATTATATCCATCATTTTAATTTCCTTGATATCAAATAACTTCAATTATACTTCAAATTTATATAATTTACTATAAATTTAAAAAAGCTTATTGATTTCTTCTATCAATTTTTTACCGCTAAATTTCGCCGTTAGCTTGACGATTTCGGTGCCGATTATCGCTCCGTCTGCAAAGCTTTTGACTTCGCTAACGTCACAGCTGTTTTTCACGCCAAAGCCTACGGCTACGGGCAAATCGCTCTTTTGCTTTAAATCTGAGACTAAATTTTTAAGCCTATCTATGCTGGCCCGCTGCGATCCGCTTACTCCTACCGCGCCAAGAGCATAGATAAATCCTGATCCAATGCTTAAAATTTTATCCGTTCTGTGAGCCGAGGTAACGCTTATTAATGGCACCAGATCAAGCCCGAATTTAGAGCATAGCCCGCTTACCTCTTCGCTCTCTTCAAACGGCAGATCGGGTATGATAAACCCGCTTATGCCTACCTTGCTTGAGCGCGCGATGAATTTTTCCACTCCGTAAGCGAAGATGATATTGTAATAAACCAAAAAGACAAGCGGCTTATTTACGCTTTGCTTGCACTCTTCAAGAAGGCTAAAAATTCTCTCTGTATTTACGCCGTTTGTTACCGCTTCAAAGCTTGCTTCGGCTATAAGCTTGCCGTCTGCTAGCGGGTCTGAGTAAGGAATTCCAAGCTCAAGCAGATCAAGCGAGCTAGCGTCTAAATTTAGTAAAAATTCGCGCGTGTGCTCAATGCTCGGATAGCCCGCTACTATGTAGCCGATGTTTGCTTTTTTGCCCTCAAAGGCTTTGGATATCTTAGCCATAAATTTTTCCTTTCTCATAGCTCATTACCGTGTTCATATCTTTATCGCCTCTGCCCGATACGTTTACTACGATAACGCTTTTTTTATCTAAATTCGGACATAATTTTTCTAAATACGCAAGCGCATGCGAGCTTTCTATCGCAGGGATTATACCTTCAAGGCGGCTTGTAAGACGAAGCGCGTTTATGCACTCATCATCGCTTACGGCTTGATACTTTACGCGCTTTATATCGTGCAGGTGCGCATGCTCAGGACCCACTCCAGGGTAGTCAAGACCCGCCGAGATACTGTGAACCGGTGCTATCATACCGAAGTCATCTTGCAACACGATAGTCTTCATGCCGTGTATGATACCTTCGCGCCCTTTGGTAAGCGTGGCTGCGTGATATGGAGTATCCGCTCCAAGACCGGCCGCTTCTATACCTACTAATTTTACGCTAATATCCTCTAAAAATCCGCTAAAAATTCCTATCGCATTGCTTCCGCCGCCTACGCAAGCTATGATGTAATCGGCTTTTACTCCGTATTCTTTTAGCTGCTCTTTTGTCTCGCTACCGATGACGCTTTGAAGCTCGCGCACGATCTTTGGATAAGGGTGCGGACCCACGGCAGAGCCTATGACGTAAAAGCTGCTTTCTATCTCATTGACCCACGCTTGAATCGCTGCGGTTGTAGCCTCTTTAAGCGTTTTTAAGCCGTCGTAAATGCTTACAACCTTTGCACCGAGCAGATCCATTCTAAACGCATTTAGTTGCTGGCGCGCCACATCGGTTGCGCCCATATACACATCGCATTCTAGCCCAAGAAGTGCCGCAGCAGTTGCAGTCGCCACTCCGTGCTGTCCCGCTCCCGTTTCAGCTAAGAGCTTTTTTTTGCCCATTTTTTTAGCTAATAGGGCTTGACCGAGGGCGTTATTTATCTTGTGAGCGCCGGTGTGGTTTAGATCTTCGCGTTTTAGATAAATTTCATGCCCATAATGCTCGCTTAAACGCTTTGCGTGATAAAGCGGACTAGGGCGACCCACATAGTGCTTTAGCAGATCGTTAAGCTCGTCTTTAAACTCCTGCGTGCCGGCGATCTTTTCGTAAGCTTCTTCAAGCTCTTCAAGCGCGAACATAACCGTTTCAGGCACGAACTGCCCGCCAAATTTGCCAAAATATGCTTTAGTGTTCATTGCCTTCTTCCTTATTTACGATGTCTAAAATTTCTTTTATCTTGCTTGGAATTTTTATCATATTTTCATCTTCGACTCGTGAGTTTATATCCAAAATTTTAGGCTTAAATTTAAGCGCTTCAAACGCATTTGTTTCGTTTATACCACCTGCTAATGCGAAACTAAAAGGCTTTAGGTCTTTTAAAATTTCCCAGTCAAAACTCACTCCGTTACCACCTAAATTTTCGCCTTTGTAGTCATAAAGTACCAAATCATGTGGTTCGTTTGTGGCGATAAGTTTGTCTTTTACGCTTAAAACTTTCCAAACGCTTACGCCAAGATCTTTTAAATTTGCGTACAAATTTTCGCTTATCTCTCCGTAAATTTGAGCCGCGTCAAGTCCTGCAAATTCGCAAATTTCCATTATCTCGCAGCTACTTTGCTCGCCACTTGACGTTAAAGAACACTCGCTTGCGCCGACAAATACCCCTACACATTTTGCACCGAATTTGTGAGCTAAATTCGCTATTTGCCTAGCGGTTTTGATGTCTACTTGCCTTAGGCTTTTTGCAAGGATTACGCCGATAAATTTTACTCCGAGTTCAAGCACGTTTTTGGCTTCAGCCTCGCTTTTGATACCACAAATTTTAAGCTCTGTTTTCATGATTTTACCTCGATATAATCTTTAAAGTATTCATAAACTTGCCCGCTATCAATCGCCTTGACTATAACGTCCTTTGCGTCCATCGGGTTTGCGACAAAATTTGCCGTATAAAGCGCAAACATCGCGTTTAGCACGACTATATCAAATTTCGCTCCTCTTTCCTCGCCTTTTAAAATTTTAACCAAAGTTTGTGCGTTTTCTTCGGGAGTTCCGCCCTCTATCTCGCTGTGAAATGCTCGTTTAAAGCCAAACTGCTCCGGAGTTACGGAGTATTCGTAAATTTCGCCGTTTTTAAGCTCGATTATCTTTGTCTCATCGCATAAGCTTATCTCATCAAGCCCGTCCTCGCCGCGCACCACCAGTGCATGCTCACGCCCAAGTAGCTTTAAAGTCTGCGCATAAAGCTTTAAAACAGGCTTGTGATATACGCCTACAAGTTGGTTCTTAAGGCTTAAATTTGGATTTAACATAGGCCCAAGCACGTTAAACACCGTCCTTATACCAAGGCGTGCTCGCACCTCTTTGACCTCGGCAACTAGCGGATGAAAAAACGGCGCATGGAAAAAGGCTAAATTTTTCTCATCAAGCAGCTCTCTTAGCGTGCTTAGTGAATTTGACATGGTTAAATTTATGCCTTCAAGCACATCCGAGCTACCCGATCTACTTGAAATCGCCTTGTTGCCGTGCTTTGCGACTTTAACGCCAAGGCTTGCAAGGATAAACGAAACCGCAGTTGAGATATTTATCGTCTTAAGCCCATCACCACCCGTTCCGCACAGATCTATCATCGGCGAAGCGTCGCGGTAGGTTTGGGAGTATTTTAAGATGTTTTTAACGAGGCTTGCAAGACTCTTTGGATAAAGACTCTTTTCGCTAATTAGCACCAAAAGCGCTGCAAGCTGCGTTATCTCGTAATCCTTTGAAGCTATCAGCGCGCAAATTTGCTCAAAATCCCTATCGTCAAGCCCGACGTTATCTTGAAGCTTGATTAAAAACCTCTTGAAATTCGCAGGTTCACTTTCTTGTATTTTGGCTTCGCTTTTAAAGTTTAGAAAATTTTCGATTATCTTTTTACCGTATTGCGTGAAGTAGCTTTCAGGGTGAAACTGTATGCCAAAAACGGGGCGATTAACTTCGCGAAGTGCCATTATTACGCCATCATCGCTGATCGCAAGCGGTTTTAAATTTGACGGCAATTCATCAACATAAAGCGAATGGTAGCGCATAACCTCAAATTTGGCCGGCAATCCTTCAAAAAGCGGGCTTTCCTCAAGCATATCGATAAATGAAGTCTTGCCGTGAAACGGCTTTTCAAGACGCTTTATGACTGCACCGCCGACTAGTCCGATCGCCTGATGTCCAAGGCAAATTCCCAAAATCGGCACGTTTAGATCGCTTTTTAAAATTTCAAGACAAATTCCGCTGTCTTTTGGATGCTTAGGTCCCGGGCTCAGCACGATCTTACTTGGATTTAGCTTGCGAATTTCTTCAAGCGTGATCTTGTCGTTTCTTACGCTTATGACCTCTTCGTCGGTTAGCTCTTTGATGTATTGCTCAACGTTAAATACGAAGCT
Organism: Campylobacter sp. RM16189; assembly: GCF_012978815.1. Lineage (NCBI taxonomy): Bacteria > Pseudomonadati > Campylobacterota > Epsilonproteobacteria > Campylobacterales > Campylobacteraceae > Campylobacter > Campylobacter sp. RM16189. The sequence continues at coordinate 84,501 of NZ_LIWR01000001.1, read as the reverse complement.
GTCGTAGTTGTCTATCAGAAGTATCATTTATGAGTTTCCCTTGCGTTATTTTTAAATACATTTAGCACCGAGGCGCGTTTTTTGCAAATTTCTTTGTATTCGTTCTCGCCCACGCTGTCTATGACGATGCCCGCACCGGCTTGGATAAACACCTCGCTAGCACCGTTTTTAGGCACAAAAACCGCACTTCGTATGAGGATAGCTTGCTGAGCGTCACCGTTAAAGTGAAAAAATCCTATACCGCCTCCGTACGCGTTTCGCTTATAGCTTTCAAGCTCAGATATTATCTCCATGGCGCGAATTTTTGGAGTTCCGCTGAGCGTGCCTGCGGGAAATACGCTAGAGACTACTTCAAACGAGCTTATATCGTCGCGTTTCATGCCATAAACATCGCTAGCCATGTGCATAACGCTTTCATAAAAGACCACGTGCATCGGGTTTTTCACGCTTACGCTTGAGCTTTTTGCCACGCGTCCGATGTCGTTTCTGGCTAGATCGATTAGCATTTTATGCTCGGCGAGCTCTTTTTCGTCATTTATGAGCTCGTTTTTAAGCATTTCATCTTCTATGGCGTCCTTGCCTCGCCCTCTTGTACCTGCGATCGGGGCTGCGAAAATTTGAGAGTTTTTTACTTCGCACACCAGCTCCGGGCTTGAGCCTACGATATCACCGTGCGGAGTCGGGAAGTGAAACATATAAGGGCTTGGGTTTGCCTCGCTTAATAACTTATAAAACTCAAGGCTGTCCATGTCGCTTATTAGTTTCATCTGCTCGCTAAGCACGACTTGAAAGATATCGCCGCTGTATAGATACTCTTTTGCTTTTTGAGTTATGCTTAAAAAATGCTCGCGCTCTTTATCTAAATCCGTGCAAATTTGATAAAAGCTATCTTCGGCTTTTAAATTTGACTCTTTGAGTTCTTTTAAAAAGTCGTAATATCTGCTCTTTTCGCCGTAAAACGAGTAAATTTTGCTTGTCTTGTCAAAATGCAGATATGCTCTTGCGTTTGCGTATAAGAAATTTGGAAATTCATACTGCGAGCTTTGAAATTCGGGAATTTTTTCAAAATATCTCACGCTTTCATAGCCTAAAACTCCAAAAAGCCCCGCAAAGGGCGCGCTATGTTTTTGAGTTAAAAAATAGCTCTTAAGTCCTGCAAAATCAACATCATCGCTACTTATATACTCGCAATCTATCCCAATGATGGCTTGAGCGGTATCTTCTGCTAAAAAGCTGTTTTTAAATTTTTGTCTTATCGCTTCGTAATAAACTAAAGGCTCTAGTAAAAGCATATTAAATCCTAAAAAATAAGTGAAATATTATATGTAAAAAGAGCTTTTATATGCATAAAGGGCTAAATTTGGGTCGCTAAAGTAGAGTGCGCTGAGTAAAAAAGATTAAAATTTAAGCGGGATAGACCTCAAAAGAGGTCTAAGATTATTCCGTTAAAGCTTTGTGGAAATTTGCTTGTATTCCGCTTATTTTTTCGACTATGTCGCAGTTTTGAGCACCGTATCTTTTGGCGATATTTTTGATATCCTCGTAAGCTACGGTTGTTTTGCCTGCGTCTTTGTAGATTAAAAATTTCATCGGCAGCTCAAGCGCGATTTGCGGTTCGCACTTCATTAAAAGCGTTCCGACTTTAGGTGCGCCAAATACCACCACGCTGGTTTCAGTCATCTCAAGACCTGCCTCTTTGGCTAGTTTCGAGTGGTTAAATACGTCAAAAAGCATAACGCCTTTTTCTTTAAGGATATTGCTAAATTTAGCTACTGTTTCATCTACGCTTAGACTGTTTGTGCCTTTTATAAGCATGCTTTCACCTCCAAACGCCAGCGACGCTATCGCAGCTACCGATATGAACAGTTTTTTCACCTATTCTCCTTTATAAATTTTAGATTTAGATTAAAACGTAATTATACTTTAACAAGCTTAATGCTAAAATTTGCCAAAAGGTTAAAGATGTTTATCGGATATGTTTTTTTGGGCGTTTTAGTCGGTTTTGTTTCGGGGTTTTTCGGTATCGGAGGCGGCGCGGTAGTCGTGCCTGCGATGATACTTTTGGGATATGATATCAAATACGCAATCGGCGTTAGCATAATGCAGATGGTATTTAGCTCCATCTTTGGTTCGTTTGTAAATTTACGCTCCAAGATGCTTGATTTAAGACCCGCTTTGGTGCTTGGGCTCGGGGGATTTTGCGGTGCGCTTAGCAGCGGATTTATAGTCTCTCACTTTTCGTCTAAATTTCTACTTGGAGCGCTTATTACCGCTCAGATGATAAATTTAACTAAGCTTTTAACTAGCCCGCTTGAGCCAAAAGGAGAGCAAAACAGCTCGCAAATTTTACTGTTTGCCATAGGGCTTATCACGGGAGCTGTCGCTATTAGCGTGGGTATCGGCGGATCGGTTTTTGTTATGCCCGCACTTATCGGCTTTTTAAACTATGATATCAAAAAAGCAGTCAGCACCGGGCTCTTTTTCGTAGTGTTTAGCTCAACTGCGGGCTTTATCAGCCTTGCTTCTCACGGACTGGTTCATTACGATATAGGTGTTGCTATCGGAATTGGCTCTTTGTTTGGGGTGTATTTTGGCGTAAAGACATCACACGCCATAGATAAAAAGAAACAAAAATACTGGATGATCGCTCTTATAACGACCATCCTTGTCATTACGATTAGAAAATTTTTAATAGCTTAAAAGCTGTTATTTAAATATTTTCAAACAAATAAGCTGAGGTTAGCTTGTTTTCAAGATCTTTTATATAGTCTTTAACGGCTTTGTCAAATTCCTTTTTGGTTTGAGTTTTTACTTGCGAATTATCGCTCGTAAGCGTAAAGCTAAGACCGCGTTCTTTGGCAAATTTTGCGGTTTGGTTTATGATATCTTCGATTGTATTTTTGCCATTAAATTTAAGCGCTATAAATGCATCGAAATTTGATAAATCCAGCATATTGTTAAACTCATTGGCATTCATTATTACAGGATTATCTTCCGCGCTAAAATATTCAAAATATCCTCTAATGCGCTCTTTTAATCTGGTTTTGCCGTGCTCATAGGCTATTTTTGGCTTTTCATGAAGGCTAAATAACGCGCAATCTGCGGATAAAATTTCCATAAAGCCCATATATGCGGACTTAAGAGAGTTTTCATTGTCTTTTAAAAGCTCGGCAACTTGAGCGAAATTTATACTTGCCGGAAATACCTCGCTAAACACCTGATATAACCAGTTGTAGTTTGATTTCATCTGTTGATTTGTGATGCTAACGTAATTGCCGTCTTTGTCTTTGGTAAATGTTGCAACCAGATGCAGTTTACTAAGTTCGCTAGGACCTATATCTACGTGAAAATCCTCTCCTATTAGCTCTTTGTGTACGATGAGACTTTTTCTAAATACCTTATTCGTGAAAAAATCAATAGCCTGCTCTTTATCTATCCTATTTGTAAAATTTGCATTTATATACTCATCAAAGCCTTCCAGTCCAAGATCAGCCTTAAACACGTCATCAAGGTTTACATCCGTTAAGTAAGTAAGCTCATTATCGTCAAGATTTTTTGCAAAATCTTTAAAGTAGATAGGATTATTAAAAAATTCCAAATACTCATGCACTATATAAGAATCTGATTTTACTTTCTCTATTCCTTCAATGTGCTCAAGCAGCAGCTTTGCGTTCATAAAATCGGCTTTCACACCGTCTTGAGAGCAAAATTTCATATACTCTTTAAAAACCGTTAAAAGCTCCTTTGCTTTGTTTGCTTTTACTATTTCGCTTTCATCTTTTAATTCTTTTGTTCCAAATATCAAAAAATCCCTGATGATATCTTTTATTTTCCAGCCCGGATAGACGTTATAGCTTACATAGGCGATACCGTTTTTGCTAAGAAGCTTCTTGATACTTTTTAGTATTGCGTCTTTTACCGCATCAGGAACCCAGCTATAAACTCCATGGCAGATGATATAGTCAAATTCGCCAAATTCTTTTACATCCTCATCGCTTAACTCACAGATATCCTTTTGGATAAATTTTATATTATCCACACGCATCTGTTTTGCAAGCTCTTTTGCTTTATTTATCTGAACTTCACTTAGATCTATGCCGACAACTTTGGCATCCGGATTTGCTATAGCAAAAGGAAATATATTCCCACCATAGCTACACCCTATCTCTAGGACTTTTGCGCTTTTGCTACTTGGCGGAGCAAATGATAAAAACGAAGCCACGGCTTCCATTCTTAGCGGAGAGCATTCTGGAAATGCGCTTGAAAAATAGGGGAGATTGTCGTAGGAATCTTGAATTTCTTTCATTAAAACCACCTTAAAATATTTTTATTGATTATATCTTAAATTTTCAAAATTAATCAGATATTTATACCGCTTTGATTAAAATAAATAACTTAAAATTTAGGCGATAATCATGAACGATACAATCAAAATCACAGGTGCCCGCGAGCACAACTTAAAAAATATAAATTTAGAAATTCCAAAAAACAAATTAGTAGTTTTTACGGGGCTTTCAGGCTCTGGCAAGAGCACTTTGGCCTTTGATACGCTTTATGCCGAGGGACAAAGACGATATATCGAGAGTCTTTCTGCTTATGCAAGGCAGTTTTTGGATAAAGTCGGAAAGCCTGATGTGGATAAGATCGAAGGACTAACGCCTGCAATCGCAATCGATCAAAAAACCACAAGCAAAAACCCTCGCTCTACAGTCGGCACAATAACCGAAATTTACGACTATCTGAGGTTGCTTTATGCGCGCGTTGGGATTCAGCATTGTCATCAGTGCGGCAAGCCTATATCAAAGATGAGTGCAAGCGATATCATAAACGAAATTTCAAAGCTTCCTAAGGGCGCTAAAGTAGTGATTTACGCTCCGCTTGTGCGAGAAAAAAAGGGAACTTGGGCGGACTTAATCGAAAATTTGCGCGCAAAAGGCTTCGTAAGAGCCCAAATAGACGGTGTGATGGTAAGGCTTGATGAGGAAATCGAGCTAGCTAAAACTAAAAAGCACACCATAAAAGTCATAGTCGATCGCTTGGTTATCGATGATGAAAACCTTCAGCGTCTGGCTCAAGACGTAGAGAAGGCTTTGAGCGAGAGTTACGGCGAAGTCGAGATCGAGATAACTAATGCCGACGAGTTAAATTTAAAAGAGAAATTTATACATTACAGCGAGCATATGGCTTGTTTTGATTGCAAAATTTCATTTACTCCGCTAGAGCCGCTTAGTTTTAGTTTCAACTCTCCAAAAGGAGCTTGCGAGCATTGCGACGGGCTTGGAATTCGCTACAGCCTTGATATGAATAAGATAATAGACGAGGAAAAAAGCGTAGAAACCGGCGCTATCAAGCTACTTTACGGCTACAATATGAGCTATTATTATAAATTTCTGCTTGCATTTTGCGAACAAAACGGCATCGACACCAAAAAGCCATATTTTGAGCTAAGTGAAGATGAAAAGCGACTTGTGCTTTACGGCAATGCAAAAGAGGTTGAGTTTTTCTGGAAAAGACACAAGATAGCGCGTAAATTTGAAGGTGCAGTAAAGATTAGCTACGATTTATTAAAAGACTCCAAGGATTTTGGCGAGTATATGAGTGAAAGAGGCTGCTCAAACTGCGGCGGACACAGGCTTAGACCTCAATCTTTAGCTGTGCGCGTAGCGGGGCTTGGGATCGGTGAAATTTTGGATATGAGTATAGAAAATTGCGTTGCGTTTTTCTCAGACTCTAGCAAATTTGACTACCTAAGCGAGCAAGATGGCATGATAGCTTCGCCTATCTTAAAAGAGATAAACGAGCGACTTTATTTTCTTTATGACGTGGGGCTTGGCTATCTCTCGCTTGGGCGGGACGCGCGCACGATTAGCGGCGGAGAAGCGCAAAGAATTCGTATCGCAAGCCAGATAGGAAGCGGGCTAAGCGGCGTTATGTACGTGCTTGATGAGCCAAGTATCGGACTTCATGAAAGAGATACTTTAAAGCTTATTAAGACTCTTAGAAATTTGCAGTCAAAAGGCAACTCCGTAATCGTGGTAGAGCATGATAAAAAGACGATAGAGGAGGCTGATTTTGTAGTTGATATCGGTCCTGCAGCGGGTAAATTCGGAGGCGAGATTATATTTAGCGGTGATGTAAAAAGCCTTATGCAAACCAACACCTCAACAGCTTTATATCTAAGCGGCGAGAAAAACATCAACTATCAAAAAAACAGAAAACAAGAGAAGTGGATAGAAATTTCAAACGTAAATATCAACAATATCTCAAATTTAAGCGCCAAATTTCCGCTTAGAAATTTAGTCGGTATTACGGGCGTTTCGGGCTCGGGCAAAAGCTCGCTCATACTTCAAACCCTGCTTCCTGAAGCGCAAGAGCAGCTAAATAGAGCTAGAAAAGTTAAAAAGATAGCGGGCGTGAATTTAAGCGGACTTGAAAATTTAGATAAAGTTATCTACCTTGACCAAAGCCCGATAGGCCGCACGCCACGCTCAAATCCTGCGACATATACGGGCGTGATGGACGAGATAAGAAATCTCTTTGCGCAGACTAAGGAAGCAAAGCTTAGAGGCTATAAGATCGGGCGTTTTAGCTTTAATGTCAAGGGCGGCAGGTGCGAGAAGTGCCAAGGTGAGGGCGAGATAAAGATAGAGATGCACTTTTTGCCCGATGTGATGGTGGTTTGTGATGCTTGTAACGGCTCTAGATATAATGCTCAGACGTTAGAAATTTTATACAAAGGCAAGAGTATTGCAGATGTGCTAAATATGAGTATCGATGAGGCGATAGAGTTTTTTAAAGCGGTTCCTAAAATTTACGCTAAACTTAAAACCCTGCAAGACGTCGGGCTTGGCTACATCACGCTTGGGCAAAACGCAACTACGCTAAGCGGCGGCGAAGCTCAGCGCGTGAAGCTCTCAAAGGAGCTTGGCAGAAGTGATACTGGAAATACGCTTTATATACTTGATGAGCCTACAACGGGGCTTCACTTTGCCGATGTCGATCGCCTTACACAAGTGCTTCATCATCTAGTCGAGCTTGGGAATTCGGTATTTGTGATCGAGCATAATATGGACGTGATTAAAAATTGCGATTATATCGTTGATATGGGACCTGAAGGCGGTAGCAAGGGTGGCAAGATCATAGCCGTAGGAAGCGTAAAAGAGGTGGCTAAAAATCACAAAAAAACAGGCTCTTACACGGGTAAATTTTTAGCCGAGGAGCTTGAGGATATGAAGGCTAAAAAGGGCAAAAAAGATGCAAAGAGCGCTCAGTGAGTATCTTGAAATTTGCAGGCATATACAAAACGTAGCAAGCAGACATGCCAACAAAGAGGATTTTATCGCTAAAATCATAAATCAGATCTCGTTTAGGCATACAAAAGAGCTTTATGAAATTTGGTTTAAGGAGTGCCTTGAAAAGCGCGACTGGAAGGGCTTAAACAGCCTTATATTTCAGCAAAACCGCTTGGAGCTCATACCGGGTAGTGCAAGCGGATACGATCACTGCATTAGATTTTCTAAGCTGCTAAATAGCGTTGCGTGCAGTGATTTTGAAGCTGTTAATAAAATAATCCCGCAAGACATCGTAGCTAGCAAAAACGGCTACACGCTGCTGGTTGTTGGCATAAATTTGTTCTTTGCGACGTGGTATAAAGATGAGGTTAAGCTTGAGGCGGCGTTAAAGGCGGCTAGGAAATTTATAAACTCAAAAAAGCCTGCCAACGAGCGAGCTCAAATCGCCTCTATGGTAGGAATTTGTGATAAGGACCCAGAGGCGATAAGCGAGAATTTGCAAGCCTTTTGCACAGGATATAATAAAACAGACGTTTTGCCTTACAAAAAGCTGCTTTGCATGCCTGCGCACGGCATTTACTGCCTTGCTAAAATTTTGCTTGACGAAGAAACTTTTAGTCAAATAAAAATGCCAAAACATCAAAATTTCTCCCGCGAATTTGCCGCTTGGCGAAACGAAAATCAAAAGCCTGAGCTAAATTTATACTTTACTTATCCGGAAGAGCTTGAAATTTTTAACCAAATTTTTATGTATCCGCCCGTAAAAAGCATGCTTCATCAGCCATATAAAGATCACGAGCGGGTGCCGTACTGGTATATGGATGAAAAAGCGATGGTAAGGGCTTTTGCAAAGCAGATCGCAGATAAATTAAGGAGTGAGACAAAATGAGACTTTGGACGATCAGCCCTGTTTATCTGGACGCAAAAGGTTTGGTAGCGCTATGGAGGGAGGCGCTTTTAGCAAAGCATGTTTTAAATGGGCTTACAAAGGGGTATAAAAACCATCCGCAGCTTGATAGATTTTACGCGCATGACAATCCCAAAGAGCTTATAAATGCCTATTTGCAAGAGGTTTATGACGAGGCCTCAAAAAGAGGATATAAATTTGACAAAAACAAGATAGGCGCCTTTAACAGCCAGAATTTATCGCCGGTGCAAGTTACCAGCGGTCAGATAGAGTATGAATTTGCGTTTTTGCAAGAGAAGCTAAAGGTGCGAGACGCCCTGATGTATGAGCGAAATTTACGCGTGAGTGAGGTTAGGATAATGAGTCTTTTTAAAGCTGTAAATGGAGATGTAGAGCCGTGGGAAAAGATAAAGAGCTAAAAGACATCCAGCGCAAAGGCGCAAGATCGATTAGTGAAATTCCTATCGAAATTTTAGAGCGGTTAAATTCAGGCGAGATACAAACTGCAAATTTGACCGAGTGGCTTGCCGTAGATCAAGAAATTTTGCTTGCAAATGTGCTGGCGCAAATAAATAAAAGCGAATTTTTAGAGCAAATTTTAGCTCAGGTTAAAAGCCTTAAAAACAAAAGCGCAAATTCCGTCAGCAAGACGATCGGTGCCGAGCTTTTTAAGCTTGCAAGCGCGGATAAAAGCGAACAAATTTTAAAAGCTATTAGCACACACAGATCTGATACGGTGAGGTGTTGGGCGGCTTATATGACGGCTTGCGATGAAAGCCTTGATATAAGCGCTACTCTTAACGCTATAAAGCCGTTTGCCGCAGACTCTCACTTCGGCGTTAGAGAGATCGCTTGGCTTTGCGTGAGAGGTCAAGTCATCTCAAATTTGGACGAAAGCATAGAAATTCTCTCAAAATTTGCACTTGATGAAGACGCTAATATCAGGCGATTTGCAAGCGAGGCTACAAGACCGCGCGGAGTTTGGTGCGAGCATATATCGGTACTCAAAGCCGAGCCTTGGCGCGCACTAGCTATACTTGAACCGCTTAAAAGCGATAGCTCAAAATATGTGCAAGATAGCGTGGCAAACTGGCTAAACGACGCGAGCAAAACGCAAGCTGAATTTGTGCGTGCAATTTGCGCTCGGTGGAGCGAGCAAAGCAAAAGCAAGCAGACCGCATATATCGTAAAAAGAGCGCTTAGAACGCTTAAGAAAAGCGATGACATATAAAACAGAGGCGATAAAAAGTTCTTTAAAAGGAATTGCGGTGATTTTTAAAAAAATAAGAATAAGTTAAGACTATCCTTATTTAGAGAAACTACAGATGATTTTATGTGAGCTTTTATATTCATTGCGCTCATTTGGAGGCTTGCTAAGCTCTGGTATTAACATAGTTTATAATCACGATAAATCCGCTTCCTGCACGAAGCTCAAAGCTAAAATCTCTAGCTCTGCCTAGAAATTTTGGATCTGAGCTGAAGCTGTATTGATTTTTTACGATACAAACGGGCAAATTTGCCTTGCCTAAAGCTATTATGCTATTCATATTCTTAAGCGCTTTTTGGCTAAATTTCACATCTCTTGCGCGTTTTTGCAAGGTGCAAATTTATATCATCGCTTGGCGCAACTTGAGCGTATCCTCCACCTGTCGCCTCGCCTTTGATGCCAAATACAGGCCCAAGGCTTGGCTCTCTAAGTGCGGCGCAGACTCTTTTATCAAGCCTGCTTAAAGCGTCGCTAAGTCCTATGGTTACGGTTGTCTTGCCCTCTCCAAAGGGGGTCAGGTTTGTAGCCGTTACAAGGATCAAATTTGAGTTGCTAGTAGCCAAATTCGCAGCCACTTTAGCCTTAAATTTGCCAAAAAGCTCTAAATTTTCTTCATTTAAATTTAACTTTTTAGCCACCTCTTTGATGTTTTTTAAATTTGCCTTTTTTTCTATCTCGTGATCGTTTAGCACAAATTTCCTTAAAATTTTAGATTAGTTCAAAGATTAAAATTTATCAAAAATATATGAAAAATTTGATTAAATTTGTCTGCAAATTTAAATTTCACAAGGAAAAGCCATGCAGCAGATAAATATCTTGCTTTTTGACGACTATACAAGTCTTGACGCGCTTGGACCGCTTGAAGTGCTTTCAAGGCTTAAGCAGCACTATGAGATAGACTATTTTTCACTTGACGGAAAAGCGGTTAAAGGCTCCATAAACACGCAAATTTTAACTCGCAAAATAAGCGAGATAAAAAGCCATGATATCCTGCTGGTACCTGGTGGATTTGCGACAAGAGCACTTATAAATGATGAGCGGTTTTTAAGCGAATTAAGCAATTTGGCTAACGCCAGCAAGATAGTTTTAAGCGTCTGCACGGGCTCGGTTTTGCTCGCTTGCGCAGGATGTTTAAAGGGCAAAAGAGCCACTAGCAACAAGTCATCTTGGGAATTTGTAACAGCATCAAGCAAAGACGTGGAGTGGATAAAGCCTGCCAGATGGGTAAAGGACGGCAAATTTTACACTTCAAGCGGAGTTGCGGCAGGCATTGATATGGCGCTTGGTTTTGTGGCTGAAATTCACGGAATAAAAACTGCGCGAGATATCGCAAAATCCATGGAATACATCTGGAATGAAGATAGAAATTTCGATCCGTTTGCGTGAAATTTAAAAACGGAGTGAAGTTTGTTTATAGCAAATTTTTGATACAATTTCTTAAATTTTTCGTAAGGACAAGATATGATTGAAGAGTTTAAAAAGAGGATAAAAACGCTTCCACCGCTTCCAAAAAGCTTCCATAAGGTTTTGCAAATTTGTGAGAGTGATAGCGGAGTAGGGGAGCTTGCCAAGGCTATCGAAGGCGATCCGATGATGGTTGCTCAAATGTTAAAAACGGCAAATTCTCCGCTTTACGGCTTTAACAGGCAGATTAAAACAGTTTTGCAAGCGGTTAGCCTATTTGGCAAAAATATGACCAAATCGCTTGTGGCTAGCTCAACCGTGCAAGGCATGCTAAAAGTAAGTGTGGAGCCTTATAGCGTGAGCCCTGAGCAGTTTGTAAATATCTCAAATTTACAAGGCGCGATCGCAAAAGCGTGGTTTAAGCGCATTGCGCCTGAGAAGATGGATGATCTGTTTTTATGCGCGCTGCTTCAAGATACGGGCAAAATTTTGATCTCTGATGAGGTGATCAGACGCGATGAGGTGATGTATTTTAAAGAAGATATCGCGATGAGCTTTGATATCGGCGCAGTTGAGATGAATAACTTCGGCACTACAAGCGTGCTCATAGCTGCTGATATATTTGATCACTGGGGCTTTGAAAAGGGTATCGTAGAAAATATCCGCCACTCAAACGATCCAAAAAGTGCGCCTGATGAGCTTAAGCAAACCGCATGGGCGCTTTATATCATAAGAGTTTTGGCAAATCAAAAGCAGCAACTTAGCGATCTAAACGTCCAAACTGCGCTAAATTTGGCTGCTGAAAACGGCTTTAACGAGCAAATTTTAAAAGAGGTTGTAGAAGAGATAAAAGAAAAAAACGGTTAGTAGTTTAAGGCGGTTTGCTCGCCTTAAATTTATCTTCTGCTCTGCTTTGCACAAATTTAAATCAAGGAAAAATAATGAACGGCAAAAAAACTCTCACTATCATCGATACTTTCGGCTTTTTTTTCAGGCTTTATTATGCGATGCCAAACCTTAAAAACAAAGAGGGCAAGCCAAGCGGGATGGTGAGCGGATTTGCAAATTTCATTATGAATTTAAGGGATGAATTTCCAAGTGATTACATCATCTTTGCGCTAGATAGCAAGGGTAAGACACTTCGCCACGAGATGGCTGGCGAATACAAAGCCAACCGCGACGAGCCGCCGGCACCACTTAAAGAACAGCTTCCCGTGTGTATAGAGATGATATGCCGGATGGGGCTTTGCGCGATGTCAAAAGAGGGTTATGAGGCTGATGACATCATCGCAACAGCGGTAAAAACAGCAAAAGAACAAGATATCTTCGTGCGAATCGTAACGCACGATAAAGACCTTTATCAGCTTATCGAAGACGGTAAAGTAAGCATATATAGCCCGCAAAGCAAGATAGATCACGATAGCACAAGCTGTGTGGAAAAGTATGGCGTGCTACCTTCTCAAATTCGCGATTTTCTAGCCCTTACAGGAGATAGCTCAGATAACATCCCCGGCGTAAAAGGTATCGGCGCAAAGGGTGCTAAAAAGCTACTTGATGAGTTTGGAAATTTAGAAAATATCTATGAAAATTTAAGCTTTATAAGAAATGATCGCACAAGGCAGATGCTAGTTGATGATAGGGAAAATGCCTTTTTAAGCAAGCGGCTGACCTCGCTTTTTTACGATGCAGTTGAGATAAAAAGCTTTGAAAACGCGCTATTTCCTACGCAAAATCCGCTTTTAAAGGTTGCCGATTTGCTTCGCGAATACGACCTAAATCGCATACTAAAATCGCTTCAAAATAGCGAAGAAAACGCCGAATTTAAGCTTGGATTTAACGCGCATTTGCTAACTGATGAAAGCCAGATAGAGCGCTTGCTAGAAGATATCACAGATGAGACGATCGTGGCTTTTGATACCGAAACTACGGGCATTGACGCAAATAACGCCAAGATCGTGGGCTTTAGCTTTTGCTTTAACGACACCGATAGCTACTACGTGCCTATAGCTCACAGCTATCTTGGAGTTAGCAAGCAAGTAAGCCTTAAATTTGCGGCTTGGGCGGTAGGGCAAATTTACAAAGGCTGCGTCATAGGGCAAAATTTAAAATATGATTTTAAGGTCGTAAAGCAAAATTTAAACCTCAATCCACCTAAAAATTTTAAAGATACGATGATCATGGCATGGCTTATGGAACCTTCACAGGCTGTGGGTATGGACGCGCTTGCAAAGAGGCTTTATAATTACGATACGATCAAATTTGAAGATGTGGTTAAGCGTGGCGAAACATTTGCCAGTGTTAGCCTTGAAAATGCCGCGAAATATGCGAGCGAGGACGCTTGGATAACGCTTAAATTTTATAAGAGCTTTTTAAATCTGCTTGAGCCAAATTTGCTTAAACTCGCAAACGAGCATGAATTCCCTTTTCTCATCACGCTTTTTGATATGGAAAATCGCGGCATCAAGCTAAACAGGCAAAAAATGCAAAATTTGATAATCCAAAATGACGCCACTATCAAGCGTCTCACTGCCGAAATTTACGAGCTAAGCGGCGAGAGCTTTAATATCAACTCCGTTAAACAGCTTGGCGAAGTTCTCTTTGAGAGGTTAAATTTGCCTGCTAAGAAAAAGACTAAAACAGGCTACAGCACCGATGAAGCCGTGCTTACCGAGCTGCTTGAAGCTCATCCTGTTATAGCGAAACTCCTTGAATATCGCGAAATTTACAAGCTTCAAAGTACCTATTGCGAGCCGCTTTTAAATTTGGCTAAAAACGATGAAAACAGCCGAATTTATACAAATTTTATGCAAACGGGCACGAGTACTGGCAGGCTTTCTAGCAAAAATCCGAATTTGCAAAACATACCTGCGCGCGGAAGCCTTGCTTACGAGGTTCGCGAGACGTTTGAGGCAAAGGATGGCTTTAGTCTTGTGGGGCTTGATTATAGCCAGATAGAGCTAAGACTGCTTGCGCATTTTAGTAAAGATAGCGCTCTGCTTGAGGCGTTTGCAAATGATGAGGATATACACGCAAGAACGGCGATTAGCATATTTGGAGAGAGTAATGCACAAAACAGAGCCGTAGCAAAGAGTATAAATTTCGGGCTTATCTACGGCATGGGCTCAAGCAAGCTCTCAGGGCAGGTCGGCATCTCACGCGCCGAAGCAAAAGAGTATATAGAGCGCTATTTTAGGGCTTTTCCAAGCATTAAGGGCTTTTTAGAAAGCATTAAAACCGAGGCTAAAAATAATGGATTTGTCACCACCTTGCTTGGTCGAAAAAGATTTTTTGACTTTAGCACGGCAACTCCGATGCAGCTTGCGATGTATGAGCGTGAGGCTGTAAATACGATATTTCAGGGCTCGGCGGCTGATATCATAAAGCTTGCGATGGTAAAAATCAGCAAAATTTTAGATGAGCGAGCCAACATGCTGCTTCAAATTCATGATGAGCTTATATTTGAGGTTGAAGATGGCTTTGCGCAAGAATTTGGCGAGCAGGCAAAAGAGGTAATGCAAAGTATTTGTAGGCTTAACGTTCCGCTTAAGACTTCACTAAATATAGCGAAAAATTGGGGTGATTTGAAGTAAAATTTGTGCTTTATAAATACAAAGCGTGAGATAAATTTCAAGTTTCGTTGCCCAAATTTAACAGCTTTGCGAATACATAATTTTCAAGAAATATTATTTTAGTGACATTTTCACCTATTTAATAATCTTAAATTATCTTATTAAAAATGATATTTAATAAAAACTATAAAATTTAAGCTGATTGACGCTGTGTATTTGCTAAAATTACGCTAATACTCTAAAAAATAACATTCCAAAAGGAGAATTAATGGAGTTTTTGACTAGTTTAAGCGAAGGCACGCAGTTTGCCATTCAGCTTATAGTTGTTCTTGTCTGTCTATTTTACGGGGCGAAAAAGGGCGGCATCGCGCTTGGTTTGCTAGGCGGTATAGGACTTATCGTTCTTGTATTTGGCTTTCACATTCAGCCTGGTAAGCCGGCGATTGCCGTTATGCTCACCATCCTTGCCGTTGTTGTTGCGAGTGCGACATTGCAGGCAAGCGGCGGACTTGACGTTATGCTTCAAATAGCGGAGAGAATTTTAAGGAAAAATCCAAAATACGTAAGTATCCTAGCGCCGTTTGTAACCTGCTTTTTAACGATACTTTGCGGAACCGGACACGTTGTTTATACGATTTTACCTATCGTTTATGATATAGCTATCAAAAACGGCATTCGTCCTGAGCGCCCGATGGCTGCAAGCTCGGTATCTGCGCAAATGGGTATCATCGCAAGCCCGGTTTCAGTTGCGGTCGTAACCTTAACCGCATTTTTAGTAAGTTCCAAGACTCAGCTTGCCGGATTTGATGGCTATTTGGACCTTCTTAAAATCACGATACCTTCGACATTTTGTGGTGTTTTAGCGATCGGAATTTTTAGCTGGTTTAGAGGCAAAGATCTTGATAAAGACGAGGAATTCCAAGAGAAGATAAAAGATCCTGAGTTTAAAAAATATGTTTACGGCGAAAGTGCTTCTTTGCTCGGTCAAAAGCTTCCACAATCAAGCTGGAACGCGATGTGGATATTTTTAGGTGCTATCGCGGTTGTTGCTCTGCTTGGATACTTCAAAGAGTACCGCCCGGCATGGCCTAAATCAAATCCTGCGAAAGTAGTCGAGATTGTAGCTGACGGTAAAGCGGTTAAGAGCTTTAACGTAAAAGACGGCAAGATCGTAGCTATCGTAAAAGACGGCAAGATCGAAGAGACTGTTGCTTCAAGCAAGGCAAAAAGCTCTATGAGCTATGAAAATATCGAAATTTACAGCAAAGACGGCAAACTAACTCAAAGTCTAAGAGCTGAAAACGGCGGCGTGGTGCTAAATGCCGGAGATAAGAGCGAGACCATAGCTTCAGCTAAGATCGCTGTAAAAGATAGCGTTAAAAAGCCGGCTTCTATGGGCATGGTCGATGTTATCCAAATTTTCATGCTACTAGCCGGTGCGCTCATCATCATCTTTACAAAAACGGATGCGAGCAAGATCAGCAAAAACGAAATTTTCCGCTCAGGTATGATCGCACTTGTTGCGGTGTTTGGAATTTCATGGATGGCTGAGACGATGTTTGCGGTGCATACTCCGATGATGAAAGAAGCACTTGGAGATATCGTTAAGCAGCACCCTTGGACATATGCGGTTATGCTGCTTTTGGTGTCAAAATTTGTTAATTCTCAGGCCGCCGCGCTTGTGGCTTTCGTGCCGTTAGCTCTTGGTATCGGCGTTAGCCCTGCGATCATCCTTGCCTTTGCGCCTGCTTGCTATGGATACTACATACTTCCTACATATCCAAGCGACCTTGCGGCTATTCAGTTTGACCGCTCAGGCACTACAAGGATTGGTAAATATGTTATAAATCATAGTTTTATTATTCCTGGACTTATTGGAGTATTCTCGTCGTGCTTATTTGGCTGGATATTCGCGAGTCTATATGGATATATGGGCTAAAATTTAGAATTTTTTATCTGCTTAAGTCTTGTAGAAAGAGACTTAAGCAGTATATTTATATGTGTTGCGAAATAATATAATTTAGGTAAGACTATAAATTATTACACTTAATATTATTTTATTTTGATACTATTTTATAATTTTAGTGGTATACTTATATGATTATAAATATTTTTTAAATACATTAAGATTGGATGGAAGTGAAAAGACCAAATAGCTATTGGAACTCTCAGATAGAATCTCAAGAGGGAAGTGTTGAGCGTATGATGAAAGATGAGCTTATGCGAAAGAAAGCTTATGAAAAAAATCAAAAAAATTTTGTAAAGGCATTTGAAGACAGGATGGATTTTTATATAACATCTAGTATTGTGGTAATGAGTTTGGTGTTAGTCGGCTTTGTACTAAAGTATATGGTTTAATTTTTTATCAATCTGCTTAGCTATAACTCATTTTTTTAGCCTATTGCCAAATTTGGCTCTATCGCTCATATATACAAAGCTTAAGACTTCCGCAACCGCTCTAAAAAGCTCGGCAGGTATCATCTCGTTTATATCACACACCTTATAAAGCTCTCTTGCAAGCGGCGGATTTTCTACGATCTTAACGCCGCTGTTTATACCGATATCTTTGATACGAAGTGCTAGGAAATCAACCCCTTTAGCTATAACGACAGGCGCTTTTTCTTTGGTTTTATCATATCTTAGCGCGACTGCGTAGTGAGTCGGGTTGGTGATGATGACGTCGGCTTCGGGGATATTTTGCATCATCCTTCGCCTGCTTGCCTCCATCTGAAGCCTGCGGATACGAGCTTTTACTTGCGGATCGCCCTCCATCTGTTTGTATTCGTCTTTAACCTCTTGTTTGGTCATCCTGAGGTCTTTAAAATACTGAAAACGCACGATAAGAACATCAACAATCGCTATGACAAATAGCACGATGAGCATGACAAAAGCTAGGATTATCATCTTTTCTTTAAGCCAGTCAAGCTGAGCTACCATAGGCAAAAATATAGTGTGCGGAAGCTCTTTGATAAAGCTTAAAAACATGAAAAATCCAACGCTAAATACGATAGTAACTTTTAGCGTCATCTTTATGGATTCGATCAGTTTTTTAAGCGAAAAGAGGTTTTTAAGCCCTTTTATCGGGTTTATTTTGTTTAAATTTGGCTCAAGCGGCTTTGTCGTAAAGATAAATCCAAACTGGATCAAATTTGCGATAATTCCTGCGATTGCTACGCAAATGGTAATTGGAAAAATCATTAAAAGCGCTCTAAAAACCGTTGTAAGTGCGATACTATAAATGAGCTTTGCATCTATCTCTTGCCCGATTAAGCTCTGATAATAAACATAAAGCGCGAAAAACTGCTCGCCTAAAAAGCCAAGAAGTAAAATTACGGCAAAGATAGCCACAAAAAGGGTGATAAATCCCGCTAAGTCCTGGCTTTTAGGGACGTTTCCGTCCTTTTTGGCGTCTTCTATCTTTTTGGAGGTGGCTTCTTCAGTTTTTTCTTGATCGTTTTCTGCCATTATCTACTTAGCCGTATTTAAGATTAAGCTAAATTTCTTAGTGTAGTTGAGTGGAAAATTTTGAGCAGTGTCTAATAGTAAGATAAATTTTACCAAGAAATTTCCTTTGTGATTTTGAATTTAGTGATTATATCAAAACTGCTTTGTATTTTTAAATTTAAAATTCTAAATTAAATCTAAAATAGAAACTTTTAAGTAATAATCAGAGATATTTTATCCTAATTGCTTAATACTATCTAAAAATAATTTTTAACAAACAATAAAATTTATTTTAAATTAATAGAAAAAATTATATTATTCTGTGATTTTATTTTAAATTTAAGGATTAAGTATGAAATTTAAGTTTATCTTACTGAGTTCAGCTTTGGCTAGTTCGATTTTTGCGAACGATTTGATTAAAGAGGCGCTTGACGCAGGTCTTGTTGCGATTCCAAGCGATCCGCACACTCTTACAAAGATGATAAATGATGCTTCGCCTGATTCTAAAGCATTTCCTACGACAATGGCGGCTTATGAGCTTGGCAAAAGACTTTATTTTGATCCGCGCCTTTCAAAATCAGGCATCATCAGCTGTAACACCTGTCACAACTTAGGGCTTGGCGGAGTTGATGGCGTTCCTGCTTCAACGGGACATAAATGGATGCCAAACCCGCACCACGTAAATGCTCCGACCGTTTATAACTCCGTGTTTAACGCGGTTCAGTTCTGGGACGGACGCGCAGCTCACCTTGCAGCTCAAGCGGCTGGTCCTATGACAGCACTTCCTGAAATGGCTTCAACTCCTGAGCTTGTGGTGGATAGACTTAAATCAATTCCTGCTTATGTAGCCGAGTTTAAAAAAGCATTTAACAGCGAGATAAATTTTGATCTTGTTACGACTGCGATTGGAATTTTTGAAAGAACGCTTGTAACTCCTTCAAGATTTGACAAATTCCTAGAGGGCGACAAGAATGCACTAAATGAAGCTGAGAAAAAAGGCTTAAAAGTGTTTTTGGATAAGGGTTGTGCATCTTGCCATAATGGCATCAATTTAGGCGGGACTCTTCAACCGTTTGAAGTTGCAGGCAAGTATGAATTTGCAAATGTTGGTGATTTTAAAGGCGACGCAAACGGAATGGTAAAGGCTCCTACACTTAGAAACGTCGAGTTAACAGCTCCTTATTTTCATAACGGCGCTATTTGGTCTCTAAAAGATGCAGTAAAAGCCATGGGTAGTATTCAGCTTGGAATCGAGATAAGCGAGCAAGAAGCTAACGATATGGTAACGTTTTTAAATTCCTTAACAGGAA
The DNA here is from genome assembly GCF_012978815.1 of Campylobacter sp. RM16189. NCBI lineage: Bacteria > Pseudomonadati > Campylobacterota > Epsilonproteobacteria > Campylobacterales > Campylobacteraceae > Campylobacter > Campylobacter sp. RM16189. The sequence continues at coordinate 65,308 of NZ_LIWR01000001.1, read as the reverse complement.
CTATGCCAAAGGTTGAATATCCGATGTTTCCTGCTTCGACAGATAAAACTTCAAAGCCTGAATTAGACTACTAAAATTTATGATCGGGAGGTTATCCTCCTGATTAAATTCAACTTAAATTTATAAAAAAAAGTATATAATCCACTCCTTACAACCAACAAAGCTCCAGAAATCTTTTTTAAAAGTGCTTTTTGGTAACTTACCAAAGAAGGGATAGCAATGTCAAAATATGCTATTATAAAACACGGCGGAAAGCAGTATAGAGTGAGCGAAGGTGAATACCTTAAGCTTGATCGCTTTGAAGCCGAGCCAAAAGCAAACATCGAAATAAACGAAGTTTTAGCTCTTGGCGGAGATGAAGTGAAGGTAGGTGCGCCATTTGTTAAGGGTGCAAAAGTTGTCTTAGAGGTCGTAAATTTAGGTAAAGACAAAAAAGTCGTGATCTATAAAAAACGCAGAAGAAAAGACTCTAAATTAAAACGCGGTTTTAGAAGACAATTTACTCGCGTTAAAGTTTTAAGCATACAAGCCTAAGGAGATTAAGATATGGCACACAAAAAAGGTCAAGGTTCAACCCAGAATAACCGAGATTCCATCGGTCGCCGCTTAGGCGTTAAAAAATTCGGAGGCGAATTTGTTCGCGCCGGCAATATCATAATCCGCCAAAGAGGCACAGCAACTCACGCCGGAAGCAACGTAGGTCTTGGTAAAGATCACACGATATTTGCGCTTATCGACGGATATGTAAAATTCGAGAGAAAAGATAAAACAAGAAAAAAAGTTTCTGTTTATCCGGCTGCTTAAATTTTAGGAGGGCCTAGCTCTCCTTTTCTTCATTAAATTTTTACAAAAATATTTTACTCTTGCTGCTAAATCAAATTAAATACCGTTATATTATAAATTTATGTTAGGCAGATTTATAATTGTGAGAATTTTAAAATCAAATTTTAATCAACAAAAAGATATAATGAAAAGAAAATTTTAAGGTAAATTTATGTTTATAGATAGTGTAAGTTTGACATTAAGTTCGGGTCACGGCGGAGCAGGTGCGGTCAGTTTTCGTCGTGAAAAGCACGTTATACTAGGCGGACCTGACGGCGGAGACGGCGGAGACGGCGGAGACGTGTATTTTATCGTTGATAACAACTCTCACACGCTGGCAGCTTATAAGGGCAAGCGTGCCTTAAAAGCTCAAAACGGAGAGCCCGGGATGGGTCGCAGGATGACTGGTAAAAAAGGCGAAAACCTTGAGTTGGTCGTACCTCCCGGAACTGCTGTCTATGATGCCGATAGCGGCGAGCTTTTGCTTGATTTAACGCAGCAGGGCGAGCGCAAGATGTTTTTAAAGGGCGGCAAAGGCGGACTTGGCAACGTGCATTTTAAAAGCTCGACTAATCAAGCTCCCGAATACGCCCAAAAGGGCACTCCGGAAGAAATTTGCAACGTTCGTCTTGAGCTTAAGCTCATAGCCGACGTAGGGCTTGTCGGCTTTCCAAATGTCGGCAAAAGCACGCTCATTTCAACCGTTTCAAACGCCAAGCCGCAGATTGCCAACTATGAATTTACGACACTCACGCCAAAGCTCGGTCTTGTAGAAGTTGATGAATATAGCGGCTTTGTTATGGCTGATATCCCTGGCATTATTGAGGGGGCAAGCGACGGAAGAGGGCTTGGAGTGCAGTTTTTAAAGCATATTGAGCGGACTAAAGTTTTACTTTATATGCTAGATCTTGCCAATTACCGAACCCTTAAAGAGCAGTTTGGCACTCTTAAAGCCGAGGTTAGCAAATTTTCAAGTGAGCTTGGCGGCAGGGATTATGCTATCGCACTTACTAGGCTTGATGCTTGCGAAGAGGTGGATAAAATTTCGGACTTCATTAAGAGTCTTGGGCTTGGAAGCGATCTTTTAAGCTACAAGCAAGACGTGTATGAATTTGATGCTGCCAAACCGTTTTTTATCATGCCGATATCGTCTGCAAGCGGGGAAAATATAAATGAGCTTAAATTTGCACTTTTAGAACTTCTAAAAGCCGAAAAATAATCTGTTAAGCTAATAGGCTAAAGTGATGCAAGAGCAAACAAATATCGTTTTTATGGGAACACCCGAGTATGCTACTAAAATTTTAAGAGCACTTGTTGAGACGAAATTTAATATCGTAGCCGTTTTCACACAGCCTGATAAGCCCGTGGGCAGGAAGCAGATACTAACTCCCAGTAGCGTTAAGATTTATAGCGAGGCAAATTTGCCCACTGTGCCGATATTTCAGCCAAAGACTTTGCGAGATGAAGCGGTGGCTGAGCAAATTTCAAACTTGAAGCCTGATTTTATAGTTGTGGCGGCGTATGGAAAAATTTTGCCTAAAAGCATACTTGACATCGCTCCTTGTATAAATTTACACGCTTCGATTTTGCCGAAATACCGCGGCGCAAGTCCGATTCAAAGCGCGATTTTAGAAGGTGAAAAGCAAACCGGAGTAACGGCTATGCTTATGAACGAAGGGCTTGATACAGGCGATATGCTTGATTTTGCCTATACGAACTGCGAAAACAAAATGGCGCAAGAGCTTTTTAGCGAACTTGGCGATATGGCGGGCGAACTAATAGTAAAAACGCTCTTAAATTTTCAAAATTTAACTCCTATCAAACAAGATGACAACCTCGCAACAGAATGTAAAAAGATACAAAAAACGGACGGGCTTTTTAGCTTTAACGAAGAGGCACATGAAATTTATAATAAATTTAGAGCGCTTACTCCTTGGCCGGGAATTTATCTTGAGAGCGGACTTAAAATTTTATCTTTGGAGTTATTTGAAAGCTCAAGTGGCGAAGCGGGAGAGATTTTAAGCATTTATAAAGATAGTTTTGTGGTGGGTTGCAAGAGCGGAGCCGTTAAAATTTACTCCCTGCAAGAGCCTGCCAAAAAGGCCGTCGATGCAAATTCTTATATAAACGGCAAACGCCTTAGAGTGGGCGATAAAATTTTATGATAAGAGCTGATTTTGGTAATTGAATTTGTTGATTCAATCCCGTCAACACAGGAATTTGTCTGCGAAGGCGTGCGTGCAGGAGCGATAAAGCCGCCTTTTATGCTCGTAGCAAACGAGCAAACCAAAGGTATAGGCAGCAGAAATAACGAGTGGCAAGGATTTAGAGGGAATTTGTTTTTTTCTTTTTGTGTGGATAGGAGCTTTTTGCCAAATGATTTGCATGAGGCCTCCATATCTATTTATTTTTCGATGATTATGCGTAAATTTTTAGCTTCGCAAGGCTCTGAAATTTGGATCAAGTGGCCCAATGATTTTTACATAGAAGATAAAAAAATCGGCGGAACAATTACTTCAAAGATAAGCGAAAATTATATTTGCGGCATGGGCTTAAATCTCGTCGGTGCACCAAAAAATGCGGGTATTTTGGATATACAAATTAGTCAAAATGAAGCAGTTTGGGGATTTTGTGAATTATTAGAAAAAAAGATTTTATGGAAGCAGATTTTTAGCAAATTTAGGTTAGACTTTCAGAAATCAAAAAAATTCATCACGCATATAGACGGGCAAGAGATATCGCTGCAAGACGCAGAAATTTGCGATGATGGAGCTATTTTAGTAAATGAAAAAAGGGTGTATTCTTTAAGATGAGCGAGATAATAACCATAGCAAACCAAAAAGGCGGTGTGGGCAAAACGACCACAGCGGTAAATTTGGCGGCTTCTTTGGCGGTTGCGGAAAAGAGAGTTTTACTCATAGATATCGATCCTCAGGCAAATGCGACTACGGGAATGGGCTTTAGCAGAAATGACTATGAATACAATATCTATCACGTTTTAACAGGGCGCAAGAAGCTTTCTCAGATAGTTCTAAAAACTGAAATTCCTACACTTTTTCTAGCTCCTTCAAACATCGGTTTAGTGGGTATCGAGCAGGAATTTAACGATCAGAGCAAGGATTACAAACTAATCCTTAAAAATAAAATCGCAGAAGTTTTACACGAGTATGATTTTATCATCATCGATAGCCCGCCCGCACTTGGCAGCATAACCGTAAACGCTTTAAGCGCAAGCGATAGCGTGATCATTCCTATACAATGCGAATTTTACGCACTTGAAGGATTGGCGCAAATTTTAAACACGGTTAAAATAATCAAAAAAACTATAAATCCGAAGCTTGCCATAAAGGGCTTTTTACCAACTATGTACAGCTCTCAAAACAACCTTTCAAAAGAGACTGTGGCGAATTTAAAGCAACATTTTGAAAACAAGCTGTTTAAACTAAGAGACGATAGTGAGGATTTTGTGATCGTGCCTAGAAATGTAAAGCTTGCCGAGTCTCCAAGCTTTGGTAAGCCAGTGATACTCTATGATATCAAATCTCCAGGCTCTCAGGCGTATCAAAATTTAGCTTACGCGATCTTAGGATAAAAGATGGCTAAAAAGAGTAGTTTGGGACGCGGATTGGGAGCTATACTTGAAGATGTTGAGCTTGCTTATAAGGCTGAGTTAAGTGGCGGAAATCGCGATATAGTAACCGAAATCGATGTAAAATTAATAACCGAAAACCCTTATCAGCCACGAAAACACTTCGATGAGACAGCCTTAAAAGAGCTAAGCGAATCAATAAAAAGACATGGACTTATCCAGCCTATAATCGTCATACAAAAAGATGACGGATATATGCTGATAGCCGGCGAAAGAAGATTTAGAGCGACTAAAATTTTAGGCGCCGAGAAAATAAAAGCCATAGTTGCCGATATCGAGAGTAAAAATTTAAGAGAACTTGCACTTATTGAAAATATTCAAAGAGAAGATCTTAATCCTATCGAGCTTGCAAATTCATATAAAGAGCTAATTGACGAGTATAAGATCACGCAAGAAGGACTTGCAAACATCATACATAAGAGCAGAACTCAGATAACAAACACAATGCGGCTTTTGTCTTTAAGCCTTCATACTCAAGATCTCATAAAAGAAGGAAAGATAACCCAAGGACATGCTAAAGTAATCGTAGGGCTTGAGCCAAATGATGAAAAAATGGCTGTCGATACGATAATCGGACAGAGATTGAGCGTTCGCGAAACTGAAAATTTGGTTAAAAATTTAAAAGATAAAAGCAAAGGCTCGCAAAAAATCGGTTTTAAAATCGATGAAAAATACACTCAAAAGCTAGATCATTTAAAAGAGCTTCTAGAAAAACTCCACATAAAATCAAAAATTAAAAATAGAAATTTGATACTTGAATTTAAAGATATATCGGATATTGAGAATTTTATATATAAAATAAGATAGAAATTCGCTAGTAAATTTAGCTTATTTTTTCTTTTAATATTGTAGAATAAACCGATTTTTTGTTTTTACACAAAATATACAGAGTCATAAGGAGATTTAATGTTACAAGTCGATTTGCCATTAGTAATTCTAACGGCAGTGGTTTTTATAGGACTCATCATTATTTTAAACTCAATCCTCTATCAACCTCTGATTCATTTTATTGATTCGAGAAATGAGGCTATTAAAAATGATGAAGAAAGTGCTATTAAAAATACAAGCGATCTTAGTGTCCATGAGGCTGAGATTGAGCAGATAATTATGTCTGCCAGAAATGAAGCCAGTAAAATCAAACAAGAGGCTTTAAACGCAGCAAAAGAGAGTGCAGCAAAAATAATAGAGCAAAAGCGCGCTACTTTAGAGGCTGATTATGAGGCATTTATGCAAAATTTGCAGGCTCAAAAAAATGAGTTTAAGTCTGATTTGATTACTAGGTTGCCTGACCTTAAGAGTGTTCTTAGAACAAAATTGGCAAAAATTTAAGGAGAGTGTATGAAGAAAATTTATCTTATTTTGCTTGTTCCGTTTTTTGCTTTAGCTAGTGAATCTAGCGGACACAGCTATGATATAGTAGCAAGAATTCTAAACTTTTTAATGTTTTTTGGAATCTTATATTATTTTATAGCTACCCCTGTTAAAAATGCTTATAAGGCTAGAATTGAAAGTATAGCGATTAGGCTTGATAATATTCAAAAGAAGTTAAGAGAGTCAAAGGCTAAAAAGAACGATGCTCTTAAAAGAGTTGAAGAGGCTAAAAACAATGCTATAAGCCTTATTGAGACTTCTAGAAAAGAGGCTTTATTATTATGCGAAAAGATAAAAGCAGAGACTAATCAAGAGCTTTTAAGCCTTGAAAAGAGCTTCCAGGAACAAAAAGAATTTGAAAGAAGACGTGCCGTAAAAAACGTTGTAGTTGAAATTTTAAATGAAGTTTTTGAAAGCGATAGCCTTAAAATCGATAAAAACGAACTTGTTAATATTGTTCTTAAAAAGGTTGGCTAATGAAAGAGTTGATAGCAAAAAAATATGTAAAAGCTTTAATGGCTGATCTTAACAGAGATGATCTTGAGAAATTTATAAGCGATCTAGATGTTGTTGTAAGTGCATTTAATATTAATAAATTTAGAAACATTATAGCTTCTCCTAGTATAAAAAATGATAAGAAAATAAGCCTTGTCTTGTCTTTTTTAAGTAACGATAATCCTAAATTTATAAATTTTATCAAGCTTTTAGGCGAGAATAAAAGGCTTGATATCTTGCCTGATATACTTAATGAGCTTGCAGTGCAAAAAGCTCAAATGGATAATATTTTCCGTGGCACAATCTATGGAAATTTTGAGATTGATCAATCTCAAATTACTGAGCTTGAAAAAAGCTTTTCTAAAAGATTTAATGCAAAAATCATGTTAGAAGCTGTAAAAAGCGATTATAACGGTATAAAAATAGAGTTGGACGATTTGGGTGTGGAGGCTAGTCTTTCGATAGATAGACTTAAATCTCAAATGACTGAATATATATTAAAAGCAATTTAAAAGGAGAAAAAGCGTGGGTGCAACGAAAATAAAAGCGGATGAAATTAGCGCTATCATCAAGGAAAGAATCGAAAATTTCGATCTTAGTGTTGATGTTGAAGAGACAGGTAAGGTTATCTCGGTAGCTGACGGTGTTGCGAATGTTTATGGTCTAAAAAACGTTATGGCTGGCGAGATGGTTGAGTTTGAGAGCGGTGAAAAAGGTATGGCCCTTAACCTTGAAGAGAGTAGTGTGGGTATAGTTATCCTTGGTAAAACTGATAATATTAAAGAGGGAAGCTCGGTAAAACGTCTAGCTAGACTTCTTCGTGTTCCTGTGGGCGATGCTCTTATAGGACGTGTTGTAAATTCACTTGGTGAGCCTATAGATGCTAAAGGTCCAATAGATGCTAGTGAAACTAGATTCGTTGAAGAAAAAGCAAAAGGCATCATGGCTAGAAAATCAGTACATGAGCCTCTTCAAACAGGTATTAAAGCTATTGACGCTCTTGTTCCAATCGGACGTGGACAACGCGAGCTTATTATCGGCGACCGCCAAACAGGTAAAACTACCGTAGCAATCGATACTATCATTAATCAAAAAGGTCAAGATGTAATTTGTATATACGTTGCTATCGGACAAAAACAATCAACCGTCGCTCAAGTTGTTAAAAAACTCGAAGAGTACGGTGCTATGGACTATACTATAGTTGTAAACGCAGGCGCATCAGATGCTGCGGCGCTTCAATACCTTGCCCCGTATGCGGGCGTAACTATGGGTGAATATTTCCGTGACAACTCACGCCACGCATTAATCATTTATGATGATCTTTCAAAGCACGCTGTTGCATACCGCGAAATGTCTTTGATTCTTCGCAGACCTCCAGGACGTGAAGCATATCCTGGTGACGTTTTCTACCTTCACTCAAGACTTCTTGAGCGTGCAAGTAAGCTAAATGATAAATTAGGTGGCGGTTCACTTACTGCGCTTCCTATAATCGAGACTCAAGCGGGTGACGTTTCTGCTTATATTCCAACAAACGTTATTTCTATTACGGACGGTCAAATTTTCCTTGAGTCAGATCTATTTAACTCAGGTATCCGCCCTGCGATTAACGTTGGTCTATCTGTTTCTCGTGTTGGTGGTGCAGCTCAGATTAAAGCTATTAAGCAAGTTTCTGGTAACTTAAGACTTGACCTTGCGCAATACCGCGAGCTTCAAGCGTTTGCTCAGTTTGCGAGCGATCTTGACGAGAGTTCAAGAAGACAGCTCGAGCGTGGACAAAGAATGGTTGAGATCTTAAAACAACCTCCATACAGTCCTCTTCCTGTAGAAAATCAAGTAGTTCTTATTTTTGCTGGTGCTAAGGGTTATTTAGATGATATTTCTGTAGGCGCAATCAATAAGTTTGAATCAGAACTATATCCTTATATAGAGGCGAAATATCCTGAAATTTTTGATCAGATTAGAACAAAAAAAGTACTTGATAAAGAGATTGAAGAGCTTTTACATAAGGCACTAAAAGACTTTAAAGCGACATTTGCTGCTAACTAAGGTTAAGATATGTCAAATTTAAAAGATATAAAACGAAAGATCAAAAGCGTTCAGAACACTCAAAAGACGACGCGTGCGATGAAGCTTGTTTCTACTGCTAAACTTAGAAAAGCGGAAGATGTGGCTCGTCACTCTAGAGTATATGCGCTTAAGATCAATGAGGTTTTATCAGAGATTGCATATAAGATCAATCAATACGGCTCTGTTGATTCGGAGAGTAAATTCTTTAACACTAAAAATAGTGTAGAGAAGGTTGATATTATCTTTGTAACAGCTGATAAAGGGCTTTGCGGAGGCTTTAATATTCAGACTATTAAAACCGTTAGAAATATGATAAATGAATTTAAGGCCAAAAAAGTTAAGATCAGGCTAAGGGCCGTTGGCAAAAAAGGAATAGAATTCTTTAACTTCCAAGGCATAGAGCTTCTTAAAACTTATGTCGGATATAGCTCATCTCCTACTTACGAGAAGGCTCAAGAAGTCATAAAAGAGGCTATTGATGATTTTATAAATGGAGTTACCGATAAGGTTATTTTAGTTCATAACGGCTATAACAATATGATATCTCAGCAAATTCGTATAAATGATATAGTTCCAGTTGAGCCACCTAAGATAGTCGAGGTTGAGACTAATTCCTTAATGGAATTTGAGCCTGGCGATGATGACGGCAAAATTTTAGATGAACTACTTAAAAAATATTTTGAGTATAGTATGTATTATGCGCTTGTCGATAGTCTTGCTGCAGAGCATAGTGCTAGAATGCAGGCAATGGATAATGCAACAAATAACGCAAAAGAGCGCGTTAGGGAGCTGAATCTGGCTTATAATAAAGCTAGACAACAGTCTATTACCACTGAGCTTATCGAGATCATCAGTGGCGTTGAATCAATGAAATAAAAAGGAGTATTAATGAAAGGTATTATTTCTCAAGTAATGGGACCTGTCGTTGATGTCGATTTTAGCGAGTATTTGCCAAAAATCAACGAGGCCATTGAGGTAAATTTTGAAGTGGAAGGTAAGAAGAATAAGCTTGTTCTTGAAGTTGCCGCTCACCTTGGAGATAACCGCGTACGAACCATTGCTATGGATATGAGTGAAGGTCTTACTAGGGGTTTGGAAGCTACTGCTCTTGGAGCGCCTATTACTGTTCCGGTTGGTGAGAAAGTTTTGGGAAGAATTTTTAACGTTATTGGCAACTTGATTGATGAGGGTGAAGAATTAAATTTTGATAAGAGATGGTCTATACACCGTGATCCTCCTGCGTTTGAAGAGCAAAGCACAAAGAGTGAAATTTTTGAAACAGGCATCAAAGTAGTTGACCTTCTTGCTCCTTATGCAAAAGGTGGTAAAGTTGGACTATTTGGTGGTGCTGGTGTTGGTAAGACGGTTATTATTATGGAGCTTATTCACAACGTTGCGTTTAAACATAGCGGTTATTCTGTGTTTGCAGGCGTTGGAGAGAGAACTCGTGAAGGAAACGACCTTTATCACGAGATGAAAGAATCCAACGTTTTGGATAAAGTTGCCTTATGCTATGGCCAGATGAATGAGCCACCGGGGGCAAGAAACAGAATCGCGCTAACAGGTCTAACGATGGCTGAGTATTTCCGTGATGAGATGGGGCTTGACGTTCTTATGTTTATTGACAACATCTTTAGATTCTCTCAATCAGGTTCAGAGATGTCAGCGCTTCTTGGACGTATTCCTTCAGCCGTTGGTTATCAGCCTACACTTGCAAGCGAAATGGGTAAATTCCAAGAGAGAATTACATCGACCAAAAAAGGCTCAATTACATCCGTTCAGGCTGTTTATGTTCCGGCAGACGACCTTACAGACCCTGCTCCTGCGACAGTTTTTGCTCACCTTGATGCTACTACGGTTCTTAACCGTGCTATTGCAGAGAAGGGAATTTATCCTGCGGTTGACCCGCTTGACTCAACTTCACGTATGCTTGATCCGCAAATTTTAGGACAAGAGCACTATAAAGTTGCACGCGGTGTTCAGGCTGTTTTACAAAAATATAAAGACTTGCAAGATATTATTGCGATTCTTGGTATGGATGAGCTTAGCGAAGAGGATAAAGTTACAGTTGATAGAGCAAGAAAGATAGAAAGATTCTTGTCTCAGCCATTCTTCGTGGCTGAAGTCTTTACAGGAAGTCCCGGAAAATATGTAAGCCTAGAAGAGAGCATTGCTGGCTTTAAAGGAATTTTAGATGGTAAATATGACGATCTTCCTGAGGCAGCGTTTTATATGGTTGGAAATATAGACGAGGTAATGCAAAAAGCTGAAAAACTTAAAGGCTAAAATTTAATAAGGAAGCGTAATGAATAAATTACATTTAGAGATTGTGACGCCTGAAGGACTTGTTTTTTCAAATGATGTTAAAAGCGTGGTTTTGCCTGGAAGCGAAGGAGAATTCGGCGTTTTGCCGGGACACGCCTCTTTGATATCGCTATTAAAAGCGGGTCTTGTAGATATAGAAAACGAAGATAAAAATCACGATATCGTAGCTATAAATTGGGGATATGTGAAAATTGATGAAGGCAAGGCGGTTGTGCTTGCAGATGGTGCAGTATATGTATCAGGAAGCTCTGAGAGTGAGTTAGCTCACTCTCTTGAAAAGGCAAAAGAGCTTATTCAGAGCATGAGCAGTGAGACAAATGCATTTGCGGCAACAGTTGCAAAACTTGATAGTATGGCGAGAGCTAAATAGTGGCAGGTCTTGATATATTTTTAAATTATTATTCAAGAAGTAGCTTTATAACTATTTTTGTTCTTGCTTGGCTATCGCTATATTTTATTATAAGTTTTACCATACTTTTTTCTCGTATGGTAGAACTTGCCTTATGGAAAAAAAAAGAGCAAAATGCTTTAGAATCACTGTTTATGAGTTCTAAAGTAATTTCAAACGACTCTTCTTTAAAAAGATGCGCCTCTGGTAAAATTTGTAAAGAAAAACTTGGTATTTGTATAAGTATGGCGGAAAAAAATGCCACAAGCGGTGTTACTTGGCTTGGGATTATTGCATCTACATCGCCTTTTATTGGGCTTTTTGGCACAGTTGTGGCAATACTTGAGACCTTTTCAAAGCTTGGACAAGGAGGAAATTCGTCCCTTGGAGTAATAGCACCTGCCATATCCGAAGCTCTTGTAGCTACAGGAGCAGGTATTTTTGTCGCAATTCCTGCATATACCTTTAGTTTGCTTCTCAAAAGAAAGGCGTATGAGCTTATGAGTATTGTTAGAAGAGAAGCTGATATGTTAATCGCAAACAAAGAAGAGAGCTAAATTTATGATAAATCTCGAAGAGACTCCAGAGCTTAATATCACTCCTTTGGTTGATATTATGCTTGTTTTGCTTGCGATACTGATGGTTACTACGCCTACTCTTGTATATGAAGAGCAGGTGGTGTTACCTGACGGCTCTAAGACAAAAACACTCTCGGCAGAGCAGAAGGATCTAACCGTAATAGTAGATGCGCAAAGAAAGGTTAGGATAGATCAAAGCACTATGAGCCTTCAAGAGTTGCCAGACAATATAGCACTTCTAGGTGCAAAATATGATAAAAATTCAGCCGTTTATATAAAGGCTGATAAAAATTTACTTTATGACGATGTTATGTTTGTATTAAAAAGTATTAAAAATGCCGGATTCTCAAAGGTGGCACTCCAAACGAATGGATAAAATTTTAGAGCCAAAATTTAATACTTTTAGCTACTTTATGCTCTCTTTTATTCTGTATATTTCTATTGTGAGCGGTATTTTTATAAAACTTACATATTTTAGAAGCGAAGAACCTAAAAAATATACCGATACAAAAGATGCCTTTATGGATATTATGATAGTTGAGCGTGAGCAAGATATAGTAGTAAAGGCTCCTGAAAAAAAAGAAGAAGTGGTAAAAGTAGAGGAGCCTGAAATTGTCCAAAAAACAGAAGAGCCGAGCCTAAAGGATCTTTTTAAGGATATAAACATATCTAAGCTTAAAGACGATAAGGTTGTAAAAAAGACCGAGTCTTTAAAAGAGCAGAGCAGAAAAAAGCCTGAAAAAAATCAATCTCAAAACTCTCAAAAAAAGGCAAGCGATGTTATAAATGCATTAAAACTTGATAAAGTAGCGAAAGCTCCTAAAACGCAAATGACAGGCGAATATCACCCTTATTTCGGGCAGATTGAAAGAATTTTGCAGGCAAAATGGAGTGCTTATAAAGCTGATTCAAACGATAATGCTGAAGTTGAAATTAGTATAGATTTGAGTGGAAATTTTAGTTATGATATTAAAAAATTATCATATAATAGCGAATTTAATGACAAGGTCAGGGAATTTTTACAAAGTATGACCTTTGAAAAATTTCCGCCTTCCGAGTTAGGAAGGACAGTTACTCTTAAAACCACTTTGGTAGATAAAATAGAATAATGGAGGAAAAATGAAAAAAATTATTTTGATACTGAGTTTTGCTTTAGGCTTATTTGCCGCCGACGCTACCATATCTATTATAAATAAAGGTATGGTTTTGCCTAAAATAGTGCTTCAAGATGCTACGACTATGGTTTCTGATCAGGCATTTAAAAACAGATTCCATAAGATTATGTTGGGCGATTTAAAGGTAAGCTCTGATTTTGAGGTTGTAGATGAGTATATCGCTAGCAGTTATGAAGGGGATTCAAATACAAACGTAATGAGCCATAAAAATGCTCAATTAATCTTTAGATACGCTCTTGAAGGCATGCCAAACACATCACTTACCTTAAGAGTTAAGCTCATAAACGCTAAAACCGCAACAACTCAATATGAGAGAATTTATACCATGAATGATGGCGCTAAATTTCCTTTTTTAGCACATAAAGCAATAGTTGAGCTTGTAAATGAGCTTAATATGCCTCCTGTAAATTGGATGGAAAAATTTATAGTTTTTTCCAAATCTACAGGATCTAAACAGAGTGAAATCGTAGTAGCTGATTACACTTTAACTTATCAAAAAGTGCTTGTTAGGGGAGGACTTAATATATTCCCTAAATGGGCGGGAGCCGATCAGAAAGCATTTTATTATTCAGACTACAGCAGCTCTAAAATAATTTTATATAAATTTGATATAGCAACAGGTCAAAAAACTAAAATTTTAGATACTAAAGGCGGTATGATTGTGGCCTCTGATGTTAGCCAAAGTGGCGATAAGATGCTTCTTACTATGGCACCTCAAGATCAGCCTGATATATATCTATATGATTTAAATTCCAAAAGACTTTCCCAGGTAACAAACTACACAGGTATAGATGTAAATGGAAATTTTGTGGATAATGATACTAGGGTAGTTTTTGTATCAGACAGATTGGGTTATCCTAATATTTTTTCACAAAATATAGCAGGAGGTGCTGTCGAGCAGATGGTATATCACGGTAAAAACAATAACTCTGTAAGTACATATCAAAACTATATAGTTTATTCAAGTAGAGAGAATGAAAAAAGTGAATTTGGAACCAGAGATTTTAATATCTATATGATTTCAACCAAAACAGACTATATAAGGCAGCTTACCGCAAGCGGAAAGAATTTATATCCTAGATTTTCTAGCGACGGACAAAGTGTAGTGTTTATTAAGGAACTTGGAGGTCAGAGCTCACTAGGAATAATACGCATAAATGAAAATAGGAGTTTTCAATTTCCTCTAAAGATAGGTAGAATACAGTCTATTGATTGGTAATCTTATTAAAAAAATATGATATAATCACTAAAATTTTTGCAAAGGATTAAAATGAAAAAAGTAGCTTTAGCTTCTGCTGTTGTCGCAGCTTTACTAATGAGCGGTTGTAGCTCAAAAGCCCCTGAGGTTGATATGAGTGCTGATTCTAAACAAGGTAGCGTATCTACCATGGGTTCTAGCGATAGCATGATGAGTGCTAGCGATAAATTACAACAACTAATATCTATGGTTGAAGGACATGTTAAAAACGTATATTTTGATTTTGATAAATTTAATATTAAAAGCGATATGCAATCGGTTGTAAACATGAATGCTAGTGTATTTAACCATGCAGATGCAAAAAACCTAACTATTAAAGTAGAAGGAAATTGCGACGAGTGGGGAAGTGATGAGTATAACTATGCTCTTGGTCTAAAAAGAGCAAAGGCTACAAAAGATGCTCTTGTAAAACAAGGTGTTGCTGCTGATAGAATTACCGTTGTAAGCTATGGAGAGAGCAATCCTATTTGTACAGATAAAACAAAAGCTTGCGACGCACAAAATAGACGTGCCGAATTCAAAGTTCTTCCGTAATAAAATATGACAAATTTAAAGAAAATAGCGACTCTGTCTTTTGGAGTCGCTATTTTATACTCTGCTGAAATTTCAGTATTTGATGCCGGTAATTTAGATAGCACAAACCCTTATGGTCTAACCGATAGTGAAAAAGTTCTGCTTAAAAATAAGCAACGCGTAGAAAATTTAAGCAGAAACATGGGTGATGTAGAGTCTAGTTTAAGCGGGGCACAGGAGAGAATTGAAGGTCTGCAAAGTATTATGGACGGCATTAATGAGCGAATATCCAGGTTAGAAAAACGCATAAACGATCTTGAAGCCCAAACAATAAATAAAGAAGATAGTCTAAAAAACGATCTTGAAGTTCTAAAAAAATACTCTGAAGAGACTAGGGCGATTCAGGAAACCAATAATAAAAAAATTACAAAAACTCTTAAAGACCTCGGCACACTTATAGATAAATCAAATGCAGCTAAAGAGGAGTCAAAATCTACGAAAAACAAGTCTGAAGAGTCAGATAAACAGACTTCAGCAGATTTTACTAAGCAAAAAATTCAAGATGTCGCAGCTGATGCTAAGAAGCTTTTTGATGAAGGAAAGCTGGATGAAGCTAAGGATAGATATGAATTTTTGATAACAAAAGGTCATAAGCCGGCTGCCGCAAATTTTTATCTTGGCGAAATTTCATATAAACAAAAAGCATACAATAACGCTATCAAATATTATCAACAAAGCATAACTCTTTACGATAAGGCTGATTATATACCAAAACTACTATATCATACTGCGATTAGTTTCGATAAGATTAATGATACTCAAAGCGCAAATCGATTTTATAAAGCATTGAAATTAGGCTATCCTGAAAGTAAAGAAGCCAAAGCATCTCCTGATAGATAAGTCAATTTACATTAATAAATTTACGATATAATCATACTTATTTTAATTTTTAGGAGAAAGTGTGAATCAAGTTATATCTATGTTTTATGAACTAAAAGACGCTAAGACAGGTGAAATTTTAGAATCTAACATGCAAGAAGGCGGTCAAATTTCATTTTTGACAGGTAGAGGACACATAATACAAAAGCTAGAGGATGAGGTTAGCTCACTAAAAGCCGGAGATACAAAGAGAGTTATTATAGAAGCGGCCGATGCTTGCGGACTTTATGATGAGAGTGCTCTTCAAAAATTACCAAAAGAACAATTCGCAGGAATTGAACTCAAAGAGGGAATGGAGCTATTTGGACAAGGAGAGGACGGCTCAAACGTTCGCGTTACCGTAGCAAAAATAGACGAAAATGAAGTCACTGTTGATTTTAATCACCCTTATGCTGGTAAAGACCTAGAGTTTAACGTTCAAATAACAGAAGTTAGAGAGGCCACTGAAGATGAGATAGCTACTGGTGTTGTTGCTCATGCTCATGCTTGCGGATGCGGTAGTGGACATGGAGACAAAGAGGGTGGCTGCTGCGGAGGTCATGGCCATGATCATGAAGAAGGCGGATGTTGCGGTGGCGGACACCATCACCACGATGATGAAGGTGGATGTTGTGGCGGAGGACACCACCATAATGATGGTGGCGGATGCTGCGGAAAACATCATCACTAAGAAACTATAATGAAATTTTCTTTTATATTCCCTGGTCAGGGGTCTCAAGCCATTGGAATGGGCAAAGAAATTTATGAAAATTTCAATGAGGCTAAAGAGCTTTTGCATAATGCAAGTGATGCTCTTAGCGTAGATTTCAAGAAGCTTCTTTTTGAAGAGAACGAGCTGATTAATCAGAGTGAGTTTACTCAGCCTGCAATAGTTTTAAATTCTTTAATGTGCTATTTGGCTCTAAAATCAAAATTAAATTTAGAGCCAAATTTCAGCCTCGGACACTCTCTTGGAGAGTTTAGTGCCTTGGCTGTAAATAGCGGATTTGACTTTGTAGATGCACTTAAGGTGGTAAATATCAGAGGCAAGCTTATGCAAGAGGCTTGCAATGGTAAAGATGTGTCTATGATGGTTGTTTTAGGACTAAATGATCAAATTGTCGAAGAAATTTGCGTAGGCGCTCAAAAAGATGGTTTGCAAATTTACGCAGCAAATTACAACTGTGATGGACAGATAGTCGTAGCCGGAGTTAGAGAGCATTTGGTTAAATTTGAATCAGTATTTAAAGAGGCTGGGGCAAAGAGGGCTATGCTTTTAAATATGTCTGTTGCCAGCCATTGCCCTATTCTTAGTAGTGCAAGCATAGGTCTTGTTAGCCATCTTGAGGCGACATTAAAAGATAAATTTAAAAGTGTTATATCTAACGCAACTGCTAAACCATATAGTAGCAAGAATGAGGCTTTAAATTTATTAAAAGATCAGCTTGTAAAACCTGTTTTATATAAACAAAGTATTCAAAATTCACAAAGTGAAATTGATATTTTTGTAGAATTTGGTTCAAGCGTGCTAAAAGGGATCAATAAAAAGATCACTGATAAACCGACCTATTCTATAACGGATATTAAGAGCTTGGATGAATTTTTAGTATTTTTGGAGGGTAAATGATAGCGATTTTAGGTGCAATGCCTGAAGAGATTACTCCGCTTTTGGACGCTTTAAAAGATTATGAAGAGATACGTTATGCGAATAATGTCTTTTATTTGGCGAAATTTAAAGATAAAGAGCTTGTAATAGCATATTCAAAGATAGGCAAAGTAAATGCCGCCCTGACGGCTACAATAATGATTGAGAAATTTAAGGCTCAAAAGTTGCTTTTTACAGGTGTTGCCGGCGCTTTAAATGAAAATTTGAAAATCAAAGACATGTTGTATGCCGAATCATTGGTGCAACATGATCTTGATATTACAGCATTTGGCCATCCGCATGGATTTGTGCCCGGCACTAGTATATTTATGAAAAGCGATGTAAATTTAAATGTCCTGGCTACTAAAATTGCTAAGCAAAAGGGAATAAATTTAAAAAGTGGAATTATAGCTACTGGAGATCAGTTTATTTGCGAACAAAGTAAAAAAGATTGGATAAAAAATACATTTAAAGCCGATGCAACAGAGATGGAAGGTGCCAGTGTAGCCCTAGTATGTGAGAGCTTAAATGTGCCGTTTTTTATCCTGCGTGCGATAAGCGATGAGGCTGGAGGCGGAGCAGAGTTTGATTTTGACGAATTCTTACAAAGCTCTGCTAATATAAGTGCAGATTTCATCCTCTCCATGGTTGAGGAGTTATGATAGAGCTGAGCAAAAAGATACTTCGTATAGTCGGACAGACAAATGCGAAGTATCAGATGTTCGAAGAGGGTGATAAAATTTTGCTTGCCCTAAGCGGTGGTAAAGACAGCATGACTCTTGCTCACCTACTTAAGCATTTTTGCTCAGTAAGCCCTTTGAATTGGGAATTTGAAGCGGTTACAGTAAGCTACGGAATAGGCGAAAATCTTGAGCCTATAAAGGAGCACTTTAAAATTCATCAAATTCCCTACAAGGTAATTGATACTAAAATTTTTGAATTCGGTAGAGAAAAGATACGCGAAAATACTACATTTTGCAGCTTCTGCAGTCGTATGCGAAGAGGCTATCTATACACCTATGCTCTTGAAAACGGATTTAATAAGATTGCCATAGCACATCATCTTGATGACGCTGCAGAGAGCTTTTTTATGAATTTTACATATAATGGCGCACTTAGAACTTTGGCTCCAAGATATAAGGCTGAAAATGGTTTGACAATAATCAGGCCTTTAATACTTGTAAGAGAGCGACAGATTAGGGATTGTGCTATTAAAAATGAGCTTCCTTTGATGAATGAAGAGGAGAGCTGTCCTGCTAGATCATATGGCGGCAAAGCACCTAGAGCAAGAGCTGAAACAAAGGCTATGCTTGCAAATTTAGAGAGTGAAAATCATAAGTTTTTCGTCTCTTTAAAGGCTGCATTTGAAAATGTTCACTTGGATACATTTTTTGGTGCTGATGAAAACTATTAAAATCCTTGCAAAACTATACTGTAAAGCTCGTTTATCTCTCTATCATCCAATAAAATCGTAGATTTTTTCTTAAATAGATGTTGGATTTTTTCAAATTTTAGATTTAAATTGCCAAAACAATTTGAGTGAGAGGGTAAAAAACCTCTTGCTAAAGAGAGGTGGCTTTCTATTTTTTCGTCACAAACAAAACAGGTGAGCTCATCGTGAAGCCTTCCTTCATGCTCTAAAATTCGTACATAAGCCTCGATAATAAGGCGTTTTGGATTTTGTTTTAAAAGCCTTTGAGCACAAAGCTCAACTTCTTGAAAATATATTTCGTCAATATGCTCCACATCTTTTAAATGTGTGTAAAATAGGCGCATAAACTGCTGCCAAATTATTAGTCGTTCTCGTAAAATCAGCCAGCTAAAGCCAAGGTGTAATACACTCCTAAGATGTGGCAAAAAATTTGCACTCTCTACAAGCTCGAAGTCTATTTTATATCCCTGCATAATACTAGGATGGCGTGCACCGTAAAACCTATAGCATTTGATGAGTGAATTTGAAGTCAAGAGATAGACTATCATATCCTCGTCCTTGACTTTTTGTGTGTGGATTATGTAGCCTTGCATTTAAATTGTGAAGAAATCCTCGATCTTATCTCGCATAAGTCCTATATCATTTATTCTGTTTATCTCATCTCTAAAATTGCTTGCCCCATCAATTCCTTTGGAGTATTGATGCAGATGTTTTCTGAAAATAGATACCCCATAAGAGCCGTAGTGGCTTATCATGGCATCAAAATGAGCCAAAATAATCTCTCTTTTGAGCTCACTACTTACCTTATTTGTAGTTTTTATCTCATGAAATATCCATGGCTTACCTATGCTTGCGCGCCCTATCATAATTGCATCACAACCTGTCAGTGTAAAAACTTCATTAGCGTTTTTTTCGTCTATATCGCCATTTGCAACTACTGGTATTTTCACGGAGTCTTTTGCTCTTTTTATGGCGCCATAATCAACCTCTGCACTGTATCCACCAGCCCTTGTTCTTCCGTGAATGCTTATAAAGTCAACCCCCGCATCTTCTGCAGCCGTTGCTAAAATTTCAGGAATTTTCTCATCAAATCCAAGCCTCATCTTGACACTAAGCATCTTTTTATTTGATGTTTTTTTAATAGTTTCTACTATATTTTTTAGATTATCTACATCTTTTAAAAGAGCCGAGCCTGCCGATTGTTTCACGACTTTTGGAACCGGACAGCCGCAGTTTAGATCTATGCCATCAATTCCTTCAAATTTATTGATAATTTCAACCGCTTTTTTTATTATTTGAGCATCACTTCCTGCTATTTGAACGATATATGGAGTCTCTTCCGGAGATTTTTTAAGCATCTCGAGAGTTTTTTCGGAGCTCTCGTATACAAGGGCATTTGCACTTATCATCTCGCTAATAGTAACATCACAACCAAATTTCTTTACCACGCTTCTTAAAGGCAGATCAGAAAAACCTGCCAATGGGGCTAGAAAAATAGGCTTTTTGCTAAAATCTATCATCTAAAAAGCATATTTGCAGGCACCATCCTGCCATTTTCTCTAAGGTAGAGTAAAATTCTAAAATTTTGATACTCGTAAGGATCTGAATTTTCTAAAATTTCACGAATGCGCTCTATCATTTGCAGTTCAAATAGTACGTACAAATAGGCCTCTTCAGCATCTTGATGAGAGCCTCTTAGTCTTTCAAATATTCCAATAAGAGTATCTGGAGCTAGTTTATCTTTTAGTACGATAGCGCTGTGATTATACTGCTCTTTTGTGATTTGGTGGTGGTTTAAAATCTCAAAAATTTCTTCACTGTTCATATCTATCTCGTCATTGACAAAACGATCTATCATGATCATGACCTCTTCTCCGCTCTTTTCAAACCCATATCTTTTAATATCTGTAAAAGAGCCAAGTCTAATGAGTTTTTCGTTTGCTTTTTTTGAAATTTCATCATTTAACTCTTGATAGCTTTTTACCACTTCAACGAAGTAGTTTGGTATCTTTTCTAGCTTATTTAGCTCATTTTGTATGAATAGTTTATTGTCTTTTGGTAGTTTAAATTTCTTTAGGTCCATAACTTCTCCATTTTGGGCACCCTTTACAATTTTTACTACACTATCTAACTCATCGTTGCTAACTGCAATTTGGTCATATTTTTTCCAAGGTGATAAAATTTTAGTTGTCTGCGAAGGTGTTTTGTAAAGCTCTGTTTTAAACTCTTTGTTTGTATCAAGCCCTAAAAAGACTTCCTTCGCTAGCTCGTTATAAAGATGCTCGTCTTTTTTTATTGAGCGTTTAAATACATATATTTCAAATCCATGATATGCAATATGGACTATGGAGAGTATAGCAAATATAGCAATAGGGATTACTATCCATGCAGCAAGTGGAAGAGTAAGTGAATACTCAAGAAAGTTAAAAGTATGCTCTGAGGCATCTAGTGAATATACAAAAATGCCGACTAATACTATATAAATTAAACTATAAACTATAAAACGTCTAGTTTTCATAACAATCCCCTATTTTTTAGATGTTTTTTCGACTATCTCTCTACAAACTATACAATATCTTGCATGAGGTTTTACTTTAAGTCTTGGTATTCCAATATCTTCTTCACACATTTCACAAATTCCGTAAGTCTTGTTGGTTATCTTGCTAAGGGCTACGTCTATAGCGGCCAATTCGTATCTTTGTTGTGCACTTATTGATTGTTCTATTAGCTGATCGGCATTTACAGTTGCTATATCAAATTCATCGCTTATGCCGCTATCTCTAAGAGCTGCCAACTCGTTACTTGCATCAAGTATATTTTTCTTGATTTGGATTTTTCTCTCTTCCAAAATAGATTTAAAAAGTTCTAGATCGCTTTTGCGCATCTGTTTCCTTTACTTATGATATGGGTGATTTGCATTTATACAAAGAGCCCTAAAAATTTGTTCAAAAAGTATTAGTTTGGCTATTTTATGAGCCATTGTAAGAGGGCTCAGACTTATAATTTTATCCACTTTTTGTTTGAAATTTTGACTAAGCCCATAAGCTCCACCTATAAAAAATGAAATTTGCGAATTGCTTTCTAAAATTTTAGCAAATTGAATACTATCAAGCTTTTCGCCCTTTTCGTCAAGTGCTATACAAAAACCCTTTAAATTTGGCTCATAAATATCATCATAGCTTTTTAATGCCGATTCGCTTCTGGCACTTTGAGCTTTGGCGATTTTTTCATTGAATATAGTTATATCAGAAATTTTGGCAAATTTTGATGACATTTTTATATACTCTTTTATCTCGTTTTCAAAGTTATCAGCTTTGGATTTTTGTATCGAGAAGACAGAAATTTCCAATACCTACTCTTCCTCTTCATCATTATCATTGTTTTGCAAAATAAGCTCGGCACTCTCTTCTTTTACAGGCTTAGAATTCGATAGAAGCCTTATCATATCACTTACAAATTTTTTATGATCTTTTCTTTCAACTATAGCGTCTATCAGTCCGTGTTCAAGCAAAAATTCAGATCTTTGAAATCCTTCCGGAAGATCTGAGCCTATAGTTTGCTTGATAACTCTTTGCCCAGCAAATCCTATAAGTGCGCCAGGTTCTGCTATGATAATATCTCCAAGCCAAGCAAAACTAGCACTAACTCCACCCATTGTAGGATCTGTTAGTATCGATATATAGGGTACCTTAGCCTCATCAAGCAGTTTTAACGCTGCGGAAGTCTTTGACATCTGCATTAAAGAAAATGTGCTTTCTTGCATTCTTGCTCCGCCTGATGCCGAGATTATTATAAGCGGGTGTTTTTTGTCTATGGATCTTTTGATAGCTCTAACTATCTTTTCACCTTCTACTGAGCCTAGGCTTCCACCCATGAAACTAAAGTCAAAGACCACAAGCTGTACGTCCATATTGTCTATTTTTGCTTCGCCGCATATTACGGCACTGCTTCTTCCAGTTTTCTCTTCGCTCTCATTGATACGCTTTTTGTATGATTTTTTATCCACAAATTTAAGCGGATCTACAGGTTTTAAGTTTTTATCAAATTCTACAAAGGTTTCAGGGTCGCATAAAAGCTCTATTCTTCTTTGAGGTTTGAGTCTCATATGGTATCCGCATTTCGGGCATACGTTAAAGCAGGCTTCTACCTCTTTATAATACATTAATGAGTGGCAGCTTTCGCACTTTACCCAGTGCGCAGGAGCTTCACTCGGAGATGATTGATTTCTTGTTTTTGAAAAAATATCTAAAAAGCCCATTTTCTACCTACTTAAATATAAAAATTATGCGATTATATCTAATTTTAGCATTGTATTTGCTTATATTTGATTGTTAAATTAGTTAAATTTAAATTTTATATATTTAAAGTTTGTAGTAAAATTTATTTTACCACTCTATGTATGTTTTTGCTTTTTTGATGTCTGAAATTTTTATTTTGATAGGTTTATTGTCTACTTCAAGATCTATTTCATCGTCATTTACGGCTAAAATTTTACCTTTTAGTTTTTGATTTCCTCCATCGATTGAGGCTGTAATTTTTACAAGCTCTCCTATGCTTGAGCTAAAATGAGCGATTGTTTCGAGCTTTCTTTCAAGTCCGGGACTGCTAACTTCAAGAGTGTAGTCACCATTAACGGGTGGTTCTACATCAAAGATAGGTGAAAGTAATCTCGATACTTTTTCACAGTCGTCTAAATTTACTCCATCTTTTTTAGTAATATAAATTCTGTAAATAGTTTTGCCGTTTTCATTGGCTAGTTCGGTATCATAAAGCTCTACCCCGCACTCTTTAATTAGTTTTTCAAGATTTTGCATTTTTATCTAAATCCTTTGAAATTTTATCAAACAAACTATCCATATGATTTTGATACTCTAGCCTATCATCAAATTTGAAGTGAAAATTCGGGCATCTATACCAACCTTCAGCTTCCATGCAGTGGTTTTGTAGATATTTTGATATGCGTTTTAAGTGACTTAATACATAGGCTTGTTCTTTGTCGTCAAACGCCATCTTATCAAGATATACAAAGGCGTCATATCTACCTTTTTTGCACTCTACATCAGTTACGCAAAGACCTCTTAAAAACTCATCCTCTAAAGTCGCAAGAGCTTCAGGAATAAGCTCTTTCAACACACTTTCGGTTCTTAGTCTTTTAATTTCGGCTGAATTCATAGAGTCGCTTGCTCCTCAATCTCTTTAAAGCTTTCTATATAATCACCCTCTCTTATATCATTATATCCGTCTATTCCTACGCCACACTCATAGCCTTTTGCCACCTCGCGAACGTCGTCTTTAAAGCGTTTTAGTGAGCTTACCGTACCTTCATGAACTACTATACCATTTCTAATGAGCCTTATTTTTGCTCCTCTGTTTATACTGCCTTCTGTTACCATACATCCAGCTATAGCACCTATTTTTGGCACATTTATTACTTGGCGAACTTGAGCTTGTCCTAAGTGCTCTTCTCGTAATATAGGTGACATTAATCCGCTCAGTAGCACTTTAACATCATCTAGAAGGTTATAGATTACATTATATGTTTTAATCTCTATTCCGCTTTCTTTCGCTTTTTCTTTTATCTCTCCGGTTGGGCGTATGTTAAATCCTAAGATTACACTATTTTCACTGGCTTTTGCCAAAGCTACGTCACTTTGAGTTATTCCGCCTACTCCAGAGTGTATAATATTTACCTTAATCTCATCATTTCTTAGTTTTTCAAGACTTGATTTTATGGCTTCTAATGATCCGCCAACATCTGCTTTTACAATAACAGGCAGTGATTTTAGCTCACCTTCCGCAATCTTTTCACTAAGCTCTTCAAGGCTTACTTTTGTAGTCTTACTAAGCTCTTTTTGACGTAGGTATTCTGCCTTTTTCTGAGCATATTCGCGAGCCTCTTTGTCTGTTTTAACACTTATTAGAGTCTCTCCCGCCTCAGGAATTTCACTTAAACCCATTATTACGCCACATTCACCGGGCTTTATCTCTTTTAAAACATTGGCTTTATCGTCTGTTATGCTTCTTATTTTACCGTAGGCCACTCCTGCCACTACAGTATCTCCAACTTTTAAAGTACCGTTTTCTACGATTATGGTTGCAACAGGTCCCCTGCCTTTTTGTTGCGAGCTTTCTATTATGGTAGCTTTCGCATTTGCTTTCGCATTTGCCTTAAGTTCCAGAATGTCTGCTTGCAGAAGCACTATCTCCAATAGGTCTTCTATACCCATTCCTGTTTTTGCTGAAATAGGAACAAATTCATATGCTCCGCCCCATTCGGTAGATAGTATGTCAAGATCTGCGAGTTCGCTTTTTACTT
The DNA here is from genome assembly GCF_012978815.1 of Campylobacter sp. RM16189. Lineage (NCBI taxonomy): Bacteria > Pseudomonadati > Campylobacterota > Epsilonproteobacteria > Campylobacterales > Campylobacteraceae > Campylobacter > Campylobacter sp. RM16189. The sequence continues at coordinate 40,356 of NZ_LIWR01000001.1, read as the reverse complement.
TGTCCGGATTTGCTGCCTCTTTATCCATCTTATTGATAGCTATTATAATAGGTACATTTGCAGCCTTAGCATGACTAATGGCCTCTTTTGTCTGTGGTTTTACTCCATCGTCGGCAGCAACGACTATTATAACTATATCTGTTACTCCTGCCCCTCTAGCTCTCATGGCAGTAAAGGCCTCGTGGCCAGGAGTGTCTATAAATGTTATGTTTCGATTATTTTTGTTAACCATATATGCGCCTACGTGCTGGGTTATACCGCCAGCTTCTCCGGATGCTACGCGTGAGTTTCTTATATAGTCAAGCAAAGATGTTTTACCGTGATCAACGTGACCCATTATCGTTATAACAGGAGCTCTTTGAGTTAAATTTTCTTCCCCGTTTTGCTCATCGTATGCCTTTACGTAGTCAAACGCCTCTTGAATATCTACAATATTTATTTCCACTCCAAATTCATCGGCTAGAATTTCTATCGAATCCTCGTCTAAAAAGTCGTTTTTAGTAGTCATCATACCTAGCATAAACAGTTTGCTAATAATCTCACTAGGCTGTTTATTTAACTTCTCAGCAAATTCATATACACGTATCTCTTTTGGGATCTCAATAGATGTTATTGTCTCGCTGTTATTTGAGTCTTTTGAAACTTTTTTATGTTTTTTTCTCGAGCGCCTGCTTATGCCTTGCTCTAAAAAAGATCCTATCGAGTTATTTAAAGACGGCTTATATATATTTGTCTGTTTAGTTTTTTGAGTCGGCTGTGGAGCAGGCGTTCTTACTGAAAAATCAGGCAGAACCACTACATCCTCATCTTCTAAAACTATATCGGCTAGATCTCTATCACTTAAGAGATCGACTTTTTGGATCCCATCTTTTTTAGTTGCAATTACAGGTTTTTTCTCTTTTTTTTTCTTTTTAAGCGTAGATTCTGCGTTATTAAATGAGAACATACTCTCTAAATTTCTAATAGGCTCGTTTTCGGTTTTTTCTGCTTGTTTTATAGGTCTTGGAGTAGTCGCAGGCTCTTCTTTCTTTTTCTTAACTATCATAAGTCCTCTTCTTTTTTGAAGACTTACGTCAGCTAGGCTCTCTTTTGCTTCAAGTTTTTTTTCAACTATGACAGGTTTTTCAGGTTGCTTATCCTCTTTTTGTCTTGTATTTTCTTTTGTTTCTATTTCAGATTTTATTTCAGGAATTTCTACTTTTTCTTTAGGTTGTTTTGTTGAAGCTTGCCCTGTTTTAAGAGTTTTTTCTGCTACCTTATCATCTTTTTTGGTGGTTTTAGAAGACTCTTTTTTAGTATCTTTGTTCTCTTTTTGCTCTTTTGTCTGTTTTGGGGCTGATTTTTTAGGCTCGGATTTTTTCTTTTCAGGCTTTTTCTTAAAACTTTCCGGAATTTCTCCTGTCTGCACATATGTATATAGCGCCTCGGCCTCTTCAGGCGTAACTCCGCTGGAGTGTGTTTTTACTTTTAACCCTAGCTCATTAGCCTTTTCTACAATTTCTTTGCTAGGATAACCTAGCTCATTTGCTATCTCTGAAATACGAACAGTCCCCATTTAAGAGTATCTCCTTTAAAATTTGCCCATTTTTTAAGGTGGCGATAAAATTTCCCGCCACTCTGCCGAGCGATTTTTTCAAATTTTTTTCATCTTTTTTTAAACAGTCTTCACATATATAAAAACTTCTTCCATTTCCGCTACCAAAAAAAAGTGAAGAATTAATGATGCGAAATCTGCGTAAATCATATTGTTTGAATCTTATCTTACAAACTACGCACATTCTAATGGGAATATAATTTTTAACCATATATTATAACTTTTGTTTGCTTTTTTTTAGCTTTTTGAGATGATAAATCCGTTATTATCAAATGATAAAATTTCAACTCTAAAATTTTTAAATTTATCTTTTAGTCTCTCTTGTAGATTAGCGGCATCTGATTTATAAGTTATATTTAAAAATGTCGAACCACTTCCAGATAGTGTGCTCATCAAAGCCCCGTTTTCATAAGCCGTTTTACGAACATCAAAGAGCTCAGGAAGAGTTTGCATTCTAAGTTCTTCATGCATCATATCTTTTGATGCTATTTTTAAAAGATCGTATTTTTCTTCTAAGAAACAGGCCGTTAAAAATGCTGAATGAGATAGATTACTCACGCATTTACTCATTGAGTAGTGTTTAGGCAGTTTTGTGCGAGATTCTTTTGTGCTCATCGGTTTATCTGGAATAACCACCACGGCTTTAATATCGTCTCCTATAGCTTTTTTAATGGAATTTACCTGATTATTATGCACCACAGAGGTTACAAAGCCTCCAAGAACTGCTGGAGAGATATTGTCAGGATGATTTTCATATACTAAGGATCTATTTAATACTACGTTTTTATCGACCTTAAACTCAGCCATAGCGTAAGCCAAAGCAATCGCGGAGGTAATAACTGCAGATGAGCTCCCAAGACCACGAGAAAATGGAATATGATTTTTAAAAACTATTCTAAAACTATCTTTTTTGCCTGTTAGTTCATAATAAATTTCATTAAAAATTGATAGAAAAAGATTATTTTTTTTGAGTTTTATATTTTCTGCGCCTTCGCCTATTATGGATATTGATGAAAAATTTGCTCTTTTTATATCAATTTCGTTATATAAACTCAAAGCAAGTCCTAAGGCATCAAAGCCAGGACCTAAATTTGCACTTGTTGCAGGAACACTGATAGTCAAAACAACTCCTAAACCGCTTGGATAATATAGTTTGGTAGAGTATCAAAATTTAAATTTAAAACATCTAAATTTGATGGGAGTTTGAAATTTCCTGCTTCAGTTTTTTCCAACCTAATCTCGTCTTGAAATTTAACAAAACTTAGCGCCTTATTTGCACGTATAGGTGCATTGTCATTTAGTTCAAAACCGCTTACTGCGTAAAACTCACACTCTTTTATGATGCTTAATGTCTTTAAAATTATATATGAAACTTTTATACCCATAAAGCTTCCGGGGCCATTTGCATAGATTATTTTTGAAATTTTATATCTGTTTTTATTTAAAATTTCATCTATTATTTCTATTAAAGCCTCATCGGATTTTTTATCACTTTGTATCTCTTGTATAAACTCACCTTTTTCATCATATATACCAAATAAAAGTGGAGAAGTGAGCGCTATGACTAAAATTTGGATATTTTTTATGCAAATACCTTTTGGTATTCAAGTGATAGCTGATCTTTTAGGGTCACAACTTCATAGTTTTTAGCATCACTTAAAATCGCTAAAGTAAGTTCGTGATTTAGCTCATGGCTTCCAGCAAAAGATGTATAATCAGCCATTAAAGGAGCGCCCATTAGGCTAAGATCTCCAATTGCATCTAAGATTTTGTGTCTTACGAATTCGTTTTCAAACCTAAGTCCTTCCGGGTTTAAAATCCTAGTATCATCTATTACTACGGCATTATCAAGACTTCCACCAAGGGCTAGATTATTGGCTCTTAGCATCTGAACATCTTTTAAAAATCCAAAAGTTCTAGCTCTGGCAATCTCCTCTATAAATGCACTTTTGCTAAACTCAAACAGGTATCTTTGTTCGCCTATTATAGGGTGATCAAATTTGATTGTAAAATCAAATTTTGGATTTTTTGACGGCGTCACTTTGGCAAATTTACCGTTCTTGCTGACTTCAACCTCTTTTTTTATTATAATTACTCTTTTGTGATCATTGAGTTTAGCAGTGCCGGCTTCATCAAGCATCATGCAGTAGCTTATTGCACTTCCGTCCATTACGGGAACCTCGTTTGCGTCAAGAACTATACGTATATTGTCTATTCCGTATCCGCTAATTGCAGACAACAGATGCTCTATTGTCGATATATAGCCTTTTTGAGAGCCTATAACAGTTGCCATTTGAGTATTTATAACATTTTTTGGTTCCGCTTTAAAACTTATACCCAGATCTTTTCTATAAAAAACTATACCTGTATTTGCACTCATAGGCTCTAAGATTATTTTTATCGGCTCACCCTTGTGAAGACCTATTCCAACACCTTCTACAGCCTTTTTTATAGTTGTTTGTTGCAAAATTTTCCTTTTAAATTTTCTAAATTTTTCGTATTATACAATTTTTTAGTAACAAATAATAAATTTTATTTACCATCAATCATCTTTTTTGCGGCATTTAAAACATTTAAGACATTATCTCTCATCCAGCTTGTATCCATCCACTCTTCAGGTCTTACCTCGATGCCTTGAACTATCATTCCAAAGTGCAAGTGATCTCCCATGGCAAGCCCGCTTACTCCGGTAGCCCCTATCCGATCTCCCGCCCCTATCCGATCTCCTGTTTTTACCGCTATCGAGTTACAGTGTCCATATAGTGAAAATATTCCAAAGTCATGATTAATAATGATGGTTTGCCCGTAAATTCCATTCTCTCCGGCAAAATCCACTGTGCCGTTGTTGCTTGTTATAATACTTGCGTTTTTAGTAGAGGCAAGATCTAGCCCCATATGCCAAGACTCACTAATGTCTTGTCCATCAAAAGTATAATATCTGTGATCACCAAAACTCGCAACAGCCTTTGCGTTTTTAAGAGGATAGAATTTTTTTAGACTAAATTCGCTTATAGTATCTGTAGATATTTTTGATGTGATGTCAGAGATTAGTTTCTCGTTGGCTCCGCGTAAATTTTCGTTTACGAATTTCATTTTTTCTAGATTTGACATTGACTCGTGATTTTGTGCGTATTGTGCAGCTAGCTCGGGTATCTTCTCGTTTAAAAATCTATTTTGGTTATCAAGTTTTATTTTTGAGCTTTTATAAGTTCTGTTTTGATAAAAAAATCTTATTTTGCTCTTTGTGATATTTCCCGCATAATCTATCGCGACCACATCTGCGCTAAACGAGCTTTGTGTCGCGGGCCAAGCTACTAAAGAGGCATAGTAATCATCTTTATAAAATTTAGAAGGTATAAATTTCTTGCCGAAATTTGTCTGTATATATAGCTCTTTTAATCTCTCGTCCGTTACCTTAAATACGACCGTTGCACTTCCGCCTTTATTGATTGCGTAGGAGTGATTTAGGATGTTTACTTCAGGTCTTTTGCCATCGACTATGACTTCAACATTTTTTGTCTGCTTGTTTCCCATAAAAAAGCCCCATTTGCTCGCATCAATCGCTTCAATGCTCATGGTATAATTCTTTTTTTGAGACTGAAATCCGGTCTTTGGAAATGATAAATTTATATCTAAAATATCCAAGGGGGCTTCAAAATTTTGGTTAGTTAAAATCATCTGATGCTCTGCATCAAGCATGCTTATTTTTAAAGATTTTATGCCACTTTCATCGGTTATTTTTATAGGTAAGGGTGATGTAAGGTTCCAATAAATTTGATCCTCTATCGATATCAGTGGTTTTTCTTTTTCAAACGATTTTGAGCTAAACAGCATAAAAATTCCAGCAATTATTAAAATAAAAAGCACACTATAAGCTATAAAATTTGATCTATTTTTTCTCATTAAATAATCCTAAAACCTAAATCTTATTTTTCGAGATTTTACTAAAAAGCTATAAATTTGGAGTAAATTTATAAAATTTCGCGTATCTTTCTTGCCTCACTCATCCAGTTTTTAAGCTCTTCCCATTTTTCGTTTTTAACTAAAATTTCGCAATCTTCTAGCTCTTTTTTAAACATATCTATTGCGTTTATTAGGTTGTCTTTGTTTTGTTTAAAAATATCGCTCCACATTACTGGTGAGCTTTTTGCTATTCTTATCATATCCTTAAAGCTTGTTCCACCAAGTGCGATAATGTCTTTTTTATTTTCTTTTTTTAATACGCTTGATGCAAGTGAAAAACTGATGACGTGAGGTAGATGAGATATTACACTTGTGCGATGATCGTGTTCTTTTGCGCTCATAAACACAATTTTCATGCCAATATGAGAAAATAGCTCTACACAGCGTTTTACATGTTTTTCGCTACTTTCTTTAAAGTCACAAATTATTACAACGGCATCTTTAAATAAACCAGGAAAAGCTGCTTGTGGGCCTGAGTATTCCGTACCTGCCATAGGGTGAGCTGGGATAAAATTTTGTCTTATTTTTTCAGGAACTGCCTCTATAATCTTCTCTTTTGTGCTTCCAAGATCAATTATTGTAGTATTTTCATCTATGTCTTCAAGGTCTTTTACTATTTTTATTATCGCTTCAACAGGAATAGCTAGAAATATCATATCGCACTTTTTTTTCATCTCGTCAAGGGTTAAAATTTCATGTACCAAGCCAAGCTCCAGTGCTTTTTGTTCATGCTCTTTATTTAAATCAAGTCCGCTTACGCAAGAGATTAATTTTTCATTTTTTAAGCTAAGTCCTAAAGAGCCACCGATTAGCCCTAATCCGATGATGCCTATTTTCATAAAAAAAGCCTTTGTAAATTTATATTGTTTAAAATTAAAATGTGTTATTATACCGCCTAATACTCATTTTTAGGTTAAATTCAATGAAAAAAAGCGTTTTTTTAATACTTGCCGCGGCATGTTTAGGCAGTGCTGTAGAGATAAAGTCTATAAATTTCAAAGGTCTTTTACGCCTATCTCCCGAGGTTGCAAAAGATATTATGGGGCTAAAAGTAGGAGATCAATTAACTGGTGAAAATAGCGATACTGCAATTTCAAATTTGTTTAGACAAAATTATTTTGATGATATCTACATCGAGGAAAGTGATGGTAATGTCTTAGTCGTCGTAAAAGAAAAACCGAGTATAGCAAGACTTGATATAAAAGGCGTTGTAACAAACGATAAGACTACGATAGATCAACTAATTGGCATCAAACAAGGAAATATGTATGATGAACTCGCTATCAGTAGAGCAAAAGAGCGAATTAGACAGTTTTATGAGTCAAAGGGCTATTTTGATACCGTTGTGGATGTAACCAAAGAGAGTGTAGCCGGCAATGACAGTAGTTTATTTGTAACCTTGAATGTAAATCGTGGTGAAAATATCATAATTCAAAAGGTAAATTTAGTAGGCGCTAAGATTTTTGATTATAGCGATATAGAGCCTGTTGTGGCTAATAAAGAACGTGAATTTATGGGTTGGATGTGGGGTAGAAATGACGGAAAAGTAAAACTTTTTGAGCTACCAAACGATCCGGGACGAATCCAAGATAAATACTTTCAAAAGGGCTATCTTGACGCTACGGTTTCTACGCCATATCTAAATGCCTATATGGATAACTATACTGCAGAGCTTACTTACTATATCAGTGAGGGTGAGCCTTACAGAGTATCTAGTGTTGATATAGAAGCACCTGAGTTTTTAGAGCTTGATAAGGAAAAAATTTTAAAAGAATTTAAACTAGAAGCGGGCGATAGGATGAATTCGGCGAGGCTTAGACGAGATATGCAAAAGCTTGACGATATAGTTGCCGATAGAGGATACGCTTTTGTAAAAGTTATGCCAAGAACGGATAAGAATAGCCAAGATAAGAGCGTGAGCATAGTTTACGAGGTAGCTCCTGGAGATAAGGCGTATATCAGAAACGTTCAAATTTCAGGAAACGATAGAACCGTAGATAGGGTCGTAAGAAGAGAGCTTTATTTAACAGAAGGAAATTTATACAGCAGAACTGATCTTGAAGATAGTAAAACAGCGCTTAAAAGAACCGGATACTTTGAAGATGTGGAGATAAAAGAAGAGAGGGTGGGAGCTAATGAGGTTGATCTTTTAGTAAATGTCAAAGAGGCCTCAACCGGATCAATAAGCGGTGGTATAGGATATGGAAGCTCTGATGGATTGCTACTTAATGCAAGTGTATCTGATACAAACGTATTTGGTAGCGGTATGAAAGGCGTATTGAGCGTAGACAGAAGCGATAATGAGCTTTCAGGGCAGATTGGTCTTACTAATCCTAGAATATTTGATTCTGAGTATAGCTTAGGAGGAACTCTATATGCCAACGATTACGATTGGAATAACTACGATGAGAGATCATATGGATTTAATACCGTTTTAGGAAGAAAATTAACTAGAAATTTAAGCGCTTCGATAGGGTATGTCATAGAGCAAAGCAATATTAAAAAGCTAAACGAGACTCTTATTAGGACAGGCTATAAAGAGGGTAAAAGTCTAAAAAGCGCCTTTATTCCGTCTATTACATATAATAATACAGATGATTATTATTTGCCAAGAACCGGCATAATAGCCACTACCAGCCTTGAATACGCAGGAGTTGGCGGAGATGAGAAATTTATAAAAAGCAGAACGGGATTTAACTGGTATCTTGGGCTTAGGGAGTGGATTGATTATGATTTAATCTTAAGATACAAGGCAAATTTTGCTAAAATTTGGGATAGAGGATATGTGCCTATTAACGAGAAGCTGTATTTAGGTGGTATTAAAAATTTAAGAGGATATGATTCAAGGACAGTCTCTCCTAAAAACCAATATGGAGATGAAACGGGAGGAACTATATCTTTTAATAACTCATTTGAGCTTAGTTTTCCTATAATAGATAGAGTAAAAATGCGTGGTGTGTTATTTTTTGACTACGGCAAGATAGGCCAAAACAGTATAAATGAGAATACAAGATACTCAACCGGCGCAGGTATAGAGTGGATCACGCCTATAGGACCGCTTCAACTGATTTTTGCCAAACCACTTAACGATAAGCCAGGAGATGAGACTAGCTCGTTTGAATTTACGATCGGACAGCGCTTCTAAAAGGCTTATTTGGATATAGACTCTGGTCTATATCCTTTCTATAACTTTTGGTTTTTATATGATAAATGATGAATTTTATATGAATTTAGCCTTGCAAAAGGCTTGGGAATTTCAAATTTTAACCTATCCAAATCCTGCCGTTGGCTGTGTGATCCTGGATAAAAACGGTGCAATTCTTGCATGTGAAGCTCATGAGAGAGCTGGAGAGGCTCATGCTGAGCTAAATGCCGTAAAATCGGCACTTTTTAAGCTAAATCCTGATTTTAAATTTCCAAACGGCCCAAAAGAGCTTTATGAGTTTATTTTGGCTAATCATAACGGTATTTTAAAGGGCTCAAAGGCCTATGTAACTCTTGAGCCGTGCTCTCATCATGGCAAAACTCCGCCTTGTGCCAATCTGCTTAAAGTTTTAGGTTTTAAAGAGGTCATAATAGCTAGGCGAGATGAGAATAAAAAGGCAAGTGGCGGGGCTGAAATTTTAAGAGACGGAAATATCAAGCTTAAATTCGATGTTTTAAAAGAGAGGGCCGATGAGCTTATAGAACCTTTTTTGTTTTGGCAGAATGGAAATTTCAGCTTTTTTAAAATAGCCCTTTGCGCAAATGGAGTAGCCACCGGCGGAGTCATATCAAACGAACAAAGCCGCACTCGTATGCATAGACTAAGAAGCGCATCAGATCTGCTTGTAATAGGTGGCAATACAGTGCGAACAGACCGCCCTACTCTTGATACCAGACTGATAAAAAACGGTAAAAATCCGGATATTCTTATCTACTCTAAGGCGCAAAATTTTGATAAAACAATTCCGCTTTTTAATGTTAGTGGTAGAATCGTTGAGATATCAAATAGTCTTGAAAAGGCTTTTAAAGTTCCTCTTGTGATGTTTGAAGGCGGGGAGAGTTTTTTAAACTCACTTGATGAAAGAGTAAGCTGGGTGTTAATCTATCAATCAAGCGAGTTTAAAAACTTGCAAAATTTAAGAGCAAATTTAAGGCTAAAAAGGCTGTTTAGCTCAAATTTTGGCAGCGATAACTATGGCTGGTACAAAATAATAAGATAAACTTACCTGATCCAGTTTATAAAAACAGAGTTTATCACGCTATTTACACTATCTTTTAAAATTCCGTCCAGAGCTCTTTCGTAAGCATGCTTCTCTTTCCACACAGGCATAGCCACACCGCTTAGATTTTCTATCTCTTCTCTTGCCGAGTAATAATCGCTTACATCGTCGATAAGCCCGACTCTTTTAGCATCAGAGGCTAAAAATACTCTAGCGTTTGCCCATTCTAAGCTTTTATTGACATCTAAATTTCTTGCCAAGGCCACGTCTTGCACAAACATATCGTAAGATTTTTTGACCAGTTTTTCAAGCTCATTTCGCTCAATACTGCTCCACTCTCTGGCAAATGTTCCTACCTCTTTAAACTCTCCCGCCTTTACAACTTGCTGAGATATTCCGATTTTATTAGCCAGTTCGCTTATATTTGGAGCTTGAATTATAACCCCTATTGAGCCTATGAACGAGCCCGGATTTGCCAAAATTTTATTTGAATTTACTCCGGAGTAATAACTTCCGCTAGTCATTGTTCCGCCCGCATAAGCTATCACGGGTTTTTTGGCTCTTAATTTTTTTACCGCCATAGCTATCTCTGTGCTTGGCGCAAGAGCTCCTCCGGGACTATCTATGAACAGCAAAACACCTTTGATATGATCATCCTTGGTCGCTTCATGTATCTCTTTTAGCGTCTTTTGGCTATCTAAAATCACGCCACTTATATCTATTTGAACCAAATTGGGTCTGTTTACTCCTTTTGAATCGGGGTAGATGAATATCAAAAATAAGATTAAGAGAAAAATCATAGTTTTAAAATATTCATTTATAAATTTAAATATCGCAACTATCGGCGAGAAAAGTAGTTTTAAAAAATTCAATTTCTTTCCTTATTAGTCTAAATTTAAAGGTTTGCCTTGGATATATAGCTTTTTGCACTCTTTTGCGTGTAACAAAAACATCAAAGCAAGCCCATCTTGCTCTGTGTTACCAAATCTATCATACAATGCCATATCCGCCAGTTTTCCCTCTTTAATCTCTCCAAGATTTAAATTTAGGGACTTTGCACACCATGAAGTGGATGCAAGGAGCAAAATTTTAGCTAAATTTTTTAAATCAAAATCGCTATGGATTAATAAATTAGCTCTCAATTCGTCTAAAAAATTTAGACTTATATTTGAACTAAGCCCGTCTGTGCCTATATTGAAAGAGATATTTTGATCTAATAAATTTTGTAAATTCAAAGTCTTTTTACTTAGTAGCCTATTTGAAAAAGCGCAATGTGTAACGCTGTGAATAGGGTTATCAAATTTGCTAAAATCACTCATATAAACGCAGTGCGTAAAGAGAGTTCTAGCGCCAGCAAACAGTTTAATAAAACTATCCACGCTATAAAGAGGTTTTGGAAATTTACTAAATTTACCAAGCCACTCTTTAAATCCGCCTACGCCACTTTTTAGCCACTCTCTTTCGTGATCTGACTCCATTAGGTGCGTTGATACTAGTAAATTTTGCTCTTTTGCGAGATTTATAGCGGCTTTAGCCAAATTTGGATGTGTAGAGTATGGCGAGTGAACGGATATAGCGGGAGTGAAAAATTCGCTTTTAAATTTCACGCTCTCATCGAAACGCTTTTTAAAGCCCTGCCAATTTACATCTAAAAATTCCTCATTGGAGCCTAAAATCTCGTTAAAGTATATTACTCTAGCAGAGCTTTTAACACAGGCTTTGAGGTCTGTTCCGAAGCTAGAAACCGCACCTATAGTGCCTACTCCACTTTTTTGCATAGTTTTTATAGCGGATTTTATAACTTCTTCATTGGCTTGCTGCGAAAGCGTGGAACGAGAGTTTATTACGCTACTTAGCCACTCCAAAAAATCCCCATAAACAAGGCTAGTTTTATTAGCGCTAAACTCTAAATGAACATGTGGATTTATAAATGCCGGAGCCAGGATTGTTTCTTTTTCTTCTATAAATTCGGCATCCTTGAATTCTTTTTTTAGCTCGCTCGCTTCGCCTATTTTTATTATCTTGTCGTCAAAAGCAACTGCCTTATCTTGTAAAATAGTGAAATTTTCATCGCAGAGCATTATAAATTTTGGCTTTAAAATAGTCATTTTTAACCTTTTTTTGTTGTGATTGTAACAAAATTTTCTTATTTCAAAGCTTCAATATGATCGGATGAAGCAACGGCTGATAAAAACAAAAATTTAGAAATAAAAATGTATAATTAAAGCTAAATTTAAAATTTACAAAAAGGAAATGCTATGGATAAAAAATTTAAGGTTATGGTTATTCAAGGACCAAATATTAACATGCTGGGCACTAGAGAGACTTCTATTTACGGTGTTATGAAAATGGAAGACATTCATAATCAAATGAAACTTTTTGCAGAGCAAAACGATGTAGATATAGAGTTTTTTCAAAGCAATTTAGAGGGTGAGCTTGTGGATAAAATTCAAGAGTGCTACGGAGATGCTGACGGTATTATAATAAACCCTGCAGCCTATACACATAGCTCTATTGCCATAAGAGACGCATTAAGCGCTGTTAGCTTACCTGCGATAGAGGTTCATATCAGCAATATTCACCGCAGAGAAGAATTTCGCCAAAAGAGCATGATATCTGTGGTAACCGCCGGCCAAATAGTTGGTTTTGGACCTGTAGGATATCATCTGGCAATGATTGCAATGCTTCAAATTTTCGAGCAAATCAAAGCGGTAAGGCAGGCTCAAAATACACAAGAATAATTAAAAAATCATGAGAAATTTTATTCTAAAAAATGAAAATGCCATATATCATGAGTGCGGATATAGCTGTGATAATGCGCTCTTTGTCGATATTAGTGGCAGAAGATTTTTTTTAACAGACGCTAGATACGGGATAGAGGCTAAAGAGTTGGCTAAAAACTGTCAAGTATTGCAGGTTCAAAGAGGCTTGATAAAAGACGTCAGAGAATTTTTACGAGACAAAAGAGTTAAAAATTTGACCTTCGATCCTTGTGATTTTAGTGTGGCAGAGTTTGAAGAGCTAAATAAAAATTCAAAAATCAATTTTAAACCAAAGCCTAATTTTTCACAAATTTCACGTATTTTAAAGAATGAAGATGAGATTAAAATTTTAAAAGAGGCCGCAAGATTAGGAGCTAAATGCTTTGACGAATTTGCAAAATTTGTAAGAGAAAAAGGCGAAGGAATGAGCGAAGAGGAGTTGTTTTTTAACGCTGAGCTCATATTTAAGCAAAAAGGATCACTTGAGCTTAGCTTCTCCCCGATTGTGGCGATAAATGAAAATGCAGCCAAAGCGCATGCGCTACCAAGCAAAAAGAGACTAAAAGAGGGCGACTTACTCTTGCTTGATGCCGGAGTAAAATTTAAAAGATACTTCTCTGATAGAACAAGAACAGCTTGTTTTACATCCGATTTTAACTTTTCTAAAGAGCAAAAATTTAAGAATCAAAAACATCAAGAGGTTTACGAGATCGTAAAAGAGGCTCAAAGTTTGGCCATAAACTCTATTGAAATAGGCAAAAAAGCCAAAGAGATAGATGATGTAGCGCGCAAATTTATATCTAAGCACGGCTTTGAAAAGGAGTTTTTCCACTCTACAGGACATGGTGTGGGAGTAGATATACATGAGCTTCCAAGGATATCGATGAAAGACAAAACGCTTTTAAAAGCCGGGATGGTTTTTAGCGTGGAGCCAGGAGTATATATAGAGAATGAATTTGGCGTCAGAATCGAGGATGTGGTTGTAGTTCGAGAAAACGGAGCTGAAATTTTATGAGGTTAAAGGGAATGAGACGCTTTGTTAGAAGCGTTTTTTTTCCAAAAGTTTTAAGTTTTAAATCCGATTTTAAATATAGCGTTCTTTTGGGCATAGGTGGAAATATAGGGGACTCTAAAAGGCGTTTTGATAAGTTTTTTAGACTTTTGCAAGATGATAAGCGGATAAATTTAGTAGAGAGTTCTCAAATTTTGGTAAATGAGGCATTTGGTTTTAGAGAACAGGCGGATTTTTACAACGCTGTGATTTTGATTCAAACTAGCCTTAGTGCGAGAGCCTTGTTGAAAGTAACTTTAAATTTAGAGAGGCGATTTAGGCGTGTAAGAAGTTTTAAAAATGCGCCAAGAACGCTTGATGTAGATATATTGTATTTTAGTGGGCGAAATAGAAATGACTCTAGGCTTACTCTTCCACATAAAGGAGCAGGAGAGAGACTAAGTGTAATTTTACCGCTTGGTGTGATGAAAATGGGTTTTAAAAGGAGTAGATTTGGCAACTAAATTTCATACATTTACAGGTGAAAGCAGTATAGAAGCGCTAAAAAAAGCTAGAGCTCAGTGTGGTGAAAAGGCGATTTTGGTAACTACTAAGCAGATTCAGCCAAAGACCATAAATAAAAAACCTTTATATGAAATTTTAGTTAGTGTTGAAGAGGATGAGCCACAAAAGCAGCCTTTAAAGCCGGTAAGTTTAAAGGGCTACGATCAATTTCAAAATATTAATCAAGCTCCTAAATTTGAGATTATAGAAGAGCCTAAAAATAGCGATTTTGTGCCTGATGATGAGCTGTTTGGAAATAAAAAAAATACAAACAAAGATAACGATATACTAATAAATATATCAAAGGCTGCAAAAGAGATAAGTGAAATAACAAAGATAAGTATGGAAACCAGCCCAAATGAAGGACAAAATCCATCTTATAATAAAAAAATAGATGATGTGGCAAAGCAGATGAACGCCATCGGAGATAAGGTAAATCTGATGATGGATATGCTCTGGGAGGATAGGGCTTCTAGCAGAAATAATCTCATTATACCGCCTGAGTTTGCGAGCATATATAAAGCTGCGAAAAAAAGCGGTATGAAAGATGAGCATTTAAACTCAATTATGCAGATTACGATTGAAAATATGCCTACTTCTATGAAAACCAATCCAAATGCGGTAAAAAGATATTTTTACTCCTTGCTTCGTAAAATGCTTCCTTGCAGAAACGAGCAAAAAAATAGAAAACAACGTATTATGATGCTAGTAGGACCTACTGGAGTTGGCAAGACAACGACTCTAGCAAAGCTTGCGGCACGCTTTGCCTATGGTAAGGATATAAGGTATAAAACCGGAATAATCACTCTTGATACATATAGAATCGGAGCTGTGGAGCAATTGTTTCAATATGCCAAGATGATGAAGTTGCCGATACTTGACGTAATTGAAGTAGATGATTTTAAAGATGCTCTTAAGCAGCTAAACCACTGCGATGTGATCTTGATAGATACTACCGGGAATTCTCAGTATGATAAAGAAAAATTAGCTAGACTTGAAAAGTTTTTAAAGAGTGCTGACGCTCAAATAGATGTAAATTTAGTTCTCTCTGCCGGATCAAAGGCGGAGGATTTATTAGAAATTTATAACGGTTTTAGCTTCCTTGACATAGATACTTTGATAATTACTAAATTTGACGAGACTAAAATTTTTGGAAACGTATTCTCTCTTATTTACGAGACAAATACGCCTGTGAGTTACTTTTGTGTAGGGCAAGAGGTGCCTGATGATCTAATGGAGGCTAAGAGTGAATTTTTAGTAGAGTGTATATTGGATGGATACAGCAAGGAGAGTAAAGATGAATAATCAAGCTAATAAGCTAAAGACTCTTGTCTCTTCAAGCATGGTTCCTAGAAGCACTCATTTTATCGCTGTTACAAGCGGTAAGGGTGGAGTCGGTAAGAGTACTATAAGTGCAAATTTAGCAAATGTTTTGGCTAATAACGGCTACAAAGTAGCATTATTTGATGCTGATATCGGACTTGCAAATTTAGACGTGATTTTAAATGTAAGAGTTAATAAAAACCTACTTCACGTATTAAAAGGCGAATGCTCTTTAAATGATATTTTAGTAAAAATCAAGCCAAACTTGATCCTTATTCCCGGAGAGAGCGGGGATGAAATTTTAAAATTTAATAATCAGTTTTTATACGAGAGGTTTTTAGACGAGGCTAGCGCTTTAAACGATCTTGATTTTTTGATAATAGATACGGGAGCCGGAATAGGGGGTAATACACATCTGTTTTTAGAGGCTGCTGATGAGGTTATAGTAGTCACGGTGCCAGATCCTGCCGCAATTACCGATGCTTATGCTGTTATAAAGGTAACTTCAAGAGTAAAAAACAATATCTTTATGCTTTTTAATATGGTGAAAAATGATAAAGAGGCTGTTAAAATCTTTGAAAACATCCGAAAAGTCGCCAAGGCCAATATTACCAATGATCTTAACCTTGAGCTAATAGGCTATCTTAGCGAAAATAAGAACGTATCAAAGAGTATTAAGCAAAGGACTTTATTTACAGATGACGCTGAATTTTCGACAAGCAGCGGAGAACTAAAGGAGATAGCATCAAAACTGCTTTATAGATTGGAACGAAAAGTGCTTGATACAAGCGAAAATAGAAGCTTTGGCAGCTTTTTTAAGCGGTTGATTGAGCAATTTTAAAATAGGATGTTATTTTGCGAGCGGAAAATTTTATAGCTTTTTTTACTGTATGCGGTTTTTTTATAGGACTTATGTTTGTTACTTTAAAGGTTGATGAGCCTATAGAGATGATGATATATACTTTTTTGATAACATTCTTTTTCTACCTTCTGATACATATTGTTATAATGAACTATATCGATGTAAGGAATATTTTTAAAGGACATTTTAATAAGCATGAACATGAGGAGAGTGCTGATTATTTGATTACTGAACTTAGCGTAAGGGAGAAAAGAATCGAGAGTATGCTTGCTAAACTTGCTGTAGAGAATGCGCTTATAAAACAGACATTAAGTAATAATAATGGACAATCTAAAGCAAAAGCAGCTTAATGCCTATTCCGCAACTATAAAAAAAGAGCAAGATGATATAGTTTTGCAATATATGCCCGCACTTAGGGCTATGGCCTTTAGGCTCAAAGAGCGTTTGCCTGCTACTATTGATGTAAACGACCTTATAGGCATAGGCGTAGAGGAGATGATAAAACTCTCCAGAAAATATGATAAAGAGCAGAATGATTCTTTCTGGGGGTATGCTAAAAAGCGTGTTTACGGTTCGATGCTTGATTTTTTAAGAGGACTTGATGTGGTAAGCCGAGCTAGTAGAACTCTTATAAAATCAATAGATACTCTTGTAGATCAGTATTTTAATAAGTATGAGTGCGAGCCCGATGATGAGTATCTGGCAGATGCTCTTGGTGAAGATATAGAAAAAATTCGAGACGCCAGAAATGTAAGCTCAGTAATAGTGACTCTTGGAATAGACGATCAAATTGATATAATGAGCGAAGAAAACACTCTTGATAGGATAGAAAAAGAGAATTTGATAGAGAAAATAGAAGAAATTTTATCTACTTTTGATAAGCGCGATCAACTCGTCATCCAGTTATATTATTACGAAGAGCTAAGCTTAAAGGAGATAAGTGAAATTTTACAAATTAGCGAAGGAAGAATTTCGCAAATTCATAAAAGATTAATGAATAAACTAAGAGAGAGGCTTGAGGGTAAATAATGGCTGATATTTTAAGTCAAGAAGAGATAGATGCGCTGCTTGAAGTCGTAGACGAGGATGCAGAGGGTGCCGATATAGGCATAGGGGGTTCGTCTAGCGAGGATCAAAGACAGATTATAATCTATGACTTTAAAAGACCAAATCGTGTCTCCAAAGAGCAGCTTCGTGCCATAAAAGGCATACACGATAAACTTGCGAGAAATTTGGCTTCTCAAATTTCAAGCGTAATGAGAAGTATTGTAGAGATTAGACTTCATAGCGTAGACCAGATGACTTATGGCGAGTTTTTGATGAGTTTGCCAAGCCCAACCAGCTTTAACGTATTTTCGATCAAACCTCTTGACGGTAACTGCGTGCTTGAGATAAATCCAAGTATAGCCTTTCCTATGATAGATAGACTTCTAGGTGGCAATGGCGAGGGTTTTGAGACAAGTAGAGAGCTAACCGATATAGAGGTAAATTTGCTTGACGCGATACTTAGAATGATGATGCAAAGGCTAAAAGACAGTTGGAGTATTATTACTGATATGTATCCAAACGTTGAGGCTAAAGAGAGTAGCCCTAATGTTGTTCAAATAGTATCTCAAAACGAAATCGTAATAATGGTTGTCATGGAGATCATAGTCGGCAACTCAAGCGGAATGATAAATATATGCTACCCTGTTATCTATCTTGAACCGATTTTATCACGTCTTGCGAACCGTGATATAATGCTTGGTGAGACAAGTGCTAAAAAGAGCAGAAACAAAGAGTTAAAGACGCTAATAGGTCGTGCCGAAGTATTATATGAGGCGATACTGGGTAAGGCGGTAATAAGCGTAAATGAGTTTTTAAACTTAAAAGAAGGCGACATACTACGTCTTGATCGTTCTGCTGATAATAGAGCTATAGTTACGATAGATAAAAAAGAGGTCTTTTTAGCAGAAGTAGGGCTTCATAGATTTAGAAAATCAATAAAGATAGAAGAGCTTATCAGAACCGATAAAGATGAGATTAAGCATATCTTAGAGCAATATGAAGAGGAGCGAAAGGCTAGGCTAATGAGTTACGAGCAAGAAGAAAACGAGTATGATGAAAATATGATGGAAGAGAGCGATGAATATAATGAATGATTTTTTTGAAATTTTTATAAATGAATGCAAGGCTACTATCGAGGGGCTTACCGGTAGGACTCCTGAATTTGGTGCCAAGGCTGAATTTGACGCTCCAAGTCAAGAAGGCATTAAGCCGCCTATTGCCGTAGCAAATATAAATGTTAGCGGTGATATAACGGCTAAGATAATGCTTGTGGCAACTCCTGTGCTTATGAGTGCTATAGGTGAATGGATGATGGGAGAAGAGGAAATTTCACGAAATGAAAGTTTAAGCGAAGATGATTTGGATGCTACCAAAGAGGTTTTTTCAAATATCCTAGGGGCTTTTTCTACATCTCTGGGCGCTCAAAAAACTATGCCAAAGCTAAATTTTGAAATTTCAAAGGTAAATTTTATAGACGAAGATTCAAGTTTTGATATAAGTAGCTTTGAAAAAATTTATATTTATGGCGTAAATATCGAAGATATTAGTGAGCAATTGGGTGTGGTCGTAGATTTTTCTTTTTTTAGTTTTTTTAATAAAGATCAAAAAAAAGGTTCTGATGCCAGTGAAAAATCTGGACAATATAAGATGGAGCTAAGTCCAACAGAGCTTCAAAATATCAATCTTATTATGGATGTTAGACTACCTATCAGGGTTAGAATCGGATCTAAAAAAATGCTTTTAAAAGATGTTTTGAGTATGGATATAGGCTCGGTTATAGAGCTAAACCAGCTTGCAAACGATCCTCTTGAGATCCTTATTAACGATAAGGTAATCGCACTTGGTGAAGTTGTTATAGTGGACGGAAATTTTGGTATCCAGATCACTGAAATAGGAAGCAAAAAAGAGCGTTTAGAGCAGCTTCGATAAATTTGATATACTTGCCGTTTTTAAAATAAGAAAATTTAAAGAGAGTTGATGGAAGAAATTTTAAATGATTTAAGCAAATTTAGAGATTTTTTAGCTTATAAAAATCCTAGTGTTACCTTTTTTGGCTCTGCTAGATTTGAGCCTGATAATAAATATTGCAAAATGGCTTATGAACTGGCTTTCGCTCTGGCTAGCGAGGGTTTTGCTATAATAAGTGGAGGGGGAGGCGGTATAATGGAGGCTGCCAATAAAGCCGCCTATGATAGCGGCAAGAGTCCTTCCATAGGGCTAAATATCGTGCTTCCTTTCGAGCAGGTTACAAATCCGTATGCTACCGACAAATTTGTATTTTCTAATTTAAACGCACGCAAATTTGCCCTTATTGAGCGCTCAAAGGCATTTTTAGTATTTCCAGGCGGATTTGGAACTTTAGATGAACTGTTTGAAATTTTAGTATTAGCTCAAATCGGTAGAAAAAAATCTAAAATTTATCTCATAGGAAGTGAATTTTGGAGTAAATTGGATGACTTTATTAAAACTACTTTAATAAATGAAAAATCTATCAGCAAAGAGGATCTAAACATTTACGAAATAACCGATGATCTAAAAAAAATTTCAGAAGAGATTTTAAAAATTTAATAATATTTTATGAAATGAGATAAATTTATCCAAAGTATTTCAAAAAGGAAGATATGAAAATTTTAATAGCTATGAGTGGCGGAGTGGATTCTACGATGAGTGCTAAGATGTTAAAAGAGCAGGGGCATGAGATCGTGGGTTGCTATATGAAACTGCACAAAAAACCCGGATATCACGAAAAAAACATAGAAAAAGTAGAGAAAGTATGTGATTTCTTGGGTATTAAGATGCATATTTTAGACCTTGAAGAAAAATTTAATAAATATGTATATTCGCCTTTTATAGATACTTACAAAGAGGGTAAAACTCCAAATCCTTGCGCTTTGTGTAATAAATTTATAAAATTTGGTGAGCTTTTGAAATTTGCTAAAAGTATAGGATGTCAAAAGCTAGCTACGGGACACTATGTGCAAATTGAAAACGGATTAATAAAGACAGCAAGGGATCTGAATAAGGATCAGAGCTACTTTATTGCACAAGTTCCAAAAGAAGTTTTAGCCGATATGATATTTCCTCTTGGAGACAAGATGAAGAGCGATATCAAAGAGATGGCTAAAAATTTACCTGACTTTAAAGAATTTGGCGAGCAGGCCGAGAGTAGCGAAATCTGCTTTGTGGATACTACATATATTGATATTTTAAATAGGCATTATGATACAAATTTGCCGGGAGATGTGGTAGATGCCTCAGGTAAAATTATAGGCAGACATAGCGGATATATGCACTATACCATAGGTAAAAGACGAGGTTTTGAAGTGTTTGGTGCACACGAACCACATTTTGTTTTATCTATTGATGCCACAAAAAACCAGATAGTGGTGGGCACTAAAAGCGAACTTGAAAAGAGCGAAGTGTTAGTCAAAGAATTAAATATGTTTGTGAATGAGAGTGAATTTGAGTGTGAGGTTAAAGTAAGATACCGAAGCATACCGCTTCAGGCTCATGTTGTTATAGATGATGATATTGCAAAGATAAGTTTAAAGCAGAGCGCTTACGGAGTTGCCAGCGGACAACTTGCCGTATTTTACAGAGGTGATTTTGTTATAGGGAGTGGGTTTATAGTCTGATTAATAAATAAAATTTATATGTTTTAAGCAAACAAACCTTAAAATTCATCTAAGATTATGAAAGATTGTAAATTTAGATGGATAAAATTTTTCTCGCTCTGCTATTACTCGATTTTTATTGCACTTTCTATCTATATTTCAGATAGATATGTTTTAATAAATTTACTTAAAAATTTTTATATCATACTTGAAAAGTCTATAAAAATTGATTTAAATTTGATAGATATAGTGTTAAAACTTTAGTCGGCAGTTGAAGAAATTTAATATCTGTTGTTTGCGAAATTGAGTTTGCAATAGAATCAGAGTCTATGATAAAGCCCGTAATAAAAGAGTTTGCAAAGAGCTAAAAAGCTAGATCCTCAAAAACCGCCTAGTTCAAAAAGAGCATTAAAAATAGAGCAGCAAGTTCTAATGGTATATTTAAATCTGGCAACTTCCGTTTCATCTACTGATCAAAATTTAAATATAAGTTTAAAGATAGGTGGTCTATCCGGCAAAATTTAGCAAAGTTAAATAGAAATGATATTGCCAAAAACTCGCTTTAATAAAATTGGCTATAAAAAGCATAAGCGCTATCTCGAAAAAGAACTCAAACTAAGATAATAAGGTATTGGCAATATACAATCTACGCTTGCAAAAAATGGAGAGATAAAAGATCTAAAATATCCAAAAGCTCATCAAAAACCGCATTGAATGAGACTGCACTAAAAGAGCCTTAAAAGATGCTAAAAGCGAGTTTGTGAGGTTTAAAGAGGATATGAATATAAAGCTAAGCCTTAAATTTATACTAAATAGGATATTTAAATTTAGGTTCGTTTTGGTAAAATGGGCTATCTTAAAAAACACAAAGGCAAAATCTTATGAGAGGTTATAAAATTTTTTCCGGTACGGCAAATGTTGAATTTTCTAAAAAAATATCTCAATACCTTTCTCTCCCGCTAAGCGAGTCATCGATAAAGCGTTTTAGCGATGGCGAAATAAGCGTGCAAATAGGCGAAAGTGTGCGCGGCAAGGATATATTTGTAATTCAGCCTACCTGCGCTCCGGCTAATGTAAATTTAATGGAACTTTTAATATTAACGGACGCTTTAAGAAGAAGCTCGGCAAGCTCTATAACGGCTGTAATTCCATATTTTGGATATGCAAGACAGGATAGAAAGGCGGCTCCTAGGGTACCAATTACTGCAAAACTTGTGGCAAATATGATTCAGGTTGCAGGCATAGATCGTGTCGTCACAATCGATCTTCATGCCGGACAAATTCAAGGATTTTTCGATATTCCGGTGGATAATCTTTATGGTTCAATAATATTTAACGAGTATATAAAAAATAAAAATTTAAAAAATCCAATCATTGCAAGCCCTGATATAGGTGGAGTGGCTCGTGCTAGAAGCGTGGCTAAAACACTTGATCTTGATATAGTAATCGTAGATAAACGCCGCGAAAAGGCAAATGAGAGCGAGGTAATGAATGTAATAGGCGATGTTGCCGGAAAAGATGTGATTTTGGTAGATGATATGATAGATACTGCAGGCACTATAGTAAAGGCTGCCGAAGTGTTTAAAGAAAAAGGCGCTACAAGTGTGATGGCATGTTGCACTCATGCGGTTTTAAGTGGACCTGCGTATGATAGATTAAGAAGCGATGCATTAGATGAGCTTGTGGTAACTGATACCATACCTCTAAAAGAGCAGCATGAAAAAATAAAGGTCTTAAGCGTAGCACCTATATTTGGAGAGGTTATAAGACGCGTATATCACAATGAAAGCGTAAATTCTCTATTTTTATAAAATTAAAGTCGGTGAATTTGTCTAAATTTGCCGACTTGGCTTCCGGAAAAATATAAATTACTCAAAATATAATCTATTGTTTATAAATTATATATTTTTTTATATAGATTTAAATATCCTAATTATATAATACTAAATATAGAAATTTATTACTAAAGGAATACTATGTTTAAGAAAATATTATTTAGCACCGCCGTTTTTATTATCGGACTTACGATGTCCGCTCAGGCTCATCAGGTTATTGCCAATAGCGTAGGTAAAAATAAATTTGAAGTAAAATTTTGGGCTCATGATAAATTTGAATCCTACTCTTCAGAGCAACTTTTGGGGGCGAAGGCTTATGATGAGAATTTAAATCGTATCAAAACCGGCATAGCTTATAATTTTAATGATGCTAAAAAAGCTCCTGAAGTACTGACAGAAAAGGCTCCTGCAATAGTAACTATGTTTTTTGATGCAAACTACTGGGTGCAGACTGACGATGGCTATATAGTAGGAGATAAAGTAAAGACTAAAGGCATCGTGTTTGACGCTATTAAGAGTATAAAAATCGGTAAAACATATTTTTCTTGGAATGAGAAATTTTTAAATCCTATAGGACTAAAACTAGAAGTTATAGCGTTAAAAAATCCTTTAGAGGTTAGAGTTGGAGAGTCTTTGCCCGTTTTGGTTTTAAAAGATGGCGAACCTCTTGAGGGTGCTGGTTTTGAGACTGCAAAAGACGATCTTGAAACAGTCACTAATAAATTTGGCATTGCGCTAATTCCTATTAAGGAAAAAGGTCTAAATATTATCGCAGCAAAGAGTGCAGAGCCTATATTTACAGACCCGAAAGCCGAAAGGCTACTTATCCAAAGCTCAATATCATTTGAGGTTAAATAGTGAGAATCCTACCCCTTCTTTCACTATTTCTCTCGGCCTTGTTCTCGCACGGACTCTTTTATAGTGTCCATGAGGACAAAGCCGTAATAATAAACGCAAATTTTTCAGAAAAAATCCCAGCCGCTTACGCGAGTATAGTCATATACGAGGGTGAGTCGGCTATACCTCTTCTAACATCCAAGCTTGATAGTGGTGGAAATTTTGCATTTTTGCCACCTAGAAGCGGAGAGTATAGGGTTAAAATCAGTGCAAGTAGCGATCATGGAAGCCATGATAAAGAATTTAGTTTAAATGTAGATGAAGGTAGCCTAAGCGGATATAAAGAGCCTGTTTATCAGAAGTATTTAGGGATTTTAAGCGTTATAGGCATAATATTTGGAATTTTTGGTATCATTGTGCTAATTAAATCTAAAAAAGCGTGA
Source organism: Campylobacter sp. RM16189 (assembly GCF_012978815.1). Classification (NCBI taxonomy): domain Bacteria; kingdom Pseudomonadati; phylum Campylobacterota; class Epsilonproteobacteria; order Campylobacterales; family Campylobacteraceae; genus Campylobacter; species Campylobacter sp. RM16189. The sequence continues at coordinate 16,316 of NZ_LIWR01000001.1, read as the reverse complement.
TAGGTGCATATATCTGAGGGAATTTTAAATAGCGAAATTTTAGTAGCCGGCTGGGTCGTATCTGGCGTAATCAGTGCATATGCTCTATACAAAATGAATTCTCAAGAGATACCGAAAGTCGCCATGCTTACATCTTTATTTTTCATAGGTTCTTTTGTCCATATTCCGGTAGGGCCAACTAGTGTTCATCTGCTTTTTAGTGGTCTTATAGGCGCTATAGGTGGTGTGAACGGATTTTTGGCTATATTTATAGCTCTTTTTTTTCAGGCTTTACTTTACGGATTTGGCGGTATAGGAGTGCTTGGCGTAAATACTCTTATTATAGCTGGACCGGCGGTTTTTCTGTGGTATTTTTTAAGACCCAAGATAACAACTCATCTAAATTTTGTCTCTTTTGTTGGCGGATTTTTGCCCGTATTTTTTAGTGTTTTACTATTGGTTGGAGTTTTGATTTTAAATAGTGTGCATCTTGACTATGCAGTATATATGATAATTTTATTTAATTTGCCACTTATGATAATAGAGGGCTTAATATCTCTATTTACTCTTAAATTTATCATGAAATATAGACTAAATTTCTTATGAGTAAGCCGGTTTGCTATCTTTTTATAGTTTTGATTTATGATATTTTTTTGCTTTCGGCTAGCGAATTTTATCCTCTTGACTTTTTAATCCCGTTGCTTGCATTTTTGCTGTTTGCAGAGAATAAATTTAAAGTTTTAACCTGGCTTTTAACGCTTGATGTTTTTTTGTTTTTTGTTGTTTTTTCATATATTTTAAACGGTGATTTTTTTATCGCAAAAGTAGTTTTTATAAGGACAAATTTGATACTTCTTTTAGTGCTTAGCCTATTTTTGGGCAGGAATCAATACTTTTTAATTAAAGCTCTTTATTCTATAAAAATTCCTCAAAAATTACTAGCGGTAATGATTATAAACAGCAAATTATTTGAAGAGCTTTTAAATCAAATTTCTAAGATACCAAACACTTTACAAGTGCGTGGTGTAAAGGTAAATTTTTCTATTTTTACCTATAGGGCCTATGCTAATTTGATTGGAAAGATTATAGTTAATGGATTTGATAGATCGTTTGAAATCTACTCTGCTATGAGAGTTAGGGGATATAAAGGATATATAAGTTTTTTGGATATGCAAAGAGCAAATTTAAGTGAAATTTCGCTTTTGATTTTGACCTTGATTGCAGCTGGTTTTAGGATTTATAAATTTGTAGGATAGAGATGGAAAATATAATAGAGGTTAGAAATTTATCCTTTGGATTTGATGGAAAAACTATTTTTGAAAATATAAATTTAGATATCAAAAAGAATTCTAAAATTTTAATTTATGGTGCAAATGGAGTTGGTAAAAGCACATTTTTATCTATTTTAGCATCTATTAATAGTGCAACAGGCGGACAGGTCATAATAAAAGAAAATTTAAAAATTTCATATCTTTTTCAAAATAGCAACGATCAATTTATAGCTCCAAGCGTAATTGAGGATGTGGCTTTTTCGCTTTTGGCCGAAGGAGTGGATGCTAAAATAGCTCAAAATAATGCTACTGAAATTTTAGAAAAATTTGAAATTTCACACCTTAAGGATCGCTCTATCTACAATCTCTCGGGCGGCGAAAAGAGGCTTGTAGCAATAGCCGGAGCTTTAGTAAGGGATGCCGATATATATCTTTTTGATGAGCCGTTTAATGAGCTTGATAGTTATAAAAGCGAGCTTGTTTTAAAAAATTTAAACGAAAAAAATAGAGCTTTTGTGATAATCACACATCATAAAAGAGATATTTTTGATAAAGATACGATTAGTTGTGAATTTTTTAAAAATGGATTGGTTATAGATGATTTAAAGAGCTAGCTAAGGGCTCTTTAAATCAATGTTCACCTTTATGTAGGAAATAAAGTCCTAAACAAAGAGCCAGAATAGACACTGCTAGGTATGCCATTTCAAGAGGTGTATTAAAATTTGCATGTAGGACTCTTTGGAAAAAATTTACGATTAAAACCATTACTATTACTTTTGCCAGCTTATCTTTTAGCTGATCTAGCGAATGCACTTCAAGCACGCTAGAGTGTCTTGAGTCTTTCATATGCTCGATTTCACCGATAAAAAGCTCGTAAATTCCAAAGCTAAATATAAAAAGCACTAACGCCATCAAATAAAGATCTATCGCTCCCACTATGACCCCTACGACATCCGAGTGAAAGCTCTCAGGATGATGCCCTTTAAAAAAGTAAGCGTAAATATCTCCAAAGATAACAAAAATATCGTAACTTGCGATAATAAACAGCACTATAGCCCCAAGCAGACAAAATATTACAGGCAAGATGGCAAAAATTCTGCTTGACCACATTAGCCTTCCAAATATACTCTTTAGCATTAAATCTCCTTAAATTTTAAGAGTCGACATTCTATAATATTTTGACTGAATTTGCAAAAATAATTAGAAAAATAAATCATAATATTAAGCGGTAGCCGTAAAATTTATATATGATTTTACGGCTAAATTTATAGCTAGTCTTGTAGTTCAATCCATTTTTGCGCGATTCTTACCGCGTTTGTCGCAGCTCCTACGCGAATTTGATCGGCTACACACCAAAGATGAAGCACGTTATTTCGGTAGTTATCCTTGCGAATTCTGCCGACGTAAGTGTCGTTTGTGTTGCTTGCAGTTAGCGGCATAGGATAAATTTTCTCTTTCGGTTCATCTTCTATAACGATGCTTGGCGCGTTTTTTAGTATCTCTCTTGCACGCGCTGCGTCTATGTCTCTGTCAAAATGTATAGTGATGGCTTCCGAGTGGCTTCTAAGCACAGGCACTCTAACGCAGGTAGCGCTTACTTCCATCTTTTTGTGAAGGATTTTTTGAGTCTCATTAACCATTTTCATCTCTTCTTTTGTGTAGTCGTTATCCAAAAACACGTCGATGTGAGGTATGAGGTTAAACGCAAGTTGATGCGCAAAAACTTTCGGCTCGCACTCGTCAAGCTTAAATTCAAAGAATTTTTGAAGTTGCAGCACAAGCTCTTCCATGCCCTCTTTGCCTGCACCGCTTGCTGCTTGATATGTGGCCACATCCACGCGGTTTATGCCAAATGCGTCATCAAGCGGCTTTAGAACCTGCACCATTTGGATGGTTGAGCAGTTTGGGTTGGCGATTATGCCGCGATTTGTCCATTGAGCGATATCTTGCGGGTTGCACTCAGGCACCACTAGCGGGATATCTGTTTCCATTCTAAAGTGGCTTGTGTTATCTATGACTACAGCTCCGCTTTGTGCTGCAAACGGCGCAAATTTAGCTGATATCGAGCCGCCAGCGCTAAAAAACGCTATATCTATCTCATGCTCGTCAAAGACACTCTCTGTAAGCTCAACGACCTTATACATCTTACCGTTAAACTCGACTTCGCTTCCAGCACTTCTTGCGCTTGCAAGCGGTAAAAGCTCGTTCACCGGGAAATTTACCTCTTCCATCACGCGAAATATCTCTTCTCCCACAGCCCCTGTAGCACCCACCACAGCAACGTTAAATTTTCTCATAGCCACTCCTTTATACCGTATTTATCAAGTTTATCACGCAAATTTTCTTCGCTTAAATTTAAAATTTCGCAAGCCTCTTTTATATTTCCGTCCACGCTTTTTATCACGTCTATGATGAGCTCTTGCTTGATCGTCTCTTTATCTTTTACCCTTCTAGCTTGTAAAAATAGATCTGCGGCTGAAATTTCTTCGCCTTCGCTCATTATCGCAGCTCTTTGAACTACCGAGATAAGCTCTCTTATATTGCCAGGAAATTCGTAGCTTTCAAGTTCGGCTTCGGCTTCTCTTGAAAATTTCTTAGCGTTAAAGCCAAATTCGGCGCATGAGCCTTCAAGCGCTTTTTTTGCGATTGGTAAAATTTCCTCTTTTCGCTCTCTAAGCGGTGGGATGAGCACCGGGATAGTATTTAGTCGGTAAAAGAGATCTTCTCTAAATTTGCCTTGTTTTATCAAATTTTCTAAATTTGCATTAGTCGCACATACGATCCTAACGTCTATCTTCGTGCTTTTAGTTGCGCCAAGCCTTGTTATCTCGCGCTCTTGCAGTGCACGCAGAAGCTTTGGTTGAAGAGATATAGGCATCTCGCCGATCTCATCTAAAAACAAAGTTCCGCCGTCCGCAAGCTCAAATTGACCTTTTTTTTGCGCGGAAGCGTCGGTAAAAGCTCCCTTTTCAAAGCCAAAAAGCTCACTTTCTATGAGATTTTCAGGGATGGCTGCCATGTTTAGCGCGATAAAAGGCTTGTTCGCGCGAGGCGAGTTTTTATGTATGAAATTTGCAAAGAGCTCTTTGCCAACCCCGCTTTCGCCCATAAGCATTATGCTTACGTCCGTTGCTGCCGCTTTTTTGGCTATGTTTAAAGCCTTATCAAGCTTTGGTGAAGTAGCGTAGAAGTCGCCTTTAGTTTCTTCTTTTTTTTCGCTTTGTTTTTTTAAATTTGAAGGCGTTTTTTGATTTAAAATTTCAACTCTTTTTATAGCCTGATAAAGAGTTTGGACATCAAAAGGCTTTGTTAAAAAATCTTTTACTCCAAGCCTAACACTCTCGATAGCTTTGTTAAGGGTGGCGTTGCCCGTCATGATGATCACATCAAATTTGCCATCCAGCGTCTTTATGAACTCCAGTCCGTCCATCGTAGGCATGTTTATATCGGTTATGATAAGATCAGTCTCATCGCTCATCTTTTTAAGCGCTTCAACGGCACTTTTGTAGCTTTTTATTTTTAGCTCTTTGTATTCGCCAAGTGCTATTTCAAGGGATTTTCGCATATTTATGTCATCTTCGACAATGACTACATTCATAACCTACTCTTTTATCTTAAATACGCCGATAATAGCAGAATTTGGCTTAAATTTAATAGTAAATCGAATCGGCAAAAGCGTAGTATCCGTTTTGGTGTGTAGATTTATTCCTTGTGGATTTTGGCTGTGAGTATAGAAGTCCTGAACCTTAAATTTCTGTGACAAAAAGCACTCAAACAGCTTTTCTTTATGTAAATTTAAATACTCTAAAGCGCTATCTTTTTTATCTTTTTCTTCATCTATTTCGCACAAAAACTCATCTTCAAGACCGGTTAAAACCATAGCCTTTGAGATAGCGAAATTTTCGTAATTTACAATGTGATTTTTAGTAGAAATTTTGGCCCAAAGGATAAACTCCTCCGAGCCAAAAAAATTGGTTATTATAAGGATTAATAAGCAAAAATTTCTTGCCACTTGCTTTGATCTAGCTTAAGTTCCATTCTAACGCGATACAAACCATCTTTGAAGTCGTGCTCGACTATAGAGGCGTTTTTGATAAGACCGCTTACTTGGGCTGTGATAGTTGAGTCCCTTAGCATCGCGTCTCTTACTGTATCTTTTGAGTTTATTTTAACGCCGTAAAGTTTTTCCGCAAGCTGTCTGTGCGCATCAGCTATCGCCGCACGTTTTGCAAGGGCTAAAGACTGAGCTTGAGAGACTGTGTTAAGCGGTGCTATGCCCTCTCCAACAGCGCTAAAAGAAGCTTCCACCGGAGCTGTGTCATATATCATCTTCTCTTGTCTCATCACATCTCTGATATCGTCTTTATCGACTTTTTGGACAACAACATCTTGCTGTGCCATATTTGCAGTAACATCCTTGCTAGAACAACCACTCATGATCAGCATAGCTACGCCAACTATCGCAACATAAAAACTCTTCATTTTATAACCTTTTTATAAATTTCATTTGATTAAGCAAAATTTATTCCAAAATACTACCGCTATCTTCGCCGTTTTCTTCGCCTGCTTCAAACTCTTGGCTGTCGCTTTCTTCTTTAGGGCATTTCGCTACGCTTACTACGTCATCACCGTCTACGTTTACGACGATTACACCGCTTGTGTTACGTCCGGCCTTTCTGATGCTTTGCATATCGACTCTTATCATCTTTCCGCTTGAAGTTAGCGCCATCAGGTCTTGCTCTTCATCAACCATCACAACGCCTACCAGATCGCCTGTGCGGTTGTTTAGCTTCATGCATATTACGCCCTTGCCGCCGCGGTTTGTTAGGCGGTACTCTTCAGCAGTTGTGCGCTTACCGATACCTTTTTGAGATATGCTAAGCACCTCTTGTTCGTTGTGTTCGATTACTGCTGCGCCTACGACTTCATCGCCTGACTCTTTAAATTTAATGCCGGTTACGCCGCGAGCAGTTCTTCCCATCTGGCGAACTTTGCTAACGTTAAATTTAAGGCACATTCCTTTTTTAGTAACGATAAATAGCATCTTTCCTGCCGCTACGTTATCAGCGTTTTCATCTAAATTTTCATCTTGAATTTGCTCTTCTTGCACCACCTCTACGCTTTCATCATCACTTATAGACGGTATAAATTCATTTTCGTCGCTTTCGACGATTAGCGCTGTGACTAGCTCGTCGTTTTCATCTAGGCTGATAGCGCGAACACCGATAGAGCGGATGTTTTTAAACTCGCTTAAATTTGTGCGTTTTACTACACCGTTTTTCGTAAAGAAAGCAAGCGATTTGTTTTCGTTAAAATCAGTTGTCGGAATGATCGCTTTTATCTTTTCGTCAGGCTGAAGCTGAACTAGATTTACTACCGCTTTACCCTTAGCCGTGCGGCTTCCTTCAGGAATTTTATAAACTTTTAGCCAGTAGAGCTGTCCGCGATCGGTCACAAACATCAGCGTATCGTGAGTGTTTGAAGTAAAGAAACTTTCGATAAAATCATCATCGTAAGTTGTCACAGCCACTTTACCCTTGCCACCGCGTTTTTGCTTCTCGTACTGCTTGCTTGGCACGCGTTTTATATATCCGCGGTGAGTGATGGTTACAACCATGTTTTCATTAGGGATAAGATCTTCGATGTCGATATCATCGTAGTCATCGACGATCTCGGTCACGCGAGGAACTTTAAATTTGCTCTTTATTTCGATTAGCTCTTCTTTTATTAGCTTTTCAAGAAGTGTTTCACTCTTTAAAATTTCATCAAGTCTTGCTATCTCGGATAGTAGTTCTTGAAGCTCGTTATCAAGTTTTTCGCGCTCAAGACCGGTTAGTTTGCTTAGTCTCATATCCAAAATCGCATTTGACTGAAGCTCACTAAGCCCAAATTTCGCCATCAATCCATCTCTGGCCGAAGTCGTATCGGGGCTATTTTTTATAAGTTCTATTACTTCATCGATATTATCAAGCGCGATTTTAAGGCCCTCTAAGATATGGGCTCTTGCGCGTGCTTTTTGAAGTTCAAAAATAGTGCGTCTTATTATAACCGTCTTGCGGTGATTTAAAAATAACTTAAGCAGATCGATAAGACCGAAAATTTTAGGCTCTTTGTTATCTATCGCAAGCATTATGACGCCAAAGGTGCTCTCCATAGTTGTAGATTTAAAGAGATTGTTTAGCACGATATCGCTCATCGCATCGCGTTTAAGCTCAATAACTACGCGAATTCCGTCTCTATCGGACTCATCGCGCACTTCGCTAATGCCCTCTATCTGTTTTTCTTTAACAAGATCGGCTATTTGCTCGATTAAGCGAGCCTTGTTTGTTTGGTAAGGAAGCTCGTCAATTACTATCACGTCCTTGTTTGGCTTTTTTTCGATATGGGTTTTTGCTCTTATCTTTACGCGACCTCTACCTGTTTTGTAAGCTTCGATAATGCCTTTTTTGCCAAATATTATACCGCCTGTCGGGAAATCAGGACCCTTGATATGCTCCATAACCTCTTCAAGAGTTGCGTTTTTATTATCAAGAACCAGCAAAAGTCCGCTTATCAGCTCATCAAGACTATGCGGAGGGATGTTTGTAGCCATACCTACCGCTATACCGCTTGAACCGTTTAAAAGCAAATTCGGAACTCTGCTAGGCAAAACATCCGGCTCAACGGTGCTGTCATCGTAGTTTGGAATAAAATCAACCGTGTCTTTATCTATATCGCGAAGAAGCTCTTCAGCCAAATTTGTCATTCTAGCTTCCGTATAACGCATCGCCGCCGCACCGTCGCCATCAACCGAACCAAAGTTTCCTTGACCGTCAACGCTTGGATATCTCATAGAAAATGGCTGAGCCATACGAACAAGCGCGTCATATACGGCTGTATCGCCGTGTGGGTGGTATTTACCGATGACGTCGCCGACTATACGGGCTGATTTCTTATACGGGCTTCTTGAGCCTACGCCAAGGTCGTTCATAGCGTATAAAATTCTTCTGTGAACAGGTTTTAAGCCGTCTCTTGCGTCAGGAAGTGCGCGTCCGATGATGACGCTCATAGAGTAGTCTAGATAGCTTGCTTTTATAGAGTCTTCGATGTCTATAACTTCGATATCTTGATTTGCTTCAAATATATTTTCCATTTGTATCCTTAAAATTAACTCATAGATTTTAGCTGAAATTTGATAAAAAGTTGCTAAATACTAATACTTTGCATCGGCTAATACTAGTGCGAATAGTACTTGAACTCCAGCTTTTTCAAGTGTGTTTTTGGCTTCTAAAATTGTTGTGCCTGTGGTTATTATGTCATCGACTAGGATAACTGGAAATTTGGGCTTTTTGTTGATTTTAAAATTTCTTGGATTTTTGAGGCGATAGGCTAAGTTTTTTCCTGCATAGGTTAAATTTGAAGTCGCATGTAAGCTGGCATAAAGTGGCTTTATCTCCTTATTTTTAAGAGCTCTTGCTAAAATTGCCGTGTGAGAATAGTCAAACTTAACTCTATCATCTATCGCAACCGCATTTATAAAAGAGCCGAATTTAAACTCTTTAGCAAACTGTTTAAAGCTTAAATTTGCTAAAAATTTATAAACGAAATTCCCGTGAAATTTATGTTTTGAGGCGAGCAAATTTTTAATTTCAGAATAATCAAAAAAACTGTAAATTTTAAACTCATCCTCTAAAACTCTAGTTCTTAAAGATGAGTTTTGAAGATGATTAGCGCAAGTTTTGCAGATTATTTTTAGGTTAAAATTTCCACAATTAACACAACGCATCTAGCTTTTTATAATTTGAAGAGCAGCTCTTTTTACAATATCGCTTAAAAGCTCATTCAAAAATTTATCAAAAACTCCGCTTGTGTGAATAAGTGCAAATTTTGTCTGGCTTTGGGCTACGTTTTTTGTAATAGTAGTCTCTCCTTTTTTAATTGTAAGCAGGAGTTTAGCATTGCCTTTTAGGTTATCACTGCCATATCCGCTTAAATTGGCCCTTAGTTCAACTATCTTTATATCTACTATTAGATCGTTTGAAAAATTACTCACATTTCCACCAAGCCTTACTAGCTCGTTTGTGATGCCGTCTTGTAGCCAAGCTTTAATATCGTTTTGAAGTGTGACATACTCGCTGACACTTCCCTTTGAATCGGTAATTGTAGCTATTACACTTTTGTTTTGGCGCATATCTGTTACGCTATTTATATGAATCTGTCTATTGAATCCTAGGTTGCTTGAATTTGATTGATATGGGCTTAAATTTATCACATCACTTCTTTGAGAGCAGCCTAAAAAAGCAAAAGCGATCAAGACCGACAGGATGTATTTTTTCATAAATTTACCTTACATCTTTGAAATTTCTTCCGCGACCTTGTTGGCTGCTTGTTTTACCAGCAAGGATACGTAGATGTCAAACTGTCCTGTCCTGCTTGCTGCAAGCTTTTTTACCTCTTGTTTTGTAGTGATGTTTAGCATTCTGCTGAAGTTTATATTTTTGATCTTAAGCACGCCAAAAAGCTGAGAATTTAGCTGCTCTTGGTTTCTGCTGTAAACGCCTTTAAGCTCGGTAAAGGCAAAATCCAGTCTATAAGTGTAAGGCGAGGTTTGATCTTCTACTACAAGGATGCCTCGCGAGAGTAGCTCTTGCTTTAAAAACATATAAAATAAAAGCTCAAGCCTTGGATTTGAGTTAAATATAACCGTGCTTCCGTTGGCTCTTATGTATTTTATGCTTTGAACATCCTCTCTTTCGTCGGTTATCCTGTGTAAATAGATCTTTTTAAGCGCGACTTTCGTGTCTATCATATTTTTTTTAAGGCAGCATTTTATGGCAACGTCGCTTCTGTATTTTGTGCCGTTTATCGTTACCGTGTCTCCCGAGCCCTTGCAGGAGCTGCAATCAACAGGGATCTTCATGACTTCTTCGAAGTGAAATTTAGCATCGCTTGAAGATGAGCTAAAGACGTTGCCGGCTAAAACAGGTCCGTCGCTTGTCTTTGAAGAGCAACCTAAAAATAAAAAAGCCGCCGCTATCATCAAAAAAATCGTCTTAAATTTCATTCTGTATCCTTAAAATTTTATATTAATCAAAGCAAATTTTATTCCGCCTGCGAAATTTAGCCCTAATTTAAGCCTTAATCTATCTTAAGCACGCTTAAAAACGCCTCTTGAGGTAAATTTACCTTGCCTATGGCTTTCATTCTTTTTTTGCCCTCTTTTTGCTTTTCAAGCAATTTTCTCTTACGCGTGATATCACCGCCGTAGCACTTGGCGGTGACGTTTTTGCCCATTGACTTAACCGTCTCGCGCGCTATGATTTTATTTCCGATACTTGCTTGGATAGCCACTTCAAAGAGCTGCCTTGGCACGATCTCTTTCATCGCTTTTACGAAGTCGCGACCCTTGCTTTGCGCCTTGCTTTCAGGCACGATGATGGATAGTGCATCAACCGTTTCGCCGGCAACCTTGATATCAAGCTTTATTAGATCTCCTTCGCGGTACTCGCTAGGCTCATAATCAAAGCTCGCGTAGCCTTTTGTGCTTGATTTTAGCTTATCGTAAAAGTCCATAACGATCTCATTCATCGGTATATCGTATTCAAGCAACACACGCTCTGGTGTTATGTAGTCCATCTTAGTCTGAATCGCTCGGCGGTTGTTTAAAAGCGTGATGATATTGCCTAAAAATTCACTCGGCGTGATGATGGTCGAGCGTACGTAAGGCTCTTTGATCATCTCGATTTTATTTACAGGCGGAAGCTGGCTTGGGTTTTGAATCTCTAAAATTTGCCCGTCTGTCTGGATAACTTCGTATGTTACGGTCGGTGCAGTTGCTATCAGATCAAGGTCAAATTCACGCTCCAAACGCTCTTTGATGACCTCCATGTGAAGCAGTCCCAAAAATCCAACGCGAAAGCCAAATCCAAGAGCCACAGAAGTCTCGGGCTCGTAGCTTATGGAGCTGTCGTTTAGCTTAAGCTTATCAAGAGCGTCGCGCAGATCTTCAAATTTGTCCGTTTCTATCGGATAAAGTCCTGCAAATACAAATGGCTTTGCTCGCTCAAAGCCGCCGACCGGCTCTTTAAGCGGATTTTTAGCAAGCGTTATCGTATCTCCTACCTGTACGTCGCTTACGTTTTTAAGTCCAAGCACGACTATGCCTACTTCGCCCGCGCTTAGCTTGCTTGTCTTAATCGGCGCGATTGGGTTTGGATACATAAGATCAAGCACGATATGCTTTTTGCCCGTTCCCATAACCAAAATTTCGTCGTTTTTGGATAACTCGCCGTCGTATACGCGCACAAGAGCCAGCGCGCCAAGGTAGTTGTCAAACCAACTATCGTAAATCAGCGTCTTAAGCGGACTTTTTAGCTCTCCGTGAGGCGGCGGAATTCTCGTGATGATGGCTTGGGCGAGCTCTTTTATGCCTATTCCGCTCTTTGCGCTTACTTCAATAGCATTTGAGCAGTCAAGTCCGATAACGTGCTCTATCTCGTTTTTTACGCGCTCAGGGTCTGCTGCCGTAAGGTCGATTTTATTTATCACGGGAATGATTTCAAGGTTGTTTTCAAGCGCGATGTAGACGTTTGCGATCGTTTGAGCCTCGACCCCTTGGCTTGCATCAACCACAAGCAGCGCTCCTTCGCAGCTTGCAAGGCTTCTGCTTACTTCGTAGCTAAAGTCGACGTGGCCCGGAGTGTCGATTAGATTTAGGATAAATTTTTCGCCGTTTAGATTATATTCAAGCCTTACGCTTTGAGCTTTTATCGTGATGCCGCGCTCTTTTTCGATATCCATCGTGTCCATTATCTGGCTGCTCATCTCGCGGTCGCTTACTGCTCCGCACTCTTGGATCAAGCGGTCTGCAAGAGTGCTTTTGCCGTGGTCGATGTGGGCGATGATGCTGAAATTTCTTATGTTTTTCATTAAAATTTGCTCTTGTGTTTTAAAATTTGTCTTATTTTGCCAAAAAATCTTTTATTTTTCGCTAAATTTGAGCATTTATACGTCTGCCTATATCTTTTAGTTTTGAAAACTGCTCGATGAGGTTTGGCGCGTCATCAAGGCTTATGGCAAATGTCCACAGATATGTTATCACCGAGTAAATATGTCCTGCGTTTGCCTTAGTGCTTGCAAGCAGGGCGATCGCTATAGCAAAGATAATACCCGCGCCTACTCCGATAATCAAAAAACTCATGGCTTCGCGGTTTGATATTCTTACTCTTAACAGCGAAAGTAGCTTGTAGTGCCTTTTTAGCTTGTTTTCTCTAGCTTCTTTTATCCTGCTAACCTCTTTTTCTATCTGGTTGTTTAGCCTTAAGTAGAGTTTATCGTTTTTGCTTATGTATCTTGGCAGCAAAAGAGCAAAAATAATAATAGCTATAAATGTCACCAAACCTACGTAAAATTCGATAAAAAACAGCATAGCAACAGAGCCGAAAATAGAAACCGCCGACGTAAAAAGCATAGGGAAGTGCTGCTCGAAAAAATCCACAAATTCACGCGATAAATTCGCTCTTGCTATTATTACGGAGTCGTCTTTGGACTCTGCTTTTTCATTCATTATCACTTTTACGGCAAGATCTGCATAAATTTTAGTAAAGACCTGCGTATCAATCCTGCGTCTTGCAGCTCCTATGCCCCATCCTATAAAGACCATAAGCGAATAGGTAAGCGCTAGCAAGACTTTACCTTCTATGATGGCGTTTATGGCGATACCTGCTAGTAGCGGATATATGAGAAACAGTCCATTTTCGGCAAGCACCAAACTAAATGCTAAAAATAGCTTTTTGAAATTTTGCTTGGCGATGAACTTTAGCGTTTTAAAAGCGCTATTTTGCATGAAATTCCTTTGTTTGAGTTAAGCTAAATTTTATAGGCTTTTAAATTTGATGTCAAATTTAAAATTAGTTGTAACTATTGACATTACAATAAAAATTAGATAGACTTCGCTCGTAAGTTGTAATTAAAAACATTACAACAAAATTTTAAAGGATCTAAAATGAAAAAAGTAGCTATCATAGGCGCAAACGGAAAGAGTGGCAAAGAGTTGGTAAAAGAAGCCTTGCTTCAAGGTTATGAAGTAACCGCTATCGTGCGAAACAAAGAGTATAAAAACGATAAAGTTAAGGTTGTTTATAAAGACGTGTTTGAGCTTAATAAAGAAGATTTGAGCGAATTTGACGTAGTTATAAGCGCATTTGCCGTATGGACGAAAGAGACTTTTCATCTTCATGCAAAGCACACCAAGCATCTTGCCGATCTTCTTAGCGGTAGCAAAACTAGGCTGTTTATCGTGGGCGGAGCGGGAACGCTTTATGTAGATAGCGACCGCAAAGTAATGCTAATGGATGCACCTGATTTTCCGCCTGAATACCTAGATGTAGCAAAGGCTGATGCAGGATCGTTTTATGAGCTAAAAGATAGAAAAGATACACTTTGGACTTATGTTTCGCCTGCTCTAAATTACGATGAAGGCGGAGCTAGAACTGGTAAATATAAAATCGGAAGCGATGAGCTTATTTTAAATTCAAGCAACCAAAGCTACATAAGCTATCCTGATCTTGCTTTGGCGATAATTGACGAGATAAAAAACCAAAATCATATAAATAGATGCCTAACTGCGGTAAGCGGCTGAAATTTATGTTTTTGCCCGTAAAATTTGCTATTTTTAGCTAGAATAACGAAAAAATATTTTTAGGTAAAAATGCAAATAGGGCAAAAATTTTCAATTGCGGTTCATATTCTTTTGAGTGTCGAGTTTTTTAAAGAGGATAAAAACACTAGCGAATTTCTGGCTGAAGGCATAGGAGTAAACCCCGTAATCGTAAGAAATATCACGGCTCTTTTGAAAAAAGCCAAATTGATAAAAACTTCTCCCGGTGTAGGCGGACTATCCTTGCTAAAACAGCCAAGCGAAATTACGCTACTAGATATTTATAACGCTGTAAATTCGGATCAAAAAGAGCTTTTTAAAATACATCAAAAATCCCCTGCCGCTTGTCCTCTCGGCGGGCAAATTCAAAATTTGCTAAGCGGACATTTTTTAGCCGCGCAAAACGCTATGCAAAACAAACTCTCTTGTATAAATTTACAAAATTTACTTGACGAGCTAAGGGTTTTAGGCTCTTAATCTCGCTTTGTTTTTAAATTTTATTTAAGAAAATTAATGATTTTAATCAAGAATAGAATTAAAATAAATTTTAAAATTGCCGATATGGAGTGAATATTTAAAATATTTGGTAAATGAAAGTTTAAAATATGCATAAAATAACACTCGGCTTATTGTCAAATTTTAAATACTTTAATAATAAATGTGATACAATCGGTAAAAATTTAAAGGAAATTTAATGATATTTGTAGATGCTTGTTTCAAAAGACCTACGCCTTATACCCCTGTGTGGATGATGCGTCAGGCAGGGCGCTATCTGCCTGAATATATGGCGGTTCGCAAGTCGGCGGGAGATTTTTTATCACTTTGTAAGGATTATAAAAAGGCAAGCGAAGTAACCATCCAGCCTGTTGATATTTTAGGTGTTGATGCGGCGATACTTTTTAGCGATATCTTGGTTGTGCCGCTTGAAATGGGCATGGATCTTAAATTTGTGCAAGGCGAGGGGCCTATTTTTAGCGATCCGATCAAGACAAAAGAGGATTTAGACAGGCTTGACGTGCAAAAATCAATCAAAAATTTAAGCTATGTTTATGATACGATCAAGCTAACTCGCGAAAATTTGGCTCAGGATAAAGCGTTAATCGGCTTTTGCGGCGCTCCTTGGACGATAGCTACTTATATGATTGAAGGCGGCGGGACGAAAACTTATGCCGTTAGCAAGAAGCTTTTATACTCAAATCCCGAATTTATGCATCAAATTTTAGCTAAAGTTACCGCCGCGCTTATCGGCTATATGAAAGAGCAGATTAAAGCGGGCGTAAATGCGGTGCAAATTTTTGATAGCTGGGCGGCGGCGCTTGAGATGAGTGCATATTTTGAATTCGGGTTTAAATACATCTTGGAGGTAGTTGATGCGCTTAAGGCCGAATTTCCGCAAATTCCCGTTATCGTATTTCCAAAGGGTATAAGCGGATATCTTGATAGGATAGATGGAAATTTCGAGGTTTTTGGCGTGGATTGGAGCACTCCGATAGAGCTTGCTAAAGCAAAACTAAGCCCGAAATTTGTGCTTCAAGGAAACATGGAGCCTACTAGACTATACTCAAAATCTGCGATTGATGAGGGAGTGGATAAAATTTTAAGCGTGATGAATGGTGCGCCTCATATATTTAACTTGGGGCATGGAATTTTACCTGATATACCTGTTGAAAATGCAAAGCATTTTATCAGGCAAGTTCAAGAAAAAAGCAAAAGATAAAATTAATATAAGAAATTTAAAAAATGGAGTTAAACGTGTTTAGAAAAATTTCATCAAAGATAGCTTTATTTATATTTGTTTTACTATCTATAGCATTTACTATAATGGCGGTTATAAATTACAATAAAACTAAAAATTCAGTTTTAGATGTGACGGAGATTTCAAAGGAGTCAACAACTCTTGCGAGCGGCATATTTGTTGATGAGTATATGAGTAGTAGGATAAAAGCGGTAGAGGATGCTGTGAGCTATCTTGAGAAAAATCAAGAGCTTTTTTTGGGCGATAGAGAGGCTCTTCAAAAAGACCTTGCAAATATCACAAACTTTATGAATTTGGAGGAGTTTTTTATAGGATTTGCAAATGATGGCGAGATGATTAGCATATCTTTTGCTAACGATAGAAGAGATCCTAAAATATCGGTATTTAACTCTCAAAATAAACAGTATGATGCGAGGACTCGCGGTTGGTATAAAACAGCTGTTGCTAAAGGAGGACTCGCATTTACGGCTCCTTATGTAACCAAGTCAAAAGGTCTTTTGGTGATGAGCGTTATTAAACCTGTTATGATAGAAGGAAAAGTAGCTGCTGTCCTTGGTATAGATATGCTTATAGATGAGCTTGGAAAATCTCTAAGTAAGATAAAAGACAGTCCAAGCGGCATAGTGTTTATCATAGATATGAATACAAAAAGCATGGTATATCATCCTGATAG